>CAXTRQ010000036.1:19175-39737 GCA_964246705.1 uncultured Pyrinomonadaceae bacterium
GGGCCCCGCGACCAACCCTAAGTTCCTGGTTGCGCTGCGTTTTCTTCTCGGCGCCTTTGCGTGAAACTTCTTCCGACGGTGTGTCTATTTTCTGGCCTGAGAATTTGCGAGAGCGTTTTGCAGGTCGGCGACGACCTCGGCGGGCTTCCATTCATTCCCGCGATAAATTTTGACGATGCGTCCATCCGTCCCGATGAGAACGGTGCGTAGCGAATGAACGATCTGGTCTTTCTCGGCGTTGTATGTCAATCCGAAGAAGGTCGCCATCCGCTTAATCTCATCCGCATCGCCCGTCGCAAATTCCCAACGCGCGAAAGTTTCGTCCGCGTATTTTTCAGTGTGCGCCGCGCCGTAGCTGCGTAGCACTTTGGGCGTATCATGCGCCGGGTCAATCGTCACGCTCAGGAGATGCGCGCCGTCACGCAACGCGGGATTCTTCTCCGTCTCACGATTAATCTCAGCGAAGTTAGAACTCATCAACGGACAGAATTCAGCCTGCGGACAGCGTGTGTAGATGAAGGTCAGAAGAAGCGCGCGCCCCCTGTACTGTTGCAGATGTCGACTCTTATCGTCCTGATTGACGAGCACGAAGTCCGGTACTTCTTGACCCTCCTGCGGCTCGCGTGCGCCCTCTGCGGCGGATGCGCCATCGGTCATGGTCGCGCCCTTCTTCGTGATGACGGGATTTTCCAACCATGCGCCATCATCATCCAGCACGAGCGTCGCTTGAATCTGGTCGCCTTGAGCGACGATTTGCAGTGCGTCACGGTCTCTGAGAGTAAAAGGCATGGTCATGCCTTCCATCAATCCCGGCACGTCTCCGTGCGCGATTTCAACGCTCGATTTCGCGCGGTCAACCGAAACAACTTTGCCTTGAAGTTGATAACGCTTCTGCGTCCCGCTTTTTTTCGACGAGCCGCAGGAAAGCGCGCTTGAACTGAGAAATAGCAGCAGGGTGAGAAAGAACGCGGTCGGAAAATCAGATGCGTCCCAAAACTTTGAAGGATGAAACATGCTCAGGATTCTCCGATAGTTAAGCGACGGGCGCAACTTTTTGAGCGTTGAAATTTCGATGAACGGAAAAACGAAACTCGAAGTCGTTTCCGCAGGGAAGACCCGGACAGTAAAGATGTCCGAACGGCGACGGGCAGGAAAGAGAAATGAGCAGCAATTTGGGTTGCATTCAGCGCAGAAGTGAGGGTAGGATGCCCTCTACAGTGCTCCGCAATGCGCAGGCTCGTGAACTACTAGAATCTTTTTATCGTAAGTGCGGTAGCCACACGTTAATGGTGAGCCGCTCAAAAAGCTTCTTCCGGTTCGGATTCTTAAGAGTGCTGCGGTCTTTCGCAATTAGCTCAACTGCTTGGCCGGATAGGCCAGCCGACGCGGAGACACCCCGGCAGAATCGCCAGCCGGGAAACACCAACGCCATCGAAGAAACCACACGTTGACAAAGAATTCTTGCTAACGCTGGGAAGGGCAAACCCTCACATGAATCTGGCACTTCAACTATTGCGACAAATAGACGACCCAACAATCAACTGCGCACGACGGGTTACGCTGCGATGTGAACTGGCGCGCGAACTGACCGATGCGGGCAACTATGAGGCGGCGCGCAACGCTCTGGGCGAGCACTGGCGCGGCGTCGGCGAACCACCCGCTCTGGACGGTTTTGACGACGCGACTTCAGCCGAACTGCTCTTGCGTTCAGGCGTGCTGTCAGGCTGGATTGGGAGCGCGCGGCAGTTATCCGGAGCGCAGGAAGTTGCCAAAAATCTGATTAGCCGCAGTTTTGAACACTTCCAAAGACTCGGCCTGAGAGCGAAAGCGGCGGAAGCAGAGACCGAGTTAGCATTGTGCTACTGGCGCGAAGGAGCATTCGACGAGGCGCGCATTTCTCTGCGCGACGCCCTCGACCGTCTGGACGAGACGGAGACAGACCTGAGGGCGGTCGCCATGCTGCGACAAGCGATGGTCGAGCGTTCGGACAGCCGCTTCAACGATGCTCACAATATCTTAAATGAGACCTTGCCGTTCGTCGCCCAGAGCGAAAATCATGCTCTCAAGGGTCGGTTCCATAATACGCTGGCGCAAAATCTTGACTGTCTGGGGACGACCGAGAACCGGAAGGACTACATAGACGGCGCGCTGATTGAGTTTGCCGCCGCCAGTTTTCATTTCGAGCAAGCCGGGCACACACCGTTTTATGCCCGTGTCGAAAACAACCTCGGATTTCTCCTCTACAGGGTTGGCCGCTTCAGCGACGCGCACGAACATCTGGATCGTGCGCGCGCTGTTTTCGTCGCGCTCAAGGACATGAGCAGCGTGGCGCAAGTGGATGAAACGCGCGCCCGCGTTCTGCTCGCGCAGGGACGCAACTCCGACGCCGAACGAATCGTTCGCGGCGCGGTCAATTCTCTGAAGAAGGGCGATGAGCAAGCCCTGCTGGTCGGAGCGATGACCACTCACGGCCTCTCTCTCTCTCGCCTCAATCGCCCAGAACAGGCGAGAATAGTGCTTGAAGAGGCCATCGAAGTTGCTGAACTTTTAGTTGATAGACATGGCGCTGGCCGAGCCGCCCTGACGATTATTGAAGAGTTGGCGCAAGGTCTAAACCGTGGAGAACTAATCTCGCTCTATGAGCGCGCCGACGAGTTGTTGTTGGACGCACAGCACGCCGAGACGCTCATGCGATTGCGCGCGTGCGCGCGCCGTGTGCTGAGCACCAAGCCCGATTTACAAAGCTCTGATTTCGATGCGGCCTGTTTCCTGTACAGTTCGGAAAAGACCGCGAACCTCATTCGTTATGCCGAATGCGTCGCCACAACTTCGAGACCTGTCTTGATTACCGGCGAGACTGGAACAGGCAAAGAGGTTCTGGCGCGGCTTATTCATCAACGCAGCGGGCGACGCGGCGCTTTTGTCGCCATCAACTGTGCGGCATTGTGCGACACGCTCTTTGAATCGCAATTATTCGGTCATCGCAAAGGGAGCTTTACAGATGCTCTCGAAGATTACAGAGGCGCGGTGAGCGAAGCGCATGGCGGGACGCTGTTTCTCGATGAAATCGGCGATTTGCGGGAAGCCAATCAAGCGAAGCTTTTGCGTCTGATAGATAACGGAGAGATTTACGCACTCGGCTCGCCCGTTCCCGAACATGTTGACGTGCGGATTATCGCTGCCACCAACCACGACCTGAAGCGGGAGGTCGAGATGGGAAGTTTCCGCTCCGATCTGTTCTACCGTCTGAGCGCCTTTCTCATCGAAATACCGCCGCTCAGAGAACGCCCCGAAGACATTCCTGTGATCGCGCGCCATTTCATTGAGAACACTTCCAGACAGCACGCCAAGCGCCTCAACTTTACGCCGGAGAGCTTCGAGGCGATGCAAAAGCTGCCGCTCAAGGGAAACGCGCGTGAATTGCGCTCGCTGATTGAACGTAGCTTCCTGCTGGCCGGAGAGGGCGCGGAAGTGACTGGTGATTCCGTCGAGACTCTGCTTTTGCGACAGACCCTGAAAGCGGGATTCACGGACGTTTGGGCAAACTGCTCTTTGGACGAAGAAGTGCGCCTCTTCGAGGGGACGCTCATCCGTCGTGCGCTCGATGCCACTCAAGGTCAGTTGACAGCCGCCGCGCGCCTGCTCGGCATCACGCATCAGGGGTTGGCCTTTATTCTCAACGGGCGTCAGAAGGATTTGTTAAGCAACAGGCGACCCGCCAAGCGCCGACGCCTCAGCATCGTCCGCAACGCCGCAGATAACGTGAAGGTGAAAATTGCTGGAAAAACAGCGGCGAAACTCGATCATTGAGCGCCCGCGTCTCTGACTTTCGTTCAGAAGTCGCCGCATCCTCACCATATAGAAAAGACATATATATATCTGTGCAAATAGATACGCTCTGCAAGAAACCTTGCGGAAGATTGTAAGTCTCCATTTCATAACACCTCGCCGTAATTCGCAGCAGGGGAGGCATGTAAATAATTCAATGAGGGCTTCAGCCACCTTAAATTTTTTGGACACCCTCACCGGTGAACTATGTGGCAGGAATCTCACCTAAACTCTCGATAAAATAACTTTCCACGCTAAAATAGATTTTCCAACTGCTTCATTCGACAACGTTATATTGATGACCGGGAAACGGAGGAACATTTCTTGCTACCTATGCAGCGAGTAGTCCGTTCAAGGTCTGCCCGAAAGCTCGGACGCCGTCAGGCGTCGAAACACGAATCTCTGTAAGGACTGCGTTAAAGCTTGCAGCCGATCAAAATCCTTTACGTCGAGGATTACGACCTCGTGCTCTTCACGGTCAAGCAACTGCTTGAACTTGAGGGCTGGTTGGTTGATATTTGCCGCGAGGGCATCGCTGCGCAGAAAAAACTGGAGAGCACCCAAAACTACGACCTGATTATGTTGGATTGCGAACTACCCGGCATGAGAGGTCTCGACCTTCTACGACGCGCGCGTGAACTCACCTGTTATCACTCAACTCCGATTATCATGTTCACCGCCAGCGATTGCGAAGAGGAGTCGCTGTCCGCCGGAGCCGATGCCTTTCTGAAAAAGCCGGGCGGCATCCGTGACCTGATCGCGACCATCGAAACACTTCTCGACAGTCGGAGAGGCGTAGAGATGGTCGAAGAGCAGCATTCTTATCCTAACTTCCAATAAATCCTACCCCCGCACAAGCCACCTTCAATTACCAGATACACCCTGCTACGCAATCTATGTTAGGATGCGCCCAAAATTAAAAATGGACGCAACTATTAAAGAAAGCAAAAGGCGACGGGCGGGCGTGTTGGACGGCGCGAGCGTTGCGGAAGAGATTAAACGCGAGCTGGCCGCAGAGGTTGCGCGGTTAAAGCGTGAGCATCTAGTCGTGCCCTGCCTAGCTGCCGTCCGCGTCGGCGACGACCCGGCTTCGATGGTCTATGTGCGTAACAAGGTACGGATGTGCGAGGAGTTGGGAATCAAGTCTGAATATCATGAGTTGCCTGCGGAGACGACCACCGCGCAATTGCTACAATTGGTGCGAACGCTGAACGCACGCGAAGATGTTGACGGCATCCTCGTGCAGTTGCCGCTGCCGACGGGCGTCGAGGAATCCGCTGTCATCGAGACGATTGATCCGTCGAAAGATGTGGACGGCTTTCACCCGGTCAACGTCGGGCGGATGATGCTCAGGCAATCCGCGCTCATTCCTTGTACTCCTGCCGGAATCATCGAATTACTGGTGCGGGCAGGAGTCTCAATCATGGGGACGAGAGTTTGTGTCGTGGGTCGCAGTAACATCGTCGGGCGTCCCATCGCGGAACTTCTCCTACAACGTGATGCGACGGTGACGATCTGTCATTCGCGCACGCGCGATCTGCCGTCTGTGACGAGCGAGGCGGATATTCTGATTGCCGCTATCGGTCGCGCCGGTTTCATTCGACATGAGCACGTCAAACCGGGCGCGACCGTGGTGGATGTCGGCATTAACAGGATTACAGACGAAGCGGCGGTGCGAGAATTTTTCGGCGAGCAGGCAGGGAAGCGTCTGGAAACTCTGGGACGGCGCGGCTATACGCTGGTCGGCGACGTTCATCCGGCAGAGGTCGAGACGGTGGCAGGTCGCCTGACGCCTGTGCCGGGCGGAGTCGGGCTTTTAACTGTGGTGATGTTGATGAAGAACACGCTCACGGCGGCGCGGCGGCGGCGCGGGTTAACAACCAAGCTCTAATGCGTGTGAGAATTCGTCGAGAGAGGACAGGCGGGCGGGTGAAAAGCTTTTTGGACTTAAAGTTTTTGAGCGAGTTGGTTAGTGCGAGTGGTTCGGAGAAGTTTAAGGAAATTAGTACTGCAAGATGTTGCGCGTTGGCCTGACAGGATCAATTGCCGTCGGAAAATCTTTTGTCTCAAGCGTGCTGACGAAACTAGGGTGCCACGTCCTCGATGCCGATCAGGTGGCGCGGCAGGTGGTCGAACCGGGGCGTGAAGGTTTGCGCGCGCTGGTTGAAGCCTTCGGCGGAGAGGTGCTTGGCGCGGACGGGACGCTCGACCGCGCGCGGCTCGGCGCGCGGGTGTTTGCCGACGAATCGAAGCGCAAACTTTTGAATTCTCTGCTTCATCCGCTTATCATGGCGGCACAGGACGAGCATCTCAAAAGTTGGGAAGAGATTGATCCGCAAGGCATCGGCGTAATTGACGCCGCGCTCTTGATTGAGTCGGGCGGCTACAAGCGTCTCGATAAACTGATCGTCGTGTATTGTCGTCCTGAAATTCAGTTGAAGAGATTGCTGAATCGCGACAAGTTTTCGCGCGCCGAAGCCGAGAGAAGAATTGCGACGCAGATGCCGCAGGAAGAGAAGATTCGCTACGCCGATTACACGATTGACACATCGGGCACGCATGCAGGGACGCGGCGGCAAACCGAGAAGGTCTATGAAGCATTACGCGCGCTCGCCATAGGCTGAACGGTGTGTCGGTCATGCCGTTTGATAGTCACGCTCAATCGAGTTGAATTTTTGGATGGTAATGATGATGTTTGGGAGAAACGCCGGACGAAAAACCCGTCTCGAAAAGTCGGCAAGCAAATTAGCTGGCGTCATTCTCACGTCCTCAAATATCGCGTGCTCCGCCGTATCTCAAAGTCTCTGTTCATCACGCAGATATTTATTTCAATCTTCGGCTAAGGGATTATCTTTGCGCGCCGGTCTTTCTTTGCTGCTGTGTCTCGCATTGGTCATGAGCGGCTGTTTTGAGAGCGAAGAGGCCGAACAGTTCTACGGGAAGATGAATGTTCCGCGCGCGCAGGAATTTCGTTGGAGCGACGGGGGCGTGCCTCAAATCTTCGATCCGGCGCTGGCCGTCGCGCCTCCCGACACGGACGTTATTCGCGCGATGTATGAGGGCTTGACCGATTACGACCCGCGCACGCTGAAGCCGGTCGCGGGCGTCGCCACGCGCTGGGAATCTTCGGAGGATGGGCGCAGGTGGACTTTTTATCTCCGGCACGATGCGCGCTGGTCGAACGGCGACCCCGTTACGGCGCGCGATTTCGTGAATTCATGGCAGCGCACGCTCCGCATGAGCGAGCGCGCCCCGCACGCAAAATTGCTGGAGAATATCGAAGGCGCGCAGAGGGCTGTCGTCAAACCGACCGGGGTAGAGCAGGGCGAAGCCGCGCAAGGCGTCTCCGAAGAGCGACGAAAGGCTGCCGAAGCCGAGAGACCTGAAACGGCGCACACGGAAACTCAGCCGCCCGCCTTCGGTGTGGAAGCGATTGACGATTACACTCTAAGCGTGCGTTTGCAACGCGCAGATAAAAATTTCCCCGCGCTCGTCGCCCATCCCGTCTTTCGTCCCGTCCACGTCTCTGACGCCTCGCCGGAGAAGCCGGGCGTCGGAATTGAATTGAAGGATTTCGGAAAAGAGATAAGCGCGGCGGCGCTGGTCACAAACGGCGCATTTCGCTTGTCATCGAGAGCGACGGACAGCGTGATGCTGGAGCGTGCGAAGACCTACTGGGACGCGTCGGCGGTGAAACTCGATCACGTTCGTTTCGTCGCCACGCGCAACGCGGAAGATGCGCTGGCGGCCTATCGCGCGGGCGAAGTTGACGCCGTGACGAACGCTGCCTTTGAGCCTCTCGCCGTCAAACTGTTAACGTCCTACAAAGATTTCCGCCGCGAAACTTTCGGCGCTCTGACTTACTACAGCTTCAACACTGAGCGCGCGCCCTTCTCAGACCAGCGCGTGCGCGAGGCGCTAACCGTCGCGCTCGACCTCGAACGACTGAGCGCAGACACGCTGGGCGGCGCAACCGAACCGGCCAAGAAGTTTTTTCCGCCTGAGGTCGAAGCCGCCGGGGACAGAGACGCGGGCGATAAAAATTCCGGCCAGAGAACAGCGCGGAGGGAAGACGAGTCGCGCCCGATTCAGTTCAACGCGGCGCGTGCGCGCCAGTTGCTCACAGATGCCGGTTATCCCGGCGGCGCAAACTTCCCGCGCATACGCCTGCTCGTCAACCGCAACGACCAGCATCGGCTCGTCGCGCAGGCCATCGCCGCCATGTGGCGCAACGTGCTCGGCGTCCAGACCGAAATCGTCCAGCGCAGTTGGGAAGAGTACGAAGAGATGCTCAAGACCGGCGACTACGATATTGCGCGCCGCAGCATGGTCATGCAGACGACCGACGAAGAATCTAATTTGTTAGCTCTCTTCGCGTCGGAAGAGGACAACCGTGGCGCGGCACTTGAGAGCGTTGAGACGCCCCGGCAGGATTCCTCCGCGACGGCTCTTGCGCCGGACGGTAGCTCGGATAACTCTCATGTTCCGGCGCGCGAAGGTGTCCGCACGTCCCCCGCTCCGATTATGACCGAAGCACAGGCGCTCCGCGAACTTCCGGCCATCCCGATTTACTTCGCCTCGTCCTATGCGCTGGTCAAGCCTTATGTCACGGGCTTTGATGCGAACTTGCTGGACGCGCCATCTCTCAAGCAGGTGCAGATTGATACTAACTGGAAGCCGCCGCCAAAGAAGGCAACCGTGCAGGTGACGGGCATCGGCGTGCCTTGAGAATTGTAAAAGCATTTTTACAAAGAGCAACTGGACTTTCCGTTGGCCGCATCATTAAATCAAACGGGCGTGAACTGTTTGCATCTTGATTGCGAGCCTCGCGCGTGCTAACTTGGCTGGCAGCTTTCGCTGTCAGAATAACAAGATGACGACCCCCGGATTGGTTCTCCCCGTCTGTCGAGAATTTTTGTTTAAAGTTAATTGAATCCGAAGTCTCTGAGTTCGAGACGGACGGCTTGAGAACCATTTCCGCGCTACTCGCAGCACGATTTCGGCGGTTGCCGTTAGATTTTTTCAGACAGCAAAAGAGGAGTTGAAGAAGCCATGAAAAGAATTCCTGCCGATTGGATGCGTCTGGGCGCGGCGTGCATCGCGCTCGCGCTCATCGCTACTGCGTGTACCACGCAGGCGAGCAAGTCTGAGTTCTTCGGAAAAGTGGAACCGCCCGAAGGGCAAGTCCTACGCTACATCTCCGGCTCGGAGCCGGAATCGCTCGACCCGCACATCGGCACGGGGCAACCCGAAGCGCGCATCTACATGGCTTTGTACGAAGGGTTAATCGAGTATGACCCGAAGACGACCGAGCCGATTCCGGCGATAGCCGAAAGCTGGGACGTGAATGGCGACGCGTCGGAGTTCGTTTTTCATCTCCGAAAGAATGCGCGTTGGTCGAACGGCGACCCCATCACGGCGCAGGATGTAATCTACACCTTCCGTCGCGGTCTCGCGCCCGCGCTCGCCGCCCGCTACGCCTACATCGCTTACGTCATCAAGAACGCACAGGGCTACAACGAAGGCGGCATGTTCGTGCGCGATCCGAAGACGAGCCAGTTCTTGTTGGAAAAAGATTTCGCGCCGGAAGCCACTCCGTCCGCCGCGCCCGCTTCGGCAGAGCAGTCGCCGGGCGCGTCGCAGGCAGCGGGTGAGACCGTCGCCGCCGACACGCCCTTTCATCACCTCATGCACGAACCCGCACGCCTCATCGTCCCCGGCGACGAGAAAGATCGTGAGAAGGCTTTCAAAGCCAATCCTAAATTGAAAGCGGCGCTGGACGGCAAAGAGTTGGTGGCTGTCAAACCCGAAGACATCGGCGTTGAGGCCGTAGACGACTACACGGTACGTATTTCGCTGACGCAGCCCGCACCGTATTTTGTCCCGATGCTGGGCAATCAATTTTTCCGTCTCGTGCCACGCAAAACCATCGAGAAATACGGCGACATAAACTGGACGCAGCCGCAAAACATCGTCACCTGCGGGCCGTTCAAACTCGCTTCGTGGAAACCATATAACGAACTCGTCGTCGTCCGCGACCCGATGTATTGGGACGCAGCCAACGTCAAACTCGATAAGATTTCCTTCTACCCGCTCGACGATCAGACGACGATGCAGAATCTCTACAAGGCCGGTGATGTTGACGCGACCTATAACCACACCGTCCCGGTCGGCTGGCTCGACCAGATTATGCCTCTCAAGGATTACATGGACGCGCCCGAGGCCGCCATCGAGTATTACCAGTACAACACACTGAAAGCGCCGATGAATGACGTGCGCGTGCGGAAGGCTTTCAACATGGCGGTTGACAAAATAGCTCTCGCCAAATATCGCCGCATCGCCAAACCTCTGACCGCCTTCACACCCGAAGGGATTTTCCCCGGCTACCCGCAACCGAAAGGCGACGATTTCAACCCCGAACGCGCCAAGCAGCTTTTAGCCCAAGCCGGTTACAAGGACGCATCCGGCAATTTCGACCCGAAAAAATTCCCGATTAGTGAAGTTGAGTTGACCTACAACACGGCGGAGTCGAATCGTCAGGTGGCGGAGTTCGTACAGGCGCAGTGGAAGCAGAATCTCGGATTGACCGTGCCCTTGAAGAACATGGAGTTCAAAACTTTCCTTCAATCGCGCGCCAAGCTTGAATTCAAAGGTCTCGCCCGTTCCGGGTGGGTCGGAGACTATATGGACCCGTACACCTTCCTCGCGCTCTTCTCGACCAAAGAGGGAGATAACGGCACAGGCTGGTTCGATCCGAACTACGTCGAGATGTTGAATAACGCTAATAGCCAGCCCAACCCGCAGAAGCGTTACGAGTTGTTGGCGAAGGCGGAAGCCTACATGCTCGAAGCGCAGCCAGTGCTGCCGCTGATGACGAACGCGACCAACTGGATGAAGAAGCCCTACGTGAAAGGGATGTATCCCAATCCGCAGACGCTTCACCCCTGTAAGTGCGTCTATATCTAACACGACTCGGCGAAATGGGATCGCGGTGTCCCGAAAATGATTGACGACAAGGCTGCCGACTAGCGAGGAGCTAATTCTATGTTCAGTTTCGTCATCAAGCGACTGCTCGTCACCATCCCGATGGTCATCATCGTCGTCTCTCTGACGTGGGGACTCATCAGGCTCGCGCCCGGAAGTTTCTACTCCGGTGAAAAAAAGATTCCACCGGCCATCGAGAAGAACATCCGTGAGAAGTACGGACTCGATAAGCCTTGGTACACACAGTACGGCAAGATGATCGGCAGCGTGTTGCGCGGAGATTTCGGAAACTCTCTGAAATACGAAGGGCAATCCGTCAACCAAATCCTCTGGCGCACGCTGCCCATCTCTGCGACGCTCGGCCTGCTGGCTTATCTCATCGCGCTCGTCGTCGGCATCACGGCGGGAACTCTCGCGGCGCTCAAGCAGAACTCGCGGCTCGATTACGCTTCGATGGCGATTGCGATGCTCGGCATCTCAGTCCCGAACTTCGTGCTCGGGCCGCTGCTCGTGCTCGTCCTCTCGCTGACACTCTACTGGTTGCCGCCCGCGCGTTGGGTAGCGTTTCCGAGCCTTAACATCATTCTGCCCGTCCTGACGCTCTCGGCTATTTACATGGCCTACATCGCGCGCTTGACACGCTCCGGCATGCTCGAAGTCCTGCGCGCAGACTACATCAGGACGGCACGCGCGAAGGGCTTGACGGAGCGGCAGGTGATTATGAGACACGCGCTGCGCGGGGGCTTGCTCCCCGTCGTCTCGTTCACAGGCCCCGCGCTGGCCTTCCTGATTAGCGGCACGGTCGTCGTCGAACGCATCTACGCGCTGCCGGGACTGGGCAATTACTTTATCAACGCCAACCTGAATCGCGACGAGCCGCTCATTATCGGCATCGTCGCCTTCATCTCGATTGCGGTTCTGCTTTTCAACCTGCTGGTTGACGTTGCTTACGCTTACATTGATCCGCGCATCAGGTACTAGGAAGCCATGAAGGAAGAAAGAACTTCAACCGAACGCGCACAGAATATGGGGCAACCCGCGCTTAATACTTTGGGTACGCCGCCCATCGCGCCCGTCCAGCGTCAGGATAGCGACATCATTCATCCGACGGCGGAACTCGCCATCGGTGAAGGCGACGTGCGGACAGCCGAAAGAGGCGGAGAGGCCATCGCGGGCACTTCGTTGTGGAAAGACGCTTGGCGTCGCCTGTTGCGAAACAAGCTAGCGGTCTTCGGGATGGTCGTCGTCGCCATCATCGTGCTGGCGTCGCTTTTAGGGCCACCCCTAATCGCCGCCATGACCGGCTACACTTACGACTTTATCCCGCCCGATTCAAACTTGGTCAAATCTTTCCCGCCCTTCACCGCGCCCGACGGCTCTTTCTCTTGGACGCACCCGATGGGGACGGATATTGCCGGGCGTGACATACTGGCACGCGTGCTGCTGGGCGGGCGCATCTCTCTGGCCGTCGGGATTATTTCCACCATTGTCTCTCTGATCATCGGCATCAGTTACGGTGCGACGGCGGGCTATCTGGGCGGCAAGATTGACGACCTGATGATGCGCATCGTGGATGTGCTCTACGCTATCCCGTATATGATGATCGTCATCGTGCTGCTGGCTTTCTTCGGCGGCAGGTCGCCCATCGGTCAATTGTTTCTGCTGTTCGCGGCGCTCGGCGCGGTCTCTTGGCTGACGATGGCGCGCATTGTGCGCGGGCAGGTCATCTCGCTCAAGAATCAAGAGTTCGTGCTGGCGGCGCGCTCGACCGGCGTCCCGACCGGGAAAATCATCTTCCGCCATCTCGTGCCAAACACACTGGGGCCGGTCATCGTCTATGCGACATTGACGATTCCGGCGGTGATGTTGCAGGAGGCGTTTCTTTCTTTCCTCGGCCTCGGCGTCCAAGCCCCGCTCGCCTCTTGGGGCAGCCTGACGGCGGAAGGAATTCAGAATCTCGCGGTCTTCCCGTGGCAGTTAATCTTTCCGGGCGTGACGATGGCGCTGACGCTTTTTGCGATGAACTTCCTCGGCGACGGCCTGCGAGACGCGCTTGACCCGCAAATGCGGAAATTCTAAAACTGTGAGAGGGATGGGTGAGAAGTTAAAAGCTTTTCTCCTCGCACCGCGTACCTCTCACCTCGCACTAGAAAATTATGAGCAGCCATAACGGCAACCTTCTTTCAGTCAAAGACCTGCGCACCTATTTTGAAACCGAAGACGGTGTGGTTAAGGCCGTCGACGGTATCACCTTCGACCTCAAGCGCGGCGAGACGCTCGGTATCGTCGGTGAATCCGGCTCCGGCAAATCGGTCACGAACCTCTCGATTATCCGTCTCATCCCGGAGCCTCCGGGAAAGATCGTCTCCGGCGAAGTGCTCTTTAACGGTCAGGACATTCTCGACCTCACGCCCGAAGAGGTGCGACACATTCGCGGCAAGAAGATCAGCATGATCTTTCAAGACCCGATGACCTCTCTGAATCCCTTCATGCGTATCTCCCGGCAGTTGATGGAGATTACCCAACTGCATCTCGGACACACCAGAGATCAGGCATACGAGCATGCCGTGAAGATGCTCGACATGGTCGGCATTCCCGATGCGCGCTCGCGCGTTGACAGCTATCCGCACGAGTTTTCCGGCGGCATGCGCCAGCGCGTGATGATCGCCATGGCTCTCTCTTGCGAACCCGAACTGCTCATCGCCGACGAACCGACGACGGCGCTCGACGTGACGATTCAGGCGCAGATACTCGAACTCATCAAAAAACTGAAGCAGGACACGGGAACCAGCGTCATTCTCATCACGCACGATCTCGGCGTCGTCGCAGGGATGACAGACCACATCATCGTCATGTATGCCGGTAAGGTTTTCGAGCAAGCGCCGACGCACGAACTGTTCTCCTCTCCGGGCAACCCATACACGAAAGGCTTGCTTCGTTCCGTGCCCGACCCGACTTCGGAGCAGGGCGGGCTTTATCAAATTCCGGGTTTGCCGCCCGATGTCGCGCACCTGCCGCCCGGTTGCCCCTTCGCGCCGCGCTGCGAGCGCGCCGAAGATATTTGCCGGAGTGAGTTTCCGCCATTCGTCCAACTCAACGCCGAACACTACTCGCTCTGTCATTTTGCCGGAGAGGTTTTTGCGAAATCCTACGCCGAACGCGATGCGCGCGCCGGAGCGGCAACGAACACTAACGCAACTAAAAACTCTTCAGCGATGCCGGGAGACGCCAGCCGATGAGCACACAGGGAAGCGACGCCGCCCCGTCAAATGTCCAAATGGCTCCGACCCTTTTCCCAGCCGAAGGGCGCGAGCCTCTGATTGAGATTCGAGATTTCAAAGTTCATTTCGATCTTGGCGGCGGCTCGACGTGGGACAAGTTGACGGGCGGCGCGCAGGTCAAGCGTGTGGTCAAGGCCGTCGACGGCGTCTCGCTCGACATCTTTCCCGGCGAGACGCTCGGACTCGTCGGCGAATCTGGCTGTGGTAAATCTACGCTGGGACGTGCGCTGCTGCGATTGATTGAGCCGACCGGCGGGCACGTGCTCTTTCGCGGCAAAGACCTCGCGCGTCTTTCGCAGAAAGAGCTACGCAAGCACCGCCGTTTTCTTCAGATGATTTTTCAAGACCCGTATGCGTCTCTCAATCCGCGCATGACGGTCGGGCAGATTATCGGCGAGCCGGTTGATACCTTCGGGTTAGCCCGTGGGCGTGAGAGAGAAGTGCGCGTCCACGAGTTGATGGAGACCGTCGGACTCAGCCCCCGCTTCATCAAACGCTACCCGCACGAATTCTCCGGCGGTCAACGCCAGCGCATCGGCATCGCCCGCGCGCTCGCCGCCAATCCGGATTTTATCGTTGCCGACGAACCCATCTCTGCGCTCGACGTGTCCATTCAGGCGCAGATTATGAATCTGCTGGAACGACTCCAACGCGAACGCAATTTGACATACCTCTTCATCTCTCATGACCTGCGCGCCATCCGGCACGTCTCCGACCGCGTGGCCGTCATGTATCTCGGTAAACTGGTCGAGATTGCCGACGCGAAAACCGTCTATGACGATCCGCTCATGCCTTACACCAAGGCGCTCATCTCCGCCGTGCCCGTTCCCGACCCGGAGATAGAGTTGACGCGTCAGCGCATCGTCCTGCAAGGCGACGTGCCGTCTCCGATTAACCCGCCGAGCGGCTGCCGTTTCCACACGCGTTGCCCTTGGGCGATTGAGGCTTGCAAGGAGGTCGTCCCGCCGCTCGCCGAGATTAAGCCGAACCATTTCGCCGCCTGCATTCGCATCAGCCCCGACCAGCCCGACATCGAACAGGTCGCGCCGGACGACGCGCCGGGATTAAAGAATCCGGGTCGCATCATCGCGCAATGAGGCCATCGGCGAACTAAGGCGAAATAAAGCGAAAAAAAGCCCTTATTAATCCTATTATAAGGAAGTGACGGCGAATCTCGACGCCGTCATTTTTCGACAGGAGCATTGTTTTCTTCGGAAATTCTCTTGTCGGTTGGCGTGCGGGCACAATATACTTGCGGTTGCAGGACAGACTGCCCCCGCGCTCCTCCGTCCCGGCAGGTCGTGAGGCGCGCGAGGTGCGGGTCGCGTTGCCGGTCTTCCCCGTGTCGACTCGCCCTCCAGCCGCGCATCGAAGCCGAAAAATTGAAGTGTCCCGGCAACTAATGGACAAAGCAGCAGCCCTAGAGCTTGCCTCCATGTCGTCTACAGAAATAGAAACCCCCCAAGGTTGGGCAGACGTACAGGCGTCTCTCGCGGCCTCTGCGGGGTTGGCACTGCTTCTCGTCGCCGGACATCAGCCGCCTTCCGTTTTAGTGACCAATAACAACTCGGTCTGCCACGCTTTTCAAACGTCGCCAAAGTACGCGCACCTCTGCGAGCCTTACTGCGGTGTCGCCTTCAAGCGCGCGACGAAAGTTGAAACGGAAGCCGAAATGGGCGCGGGAGAGGCTGTCAATTATCGCTGCCATGCCGGTCTTCATTGTGTCACACGGGCGATTGATCTGGGCGTCTCCGGACAATTCGCGGTCATCGGCGGACGCGCATTCTTGAAGATCGCGGACTATCGCGCGCTGGCTGAACGCATCCGCACGGGAGATTTAAGCGAATTGCTGTCGGCTGAACTCTTCCGCAACGTCATCTTCGCGCTTCAGCAGGATTTGGATGAACTCGCGACGCGCGTCGGCGAAGCGGCAGCGGAGTTCGCCAAAGCGACGCCACGAAGTAAGAAAGCCGCCGAACGAAAACCGGAAGAGGGTGGGACGCAGATTACGCCGAAGGAGCGCAGCAGCAGCAGCAGCGCCGAGCCGTCTGCCGATGTCGCTTCTGCGAAGGCGAGCCATCGTCCGGCTGAAAAAATCGAAGCGCGCCTTTCAGGCAAAACATTTCCGCCGACATTGACGCTCAAGGAGGCTTGCAATGTCGCCGTTCAATCGCTCATCGAAGACAGCCGTCTCCAATCTCTGGCCTTGCTGTTTCGCACGGACGGAGCTTTCACACCGACCTACCTGACCGGCGACTTCAAGCGCAAGCCGCCGCGCCTCTCGCTGACAGCGAAAGAGATTAAATTGCTTCAAGCGGCGACGCATGCCGATTCAATCGTCATCCCGGCGCACGGGGGCGCGGGGGCGAGCCACGAGGAGGCCGTCGAGCTTTTCCCGCTCGTTGTCGGCGAAGAGATTAAGGGCGCGCTGCTTGTCGGCGATAAAAATCTGAGCGCGGAGCGGAGACAATCCGTCTCCGCCTTCTGCCGCGACATTGCGATGCCTCTGGAAGTTTTGCGTCTTCGTGAAGAATTGGAGCGGCGCATGCGCGCGGCCACACACCTTCAAGCTTTCACAGAGCACATCAATTCCGTGCAGCCCGAAGAAGCCTACGCCACGATTCTCCACCATTCTGCGGAACTGCTCCACGCCGAACGCGGCTCGCTCATGCTCTTCGACGAAACGGCCAACGAGCTTTCGGTCAAAGCCCTCGTCGGGCCGCACACCGAGCGGGCGCGTGAGAGTCGCATGCGTCTGGGCGACGGAGTGTCGGGCGCGGTTATGCGCGAGGGTCGCCCCGTCGTCGTGCGCGACGTGGCGGCGACCACGGGCTTGAGTCCCGCGCCGTCTGAGAGAAGTTACAAGACCGGCTCATTTATCAGCTATCCAATTACTATCGGCGGTCGCAAAGTCGGCGTGCTGAACGTGACGGATAAGGCGGGCGGCGGCGCTTATGACGAAGTTGACCTCGGACTCCTCGACATGATTGCGCCGCAGATGGCGCTCGCGCTCGACCGCGCCGAGTGGCATCAGAAGGCGACGCAGTTTCAACTGCTCTCCATCACCGACCCGCTGACAGGGCTTCTCAATCGTCGTTATCTCGAAGAGCGGCTTTCGGAAGAACTCGAACGCTCGAAGCGCAACAAGTCCTCGATGAGCTTTATGATGGTGGACATTGACGACTTCAAAAACTACAACGATACGCACGGGCATCAGGCGGGCGATCTGGCGCTTGAGATGACGGCGCAATGTCTCAAGTCTGCGCTGCGTTCGGCGGATGTCGCCTCGCGCTACGGCGGCGAAGAGTTCAGCATTTTGTTGCCGCAGACGAGCCTCTCGGAAGCGCACGTCATCGCCGAGCGCATCCGGCGCAGGGTCGAGCGCACGCAGTTTCCGCACGGTAAAACACAGCCGCTCGGAGCCGTCACGGTGAGCATCGGTGTTAGCGCCTTCGGCGAAGGTTTGGACACCCCGGCGAGCATCATTTACGCCGCCGATCAGGCGCTTTATACGGCTAAGAGTCGCGGCAAAAATTGCGTGGACACATTTGAAACTTCAAAGCTTGAAGATGCCGATAGAGGGGAATAAGAACAAAGCAGCGCGCCGCGTTCTGGGGCGTATTGCATCGGCACAGTTCGTCGGGCGTGGGGACGAACTGCGCCGCATCGAGAACCTCGCGCGACCGGCGGCAGGCGGCCACAGTCTGCTCGTCCTCGCTGCGCCGCTGGCGGGAGCTTCCGAACTTTTACGACAAGCCTATGACCGGCTCTTTGACGAGCGCGGCGGCGCGTCGCCCATCTACTTCGCCCTCTCGCGCAGCGATCAGACAGTCGTGCGCGCCGCGCGCCGTTTCCTCCATACCTTTCTCGTCCAACTTGTCGCGCATCGTCGCCACGAGCCGGACTTGCTCGCCGCTCCGCCGACCTTCCGCGAATTGCTAGAACTCGTCGCTCCTTCTGACTACGAATGGGCCGAGCGGCTCGTGCAATCTCACGAACGCGCACGCGACGAGCGGGACGAACGCGCCCTCCTGCGCCTCTGTCTGAGCGCGCCGCAGCAGGCCGCCGCGAAGGGCGCGCGCTGCATTGTGTTGTTCGATGACGTGCACTTGGCAGGTCAGCTTCAAGGCGAAGTCGAACTCGGCTCGGAGATCGCGCAGTCCGCCGTCAACAGCGAGGTTCCGTATGTGTTGGCGGGCTTGCGCAGGCGTCTGACAAATGTGCTGCACGGAGCGGACGAGCGCCCGCGACTCGTCGAGATGGGTATCATTCATCTCGAACAGTTAGCCGATGTGGAATCGCGCACGCTCGTCGAAGATTTGGCGCGGGGCCATCACGTCAGCCTGAGCGATGAGACGCGCGACCTCGTCGTGCAACAATTCGAGGGGCGTCCGTATTTCGTCACCGCACTTTTGCAGGCGGCGCAGAGCGCACAGGTCAGTCTCAACAGCTTCCGCGAGTTTCAGCAGTTATATGTTGACGAGTTGATGGGCGGGCAGATTAATCGTCGTTTTAATTCGGTGCTGGAAGAGGTTGCGCCAGCCGTGGTGCTGCGCCGCGCTCTGCTGCGCGTGCTACACGAATCGGCTGGTAACGTCGGCGGCAAATCTTCGATTGAGGCTTGGCGTCGGAGATTAAACGTCGAGCCGGATGAACTGCAACGCATCATCGAGGGCTTGCACATGCATGAGGTCGCCAGCTTCAGCGCGACCTTTATCGAGGTCGGAACAAATCAGGTCTGGCGAGATTATTTGCGTGTGAGCTATCGTTTGCAGGTCGCCGCAGAGCCACGCGCTCTGGTCGTCGCCGAGACGCTGATCGAGACGCTCAAGCGTGCCCCGCAGACGATGGCGCGTCATTACCGCAGGCAGGCCGCAATGCAACTGCGCGAACTGCTCAGCCGTTTCAATTTTCAGCGCGTGCCGTCGAGCCTGCTTCATAACGACCGTTTCAATCGCATGTATCGAGGCGTCGCCGCCGATGAAGTCGCCGCCGGGCTGGATGCTGAGACGGATTTGATACGCTTGCCGCAGATTGTGTACGCCGCCAGTTGCGCCTCTTTTCATCCACCGATGCAGCTTGTCTGCGATGATGAAAGGTGTGCGGTCGCGCATGGCTTCGATGCCAGCCCTTACACGGACGCCAACGAGATTGTCTGGATTGCTGCCGAGATTGATTCAAAGCTGGAAGCCGGACGCGCGCTCGCAGAGGTCTGGTGCGACCGTCTGACACAAGTCGCACACGCTTGCGGCTTCGGTCGCTTCCGCCTGTGGCTGGTCGCGCCCGAAGGCTTCTCGGCAGAGGCCAACGAATATTTGAACGAGCGTGAGGCATGCGGTTCAAGCCGCCAGCAATTGGAGATATTGACCGCGCGCCTGAACCCGGAAGCGGCGGCGGCGCGCGCGGCGGCGATGCCGAACGAGTTCGTGATGGAAATCCCGATGGGCGAAGAGACCGAGTTGATTGCCGCCAACACCGTCGAACAGATCGCGCGGCGGATGGACTTTCAACCCGAGGCGATTAATCAGATCAAGCATGCGCTCGTCGAAGCCTGTATCAACGCGTCCGAGCACAGCCTTAGCCCCGACCGAAAAATTTATCAGCGTTTTCGTCTCGAAAATGATAAATTAGTAGTCACAGTCTCAAGCCGGGGTGTGGCCCTCACTCCGGGCGTCGCCGTGAATGGGGATTTGGCGCGCGAAATGGGCAACGGTCACGACCCGACTGACAATTTAAAAGGCCGTCGCGGATGGGGACTTAAACTGATTCGCACCCTGATGGACGAAGTTGAGTTTGAGCGTGTTGATGATGGAACCCGCCTGCGCATGACTAAATACCTGCGGAAGTAGAGGGGGAAACCGCAATGTCAGAACGTCTGACCGGCTCTCCCGTGCTCGAACAAAAGAGTACAGGAGATGTCGGAGTCGTCTATGCGGGCGACTACATTAATAAACTGTCGGGGCAACGGATTGAGCGTGAATGTCTTAATAAGCTTGAGAGCGGTTGCTGCGCGCTCGTCATCAACTTTAGCGAGACGGAACTAGTCAACAGCATCGGAGTCTCGATTCTGCTGGGCGTGATTGACATCGCCGAACAGCGCGGCGCACGTCTCGTCTTCTCAAACGTCAACCGTCATACATACCAGCTTTTTGAATTGCTCGGGCTGACGCGCCATGTCGCGCTGGCCGACTCGGAAGAAACCGCGCTGCAAACTCTGCAAGAGTTTGCGCCTCAACAGCGTTCAGGACACTGATTGAAAACTTATGCCGGATAAGATACGCAAAGTTCTCCACGCTTTGACCGCCCTCGCCGATCTGGGAGAAGAGATAGCCAATACGAGCGATTTTGAAGATATGGTGCGTTCGACGCTCCATGTTGTGCTCGGCGCGGTCGGCATCCGGCGCGGCGCGGTCGCCGAATACGATCAGGATAAATTGCTTCTGCATTTTGTGGCCGGGCGGGGAATGGG
>CAXTRQ010000037.1:0-4021 GCA_964246705.1 uncultured Pyrinomonadaceae bacterium
AAAGGGCGCGGCAGACCATGTGCCGGGCGCGGGATAAGGGGTCGCCATCTCTTCTTTGTAACGCTCAGGATGGACGAGGCTCGGATCAATCGCCTGAATGAAGGCCGTCTCGTTCAATCCGGCGTGCCCGCCGTCTTCACCGAAAACCTGCTTGGTGACATCCGAGGCAAACGACCACCAGTTGATGACCAGCGTGCGGACGTGCCGTTCGGCTGAGACCTCCGAGGCGACCGCATTGAGGACGGCGGTCTGCGGCCCGCCGTGACCGTTGAGAATGATGATGTTGCGGAAACCGTTCTTGGCAAGCCCCTCCAAAATCTGCTTGACGAAAGGACGATAGGCGGCCTCGCTAATCTGGAAAGCGCCCGGATAGGCTTCGAGGCTGCCCGTCATCCCGTAGGGCAGCGTCGGCGCGACCAAGGCGTTCGTCCGACGCGCGATGCGTCCGGCGATAGCCATCGGCGCGGTGTTGTCCGCTCCGTTGTTGATGACCCCAAGCGGCTCAAGCGTGCCCGTCGGCAGCAGCACGGTCTGAATGCGCGCGGGGACAACTTCACGAAACTCCATCCAGTTGATTCGTTCCATCTCGCGCGTCGAAACGATGTCGCGCTGATTATCCCCCTGCGCTCCGGCCTTCACGTTTGTCTGTCCCAAAACGAGCGATGCGCTCGCCATGACCAACAGCATGCATATCATTATTCGATTCAACACGGCGGCTCCTTGAAGATTCTTTAGACGTAGATAAACCCGCTTTTAGTTATAGGCCGACCATTATAGCTTTTTTCAATTGAACGGATGGGGACAAAGATTCACCACCGCAGACACCGCAGAGAATGTACAGAGCAAAAGATTCAAGATTTGAAATCTCAAATCTCAAATTCTTCTTCCCTCATCAAAAAGTTTCGCGCCAAGACGCGAAGAAGACTAATCACTTTTCTCCGTGCGCCCTCGGTGTTCTGCGGTGTCTGTGGTGGCGCATCACAATTCCCCTGACATTCAAATTTAAGGCTCAAGAGGGTTCTCCGGCCACGCATGACGCGGATAACGGCGGCTCAGTTCGCGTCTCACCTGCGGGTAATGGCGCTCCCAAAAACCTGCGAGGTCTGCCGTCACCTGCACCGGCCTCTGATTGGGCGCGAGCAGATGTAGGACGACGGGCACGCGTCCCCCAGCGACTTTTGGCCCCTCTCTCGTGCCGAAAAAATCTTCCAATCGACAAGCTATCCACGCCGGCTTGTCGTGTTCGTAATTCACCCCCCCCTGTCGCCCGCGCCGGAGCGCGATGCGCTCCGGCGACATCTGCGCCAGCAGCCGCGCCTGCTCCGGCGTCAGCATCCTTCGCAGAGCATCCGACAATCCGCCCGCCCGCGCCGCCGCGCGCAACTCCGCGAAACTGCGACGGCCTTCGCACAGGCGTCTGAGACTTGCGCGCACCTCTTTTTCGCCGAGGACGGGGAACTTGGCTTGAGGAAATGTCCGCGCCATAAATTCAACGCGCGAGAGAAAGCGTTCGATTGTCTCAGGCTCAACGAAGGCTTGCAGTCCCGCCGCGAGCGCCGCCCCGGCGAGTACTTCCGTCACCTCCCCGATTCCCGCCTCATTCGTCCGGCTTTCGTCGAGCACCAATTCCTCGTACATCAGACGCCGCACTGTTTCGACGCGCTCGCCGACAGCGTTCCATTGCGCTTCAATCGTTTCGCTGATGCGGTCTGTGAAGAGGTCGAACAACCATTCCGGCTCAATCGCGCTCGCCAGTCGCACCACCGTCCCCGTCCTGCGCGCGAACGCTGCGCCCGCCCTGTGTGCGCGTCGCCCTTCGGCCTCCACCGCGACGAGAAATTCCGTCTGCCTGACGACGCTCTCCGGCGCAAGGCTCGCCGCGCCGCCTCCTACCAGCAACAGTTCCATACTGTTCTGGCCGCCCGCGTCCGGCGTCGTACGACGACGCGCCACGCGGTCAGGATAACCGGATAGGATGGAAATCAGCAGTTCCGTCTCTTGTGCTTGAGAGAGCGGCTGTGTCCTTCTTTCGCTCCCGGCGAGACGCTCAAGCGCGCGACGCACGCGTTCAACTGTGCGGACTGCCGAGGGTTCGAGATTCATCCGGCGCATGTGTTCCGGCGCGAACGCGGAACGCTCGGCTTCGATGAAGAGGTCTAAAAGTTCAAGCAGGTCGGAAGTGCCGCTCATGCTCGCGCCCGCCGCTCGACGTTGGCGCGCGCCGGCGGGAGCGCGTGCGTCGAGCGAGAGGCTGGCGGCGCGAATATCCCTCTCGCTGATGAGCGCCGCGACGATGCAGCCCTCACGCGCAACGCCGCGTGCGGAGGCTTCGACGACCATGCGCGCGAGTCTTGGGTGAAGCGGCAAGCGCAGCATGCGCTCGCCGAGCGCCGTCACCTTGCCGCCTGCGCCGACCGCTCCCAGCTTGTTCAGTAAAACTTCGGCGGCGTCGAGCGCGGAAGTGTTCGGCGCTTCAAACCAATCGAAGTGTTGGAGGTCTGCGACGCCTGCCGCATGAAGTTCGAGCGCGGGTTCCGCCAGATCGAGCCGCTTGATTTCCGGCGTCTCATATTCCGGGCGCGCGTTGAAGTCCTGCGCCGTGTAGAGCCGCAAGGTCAGTCCGGCGCGCGTGCGTCCGGCACGTCCGGCACGCTGGATGGCCGACGAGCGGCTGATGCGCGCGACGTTTAAGACGGGAAGACCTGACCAGTGCGAATGTCCTGCGATGCGTGCGAGGCCGGAGTCTATCACGGCCACCACGCCGTCAATCGTGATGGAGGTTTCCGCGACGTTGGTCGAAAGAATAATTTTGCGTTGTCCTGCGGGACGCACGGCGCGGTCTTGTTCGGCGGCGGGAAGTTCTCCGTGCAGCGGCAGCAACAGCAGGTCAGCTTGTGCCGCCAACGCGGCGCAGGCTTCGTGTGCACGCCGGATTTCCGCCGCGCCGGGCAGAAACACCAGTACATCGCCCTCCAAGCCGTCCGCCGCTAAACGGCGCACCGCCCGTTCGACCTGCGCGGCCAGCGGTCGCTCGTCCACGCGTGCGAGATGCTCTATCTCGACCTCGAAGCGTCTCCCCTCGGAACGCAGTACGGGACAGTCTTTGAGGTAACGTGCGACGGGCGCGGCGTCGAGCGTCGCCGACATCGCGACGATGCGCAGGTCGGGTCGTGTTGTTCGTTGCAGATTCTTGAGCAGCGCGAGCGCGAGGTCGGACTGCAAGTGGCGCTCGTGGAATTCGTCGAGGACGACGACGCTGATCTTCGAGAGTTGCGGGTCGGAGAGCAGGCGGCGCGTGAGGATACCTTCGGTGACAAAACGCAGGCGCGTGCGCGGGCTGGCGACTTCGACAAAGCGCACCTGATAGCCGACGCTCTCGCCGGGCGCTTCGCCCCGCTCTTCGGCGACACGTCGCGCAGCCATGCGCGCCGCCAGACGACGCGGCTCCAACACCCATACTTCTCCCTCCGCCGCCAGACCTGCGTCGAGCAACGCGGACGGCACGCGCGTCGTCTTGCCCGCGCCCGGTAGCGCTTCGACAACAAGGTTCGGCGTGCGCCGCAGCGACGCGATGATTTCTGGCAGGAGCGAGTCAATGGGCAAAGGCTGCATGTTGTGCGTTCACAAAAACTTGTTTCTTCAATTTTCAAATGAGAGGGGAGTTTAAGTTGTCATTCACTGTCATTCAATCCCTCAACGGACGCACGGCGATGGAGCGGTGTCGTTGAAAAAATTTGCGAGTCGTGCCCATACTCTTTCGGAAATAGTCTCGCAGGTTTTATGTCGGCGGCTCGCCGAAGCTTCCGAACGGTTGAGCACTTGATACTGTCTTATTAACTACTGGCAGAAGAGATGCGGATGCAGTTAACACACACGCAAGCACAGGCCGTCATGCTGGCCGCGCAGGGTCTGGCACGCCGCCCGGAGCGGAAGGCGACGAAGGCCGCCGTCCTGCGCGCGATACGGCGCATGTCTGCGTTGCAGATTGATACCATCAACGTGGCTGCGCGCAGCCCTTATC
>CAXTRQ010000037.1:4031-13005 GCA_964246705.1 uncultured Pyrinomonadaceae bacterium
GCTGTGGAGTCGTCTCGGCGATTACGAGCCGCGCTGGTTGGATGAACTGCTCGCCGCCGGAAAGCTTTTTGAGTACTGGTCGCACGAGGCTTGCTTTCTGCCCATCGAAGATTATGCGCTCTACCGTCACCGGATGCTCGACGCCGCTTCGATGGGTTGGAAATATTCGCACGCATGGATTGCGTCTCACCAGCTAGAGGTTGAACAAATGCTGGCGGCTATCCGCGAGCGCGGCCCCGTCCGCTCGATTGAGTTCGCGCGCAAAGACGGCAGAGGGGGCGGCTGGTGGGAATGGAAACCTGAGAAACGCGCGCTTGAGATGCTCTTCACGGCAGGCGAACTGATGATTGCCCGCCGCCACAATTTTCAGCGTCTCTATGATCTGCGCGAGCGCGTGCTGCCCGCTTGGGACGACTCGCAACTTCCGGCGATTGAAGAGGCGCAGCGCCAGCTTATTCTCAAGGCAGTGCGCGCGCTCGGACTGTCGACGGCGCGCTGGGTCAGCGACTATTTCCGCACGGCGAAGCAGGCGACGAGCAAACTCACAGAGCAGTTGGCGGAAGCAGGCGAACTGCTCACGGCGCACGTCGAGGGATGGGCGGAGACGGCCTACGTTCATCCTGACAATCGCGCCCTCGTCCGCGAGGCCGCGAGCGGTCGCCTGCGCGCGGAGTTGACGACGCTGCTTTCGCCCTTCGATCCACTGGTCTGGGATCGCGCGCGGGCGCGTGTGCTGTTCAATTTCGATTACAAGCTGGAATGCTACACGCCCGCGCCGAAGAGGCTCTACGGTTATTTCACGCTGCCGATTCTTCAACGCGGGCGGCTCATCGGTCGGCTCGACCCGAAGGCTCATCGCAGGGAAGGCATCTTCGAGGTCAAATCCATCTACCTCGAAGACGGCGTCGCATTGACAGACGAGATGCTCGACGATGTCGCCCGCGCCGTCCGCGAGTGCGCCGCATGGCACGGGACGCCGGAGGTCATCTTTCGCTGGTCTGACCCGCCGGAGTTGGCTGAACTTTTAAACGCTCGGCATTAGCGCGCATGCAGAAACAGAAGAGTCAACAGGATCGCGTTCTGCTTAGCGTCTTGGCGTCTTGGCGCGAAATTTAGTTTCACGCACAACCGCAAAGGAAGAAGGGCGCAAAAGTTATGAGTCGCACGGTTCCCACTATCGTCGGGCTGGGAGAGTTAATCTGGGATTTGCTGCCGGGGGGCAAGCAGTTGGGCGGAGCGCCGACCAATTTCGCTTACGTCTCGCGCCTGCTTGGAGACGAGTCAATCGTCGCCAGCCGCACGGGCGCGGACGAGTTGGGACGCGAAGCCAGCGCACGGCTCGCGCGGATGGGCATCTCGACCGGCCACCTCCAACATGACGCGCAGCACCCGACGGGGACGGTGGGCGTCCATGTGGACGCGCAGGGAGAGGCGATTTTTGCCGTTAACGGAAATTCGGCGTGGGACTATCTGGAATGGACGCCGCAGTGGGAAGAACTGGCGGCGCGCACGGACGCCGTCTGTTTCGGGACGCTGGGGCAACGCGCGCCGGGCGCGCGCGCGACCATCAAGCGATTCCTTGACGCGATGCGCGCCGACTCGCTC
The DNA here is from genome assembly GCA_964246705.1 of uncultured Pyrinomonadaceae bacterium. Classification (GTDB taxonomy): domain Bacteria; phylum Acidobacteriota; class Blastocatellia; order Pyrinomonadales; family Pyrinomonadaceae; genus DASZCR01. The sequence goes on from CAXTRQ010000037.1 coordinate 5,637, forward strand.
CGCATCTTCGATGTCAATCTGCGCCACTCCTTCTTCGACGCGCACCTGCTTGCAGACTCGCTGCAATCGGCAAGCATCTTCAAGCTCAACTGCGCCGAACTCCCTCTGGTCGCCGCGATGCTGAAACTCGAAGACGCAGACGAGCGTACGCTCGCAAATCAAATTCGTCAGGACTTCAACCTCGAACTCGTCGCCATTACGCGCGGCGCGCGTGGGAGTTTGCTGGTGAGCGCGGCGGAGAGTATCGAACATGCGGGCTTTCAAGTCGAGGTCGCGGACACCATCGGCGCGGGCGACGCTTTCGCCGCCGTTCTCTCACACGGATGGCTGCGCCGCGCGCCCTTGACGAAAATCAGCGAGGCAGCCAATCGGATGGGCGCGTGGGTCGCAACTCAGATTGGAGCGACGCCGGAGATTGCTCCCGGCGCATTCGAGAGTTTGTTGGAGAATTTCATGTCTGCATCCTGAAGGGGCAATTTTCTTCATCGAGGGAAAATCTATGGCGTCACCATGGGAGTTGGGCGGGTTGACGTGGAAAAAGCTTAGCAGCCGCGTCTGGGCGGAAGTCTACGCGGGCGACATCCTGACGCGAGCGGCGGCGCTGTCATACTATTTTTTGCTCGCGCTCTTCCCGCTGCTTCTCTTTCTCGTGGCGATGCTCGGCTATTTCGCCGAGTCGGGAACGGAACTGCGTAAGAACCTGCTCCATTACCTGAGCACCGTCGTGCCGCGCTCGGCCTCCGTGCTGATTTATACGACCGTGGACGAGATTACAAAGAACACTGGCAGCGGCAAGCTGACCTTCGGGCTGCTCACTGCTCTCTGGTTCGCTTCCTACGGGCTGGGCGCAATCAGCGAGACGCTCAACTCGGCGTATGGCGTGAGAGAGTCGCGCGCGTGGTGGAGAGTGCGGCTGGTGGCACTCAGTCTGACAATTGCGCTCGCCGTGTTGACCATCTCGGCGCTCGCGCTTGTTCTCTATGGCGGAGAGATCGGCGTCGGGCTGACGCGGCGGTTTGGTTTCAGCGAAGCCTTTACGCTCGCGTGGCAAATTTGGCAGTGGCCGATTGTGCTGTTCTTCGTCCTCTTCGCTTTCGCGTTAATCTATTACTTTGCCCCGGATGTTAAAGAGCAGAAGTGGTACTGGATTACACCCGGCTCGATTGCGGGCGTCTGCCTGTGGGTGCTCGTCTCCTTCGGCTTTCGCACCTACCTGCGCTTCTTCGACAGTTACAGCGTAACCTACGGCTCGCTCGGCGCGGTCATCGTCCTCATGCTATGGTTTTACCTGACCGGACTCGCCATCCTCGTCGGCGGCCAGATGAACGCCGAGATCGAGCACGCGGCGGCGCGCAGAGGCACACCCGGAGCCAAGCTGCCCGGCGAAAAAGCTCCGGATGAATAGGGCGATAGTTTTGTAGCCCCTCCGTGGCTACATCCCTGTCGTCTCTCCGTGGCTGGATACTCTGACGCTCGCCGACTTTACTCGACGATAACGCGGTCGGTTGCGCCGCGCCCGAAGGTTTCGGGGTGGTACATCTCTTCTGCTTTGGACGGCGGCACGACGAAGTTTCCCGGCGTCGTCGCGCGGGCGACGTAGGAATATGTATAGACTCCTTCCCAGAGCAGCGAGGTGAAGGCTTCAACCCGCTCGTCGCGCATGTTCTGGTGCTCGAACCAAGAGCGCCACCACCACCAGCCGGGTTGAGGTGGCTGCTGCTTGCGGTCTTCAGGGATGCTGCCCGTGACGGCGAGCGCAGGATTGAGCGCCTCCAATCCGGCAGGAATCGGATCAACGAGCGCGACATGATAGCGGCGCGCGGGCGCGACCATTGTCAGGCGCACGCGCACCTTCGCGCCCGCCTTGATGTGCCACGCGCCATCCGCCGCGCGCGTCACGTCCTGCGGATTGTCCACCGCTTCATAAACACGCTCGACCGTAAAACCGTAATCCGCCGGGTCAAGCTTGAGAGAGGCGGGCGCATACTGCATGCCGAGACGATAGTAGAGCCTGCCCGCTCCCTCTTTGCTCAGGATGAGGTTTTGCGTGCCGCCTTGTTCCGCGAGATAACGCATCGGGACGTTGACCTGTTGCCGTTGGGTTGTGCGCCCACGAAACTCCTGATTTCCGGTGAAGTGTTCGCCGAGCCACGCACGCGCGACGAAATTCGGCGTCACCTTTTCATAAGTCGCAAAATAGCGGTCGAGCGCCAGCAGAATAAAGACGTTCTCCTGCGTGTTCTCCCAACGCCCCTGCTTGCGGTGCGCGAGCAGCCCGCGCACGAGTTTCGGGATCAGGTCACTGTTGGGTTGGTCGCCGATGAGGGCTTCGAGAATCACTCCGTCGGCACGCCGCTCGGAATGGAGCAGCAAGTAGTCGCCTTCGCCGTAAGATTCCGTGAACTGCGCGGTCGCGGCGGTCTCGGTCGCGCGGTTGTTGAGGTGGCGTCGAATGGCTTCCACTTCCGCGTTCGAGCCTGCGTCACCCGACAGCACGGAGAGGAGCCAGCCCGTCGCTTCGAGCGAGAGTTTTTCCAGACCCGTCTCGGCCATCAGCCTGCGTGCGCGCCCTGCATCGCGGTCATTCATCCGCGCTCGCACGTAGAGCGCGTAAGCGATGAGCGCCTGACGTGTTTTGGGGCCGTAGTAGGTCGGTATCCGCTGTTCGATGCCGCGCAGGTAAGCTTTCGATTTGTCGAGCATCTCCTGCGGCACGTCGAACCCTTTTTCTTTAGCGCGGACGAGCGAGTGTGCAACGTGAATGCTGACGTAAGGCCAAGACTCGTCGCCGCGCCGCCAGAAGCCGAAGCCGCCGTCCTCGTTCTGCATCCCTTGCAAGCGTTTGATGTCGCGCCCGACCGCCGCCTTCATCTCTTCGGGCGATGGCATATCCTTAGATTTAAAAGCCGTCAGCACATCGCGCAACGCGGCGACGGCAAGGATGCGCGAAGAAAGTTGCTCGGAGCACTCATAGGGATACGAGACGAGATAGAGCACGGCATCGGTCAAAGCCTGTAGCTCGGTCGAAGAAGTCGTAATTTCTAAGCCGCCGAACTGCGGGACGACGCCCGCCGGAGCTTTGACGGGTTGAACAATTGCGCCCGCATCAATTTCGCCGTAGGTGGCGAAGGCTTCAGTCGTTGCGGGCGTCCAGACGGGCAGAGAAATTTCGGCGGCGTCCGTGTAGCGCCCCGACGCCGCGCCGATCTGAAAGCGTGCCGTCCCGGCGCGCTCCGCCGAAGTTGGAAAGCGCACCTCGACGCGATCATTCGCGGGCACGGTGAGGCGACGCCCCGCGCCGTCCGTGAGTGAGGCATTCGCGGCGCGCACGGCGAGGCGGACATCCATCGGAGAGTCGGTCTGATTCTGTACGACGACGGGAAGCTCGAAGCGGTCGCCGAAGTTGAGAAAGCGCGGCGCGGAGGGGCGCACCATCAAAGGCATCCGCGCCGTGATTGACGATTCGCCCGCGCCGAACTGACGCCCGCCCGCGACCGAGACAGCCATCACGCGATAGCGCGTCAGGTTGTCCGGAACTTTTACTTTCACCTCCGCGCGTCCGCTGGCGTCCGTGACGACCGAAGGAGAGAAGACGGCCAGCGCGTTGAAGTTTTCGCGCAGGCGAATCGCTTCCGCCTCTTGCGGCGAACTCGCACTGTTTGCATCGGCGGCATCGAGTTTAAAGCTCAGATAGTCCCTTTGCTTGGCCATTGCTCGCCCCTGAACCGGCGCAGAAGCCATCGGAGCCATCTCCATCAGTGCCCCGCCCACGGCCCCCGCTCCTCTTCCGCCTTCACCTGCCTGCATCTGCGCCGCCAAATCTTCGGGGCTACCGAGCAGGACATCCTTACGCGAATGATAGTCAGCCACGTCGGCGCTGCGCTGCGCGTAGAAGATTGAGAGAGGGTCTTCGAGTTTGTAACTGGTCAGTGCGAGCACGGCTTCGTCGACGACGACGACGGCCAGTTCGCTTCCCTCCACGCCCCTGCCCGACGCATCGCGCACCTCGACCGCGACCATCGTTTCGCCGCCCGGCTCAAGCGCACGTTCGCGCGGCGTCGCCGTCACCTGAAGCTTTCGCGCCAACGGCGGGACGGAGAGATTCAACTCGCCTTTAGCATAGGCCGGACGCTTCGGCAGTTTTTCATTCGGCGCGCCCGCATCGTTTGTGCGCGTCGCGGCTCCGACCAGATCAACCTGCACGAAGACGTTCGGCGTGAAGGCTTCTTCGACGGGAATCCGCAGCGTGTAGGATGGCTCATTCATCTTGAACCGCTCGGTGCGTACCAGCCCCGAACGGCGCAGCGTCAGCACTCCCTCCGCCGGATAAAACGGCGCTTGCACTAAAATTTCCGCCATGTCGCCCGCCTTGTAATCCTTGCGGTCTGGAATCAACTCGACCGTCTCTTGCTGAAGGTCGCGTTGCGGCGGGCGCTTGCCGCCGGCAACCCAGAGCGTCAACTCGCTTTCGTTCAGACGCTCGCGGTCGTCCATGACGGTCGCGGTGACGCGATAGACTCCGCCCGTCTTCGTTGGAAGAGTGCACTTGACAGGCTCGCTCGCCGACTGTACCGAGCACTCCTGCGGATTCGTCTCCTGCTCTCGCCACTCGCCGCGCTCGAAGACCCAATCAAGCAGGACGCTACGCACGCGCACGGCGCGCTTGGGAACGAGTTTGCCGTCGAGGTCTGTAACGATTGTTTGCACGACGAGCGGCTCGCCCTGCTGCACGAACATGCGCTCGCTCTTCAAGCCGACATAGAGATCAGCCGGATGGACGAGCATCGTCGTCGTCGCCGTCCACATCTGCCGGTTCACATCCGTCACGCTGGCCTGCGCCGTGACGGTCGAGGGCTGCGGCGGATTGACTGAATCAAAATCAACTCTCAGGTGATGCTTACCCGCCGCATCAGTCCGCCCCGTGAAGGTCTGCGTGTTCTCGCCTCCGGGGTTGCCTCTTCCGCCAGACCGGCTGATGCCGCCCCACCACGGCGTCCATTTGCCGAAAGTGAAGTCGTCTCGATTGGGCGGCGTGTAGTTGGCGGGCGTGGCCGTCACGCGCCAAGTCACTTCGGAGTTTGGCAGGCTGCCGCCTGCGAAGTAAGCCGCCGTGACGGTCGCCTGCGCGTGCTCGCCGACGAAGTGCGGGCCTTCGCTCGCCTGTGCCGTCACCTCAAACTCAGGGCGTCGAAATTCTTGAACTTGAAACGAGTGATAATGCTGGCGACCGTCCAGCGCACTCGCATTTCCACCCTGCGCGTCGAATTGCAGCGAAGCTGCGCCGAGATTCATCGTGCCCGGCAGCTTGAAACTCGTATTGAATCCGCCGAACGTGTTGAGCGTCGCCGTGCCCTTCGTAATCTCGTTGCCCTGCGAATCGCGCACAGAATAATTGACGCTCGCGGCTGCGCCGCCCAAAGCGCCGACATCGCCGCGCACGCCTGCGCCGACACGCCGTATCCATCCCTTGATGCTCACTTCCTCGCCGGGACGATACATCTTGCGGTCGTCGAAGACGTACCAGCGCAGGTAATCCGCCGCTTCACGCTTCACCCAACTGCTTTCCGTCTGCCACCAACTGCTGTTTTCCGGCAGGATAGCCGTATCACGTCCGCTTTGCGCCACGAGCACGCCCGCCCCTTTCTGCGTCGCGGAGGCGAGCGGCAGGCGCACCAGCCCGTCGGCTCCGCTCGTCGCGCTCTCTCCCGCGTGAAGCAGACTCATCCGGACACCCGTGAGCGGTTGACCGTCTTTCAGAGAGGTCGCCCATCCGACCAACTCCGTCTGGTCAACGAAAGCGTCGAGGCCGATGCCCGTCACCTGTACCCAAGAGAAGATGGATTCACGTTCGCGCCCGCGCCTGTTTTTGGTCGGCAGCAGTGATTCAACGATGACGACGGCCTGCCCCATCCCGTCACTGAGCGCCGGGCTGAGATCAATGCGCGTCTCGGCCATCTCGTCGGGCTGCCCCTTAATCTCGACGGTCTTTGAGAACACATTCCGTCCGGGCGGCGTCAACTGCTTCGACGGCGCGGCGTTCGTATAACTGGACTCCTGTCGCACGTAGTCTTGAAAGAGTTGCCAGTCTTCGGGACTGACGCTGTAGAGACTCACTTTGAGATTGTTGTGATTGATGCTGTAGATTGAAAACTGTTTCGGGCCGGAAGGATCAAGAATGACCATCGAGCCGCCCTGACCGGCGAGGCTCGGCGGCGCAGCGCTGACATTGAAAGTCAACGCCGCTGTCTCTCCGAGCGTCTGCCCGAATCCGTCGCGGATTGCACTATCGAGTTGAACTTTATAAGTCGTGCGCCCGCGTTTGAGGCCGCCGACATGAACTTCGTTGCCGTAGACGGCGATCTTCGCGTCCGGCAACTCCGGCGTGATACGCAACTGCTCTTTGCGGAAAGTTTCGCCGTCAATCGGATTGCTGAAAATAATGCGCCAGTCGTCAAACGGCGTACATCTTTTCTGCCAGCCGCACTCGCTGCCCGTGACGCGTAGCGGCCCGTAGGTGCTGAACGAAAACGCCTGCGCCGTGGTCGTCGTGCGTGGCCCTTCGGCGGACGGCGTTCCCGGCTCGACAGAGACGACGATGGGCGAGTTGCCCGGAAGCGCGAGGCGCACATCTCCGCTGGTAGCATCCACCGCGCGAAAGGCCATCCAACGTCCTTTCAACGCCGCTGCTGCCAGCCTCTTCACATTCACATCAGCAGCCACCTCATCTGCGGTCGCAAGGCGCAACTTCAAAGGCACGCCGCTGCCGCTACTCGTCGCGCGCACCTTTATGTTACGCAACACTTCCGCCGGTTCGGTGCGCTGGTCAAATTCGACAAACATCAGCGCGTCGCGGCGTTGCGGTATGCCCTCCGGATATTTCGTCTTGAGTTGTGGCGGCGGCGTTGCGAAACTCCAAGACAGCGGCTTCTTTAAACTTGCGCCCGTCGCCGACTTCGCGTTCGCGGGAATCTGGACGCTGTACTGCGTCGCCATCGGAAATCTTTCATCCGGCACGAAGAGCAGTGTCTTCGTCCCGACCCAGCGCCACTTGCCCTGTGGTTGCGGCGTGAGCCGGATGGGTACGTCCTGCGCTTCGAGTTCGGCGCGCGAAGTGACGGCGACCATCGGCTGCGAAAAGGTCACGCTCAGTTGCGGCGCAAGCGGCACATCACCTTCGGGCGAGTGGCGCAAGACTTCCAGCGCGCCCGCGCTCGCTACGTCCGGCACGTCTCTGCGCTCGGCGGCGGGGAAGGCGGCCAGCACCGTCTGGCCTGTGCGCGGGGGAGGCAGAGACTTTTCACGCAGATTGAAATCCTGCTCGTCGCCTGCCCCCCCCAACAACGGCGGCCAGGCCGCGCAAAAATAAGTG
>CAXTRQ010000037.1:13015-19475 GCA_964246705.1 uncultured Pyrinomonadaceae bacterium
GGCAGGCGCTCGAAAATCTTCTGCGTCTCGGCTTCGGAGAGCTTCGCGGCGGGAGCGATTGTCGTCTGACCTGTCGTTTGTTGTTCGGATTGCTCCGCGCCTTCGCTCAGACGGAAGCGTAAACCCTTCGGTTCGGCAGTCGCCTGTTCATCCTGCATTTCATCACCGCCTGTCGAGTTCGCTTCCCTTGCGTCTTCCGGCGTGCCTTCGGCGAAGGTTCGTAAAACCAGAGGCGTCGAACTCCCCAACACGAGTTGAACAATTAAGATTAAAGCAGCAACAGTCTTGAGACGAATCATCAAAGTTCCTCAAATGATGTTTAGAATCTAAGGGTCTGGCGGCGGGAGCCGCTCTTTTGCGAGCGCCCGCCCATTCTAAGTAGACTGAACGAAGCTGCGGGAAAATTTTGCACCGGCATGCGGAAATTTATCGCAACCGGCAATCCAGATTCTTCATTCAACCAAACGCGCGGCGATACATATTTCGACACGAGACAGCGAAAAATAGTACCCGCCAACTTTTAGAGCACCTTTAAATTTCGTTTCAACAGCCTCAGAAACTTACCACTCTAGAAACGGCAATCTGAAAGCAATCTTCCGTAGCGTCCTTCTTCCTTTCCGTCTTTGCGCCTCCAGCGCTAAACTTCTTCTTTCGCAAAAAATAAGTTTCGCGCTGGTGGCGCAAAGACGTTAAGAAAACAGAATTCGCACGCCGTCGAAATTCTCAAGGCGTTCCTACGCGGCTCAGGTGCGCCACGACTTTTACAAGAGGTCTATTAGATTCGAGTAGGCGCGCTCACTTGTTGGAGACGATGGCCTGTTGTAAGACCGGCTCAAGCGAATGAAGTTCGGAGCGCGTGAAGCCCGCGTGTTGAAGCATGCGCTCAAATTCCGCGAAGGTGTAAGCATCGCCGCCCGGCGTCGAAGCCAGCATCGTCAGGCTGAAGGCGGCCACCGGCGGGGGCGAGACGCGATCTTCGTTGGGGATGAACTCAAGCGTCACGGCGCGTCCTTGCGGCGCGAGTGCGGCGTGGACTTTTCGTAACAGATTTTCGCAGGTGGCAGTGTCGAAGTGATGGAGGAAGTTGGTCAGTAAAACAACGTCGTAGTCTTCGCCGTAAGCGAGATCGAAGGCGCTGCCGGGGAGAAGACTGTAGCGGTCGCCGACTCCTGCCGCGCGCGCGTTTTCCTGAGCCACTTCCAGTACATGGGGCCAATCGAGGGCGACGACCTCGACGTGCGGATTACGCGCGGCGAGCGCGATGCCGTACAATCCGTGACCGGCGGCGATGTCGAGCACCCTCAACTTGCGCTCCGGCTCAGAGTCCACAATCGCCGCCAACATCTGCGCGGGAATCGCCATCATCGGAGCCATCGCCCGCGCGAATTTCACCCACACCGGATGATCCGGCGCGACCGTTCCGGCCTCGCTCAACGTCCCGCCCTTGCGCACGACGCCCGCGAGGTCTGCGAACTCTTCCAACAGCATCGGCGAGAGCAGAAATTCGGTCGCGCCGCCGACGTAAGCTGGCGAGCGCCGGTCAAGAAATAGAGCCGAATCCGGGGTCAGCCCGTAGCCCTCTTCTTCTTTCGTCAGAAAACCGATAATCACCAGATAATCGCAGAGGATACGCATTCCGCGCTCGGCAGCGCCGCGCTTTTCGGCGAGCGTCTGAGGCGTCCGCGCGCCTTCGGCGATGGCGGTGAAGAGGTCAAGCTCGATTGCCGCCTTGAGCGCCGCCGTGCGCTGATAAGCGTTGGCCGTCTCGAAGAAGAGCAGCGGCGAAAGTCCCGTCGGTTGCATTGACATGATGAATCTCCAACTGTAGAAACTGTCTTCGTTCTACGAACCGCCGGAGATTACTGTTTTGTCGTGCTTCTGGCAAGAAGGGTGCGCAGGTTTTTAGTCCCTCCTACGTCCAATTAGAAGCTGAAACGCATTCCCGTCTCAATCCTTCTTCCCGGCAGGGCGGCGGTCGGCTGTCCGAAGAATGGGGAGGTTTGGACGCCGGAAAAACTGTTGAGGTTCGCGTGGTTGAAGAGCTTGAAAGCCTGTGCGTAAAAGTCGAGATGAGATCGCTGTTTACTCACGCCGGGAAGCGACGGGATGCCGCCGCCTTCAGCGCCCACGCGAACGATGACCGGCTGTCCTTGCATGGGCGTATCCTTGCGCTCGCCTCCGAAACCGAAGCCCCATCCGAGGCGCGCGCCCACGTCCCAACGGCTCGCGCCGCGCGCGCTGTTTCTTCCCACGCCTGCGGGACGGTCATTGCTCACCGTGTCGCCGATCGCGCCGATGAAGATGGAATCGGTCTGCATAAACTTATCGGGCAACAGAAAATTGAACTCGCGCTCACCGGAGATGTCTCGCTCCTGCACGACGCGGCGGAACTTACCTTTCACCGTCAAACTCTGGACGGTGCTGACCTTCTCTGCGCCGCCGATTGCCGCGCGCGCCTGTTTGAGTAACTCTTCGGCGCGCAACGTCCCGGCCTTGTTATCGGCGCGAGTTGCTACGCTCACGCACGCCGAGAGCACGAGCACGACCAGCACACTTCTCAACTGCTTTCGCATTAAATTCCTGTCTCCTAAATTTGTCACACTTCTTCGCTGCGACGATGGCAGCCGCTAAATGGCCTTAACTTTCGGGACATCCAATCTGCGTGGGCGGTGCGAGAGAAACTACGACTGCCTCTCGATGAGAAATGTTGACAAGGCAGTTATAGACAGTTCAGGCGGGGCGTGAAGAAAGTTCCAGAAAAATTTTCAGCCCCGGAGGGGCTTAAAAATCTCTGTGTCTGCGATGGTGAATATTAATTCGCCGTTCACTCATTCAAGAATTACCCTAGAGCAAGGCGTTGAGCTTATCGCGGTAGGTACGGCTGAGCGCGAGTTGTGTGCCGTCGTAGAGGATGAGGATTTGATCTCCATTAAAGAGGGGCTGCATCTCTTTGACGCGATCAACGTTGACCAAGGTCGAGCGATGTGTGCGGACAAATCTTTTCGGATCGAGCACCGATTCGATGTAGCTGATCGTTCCGCGTATCAGGTGAACCGCTGTGCCGACATGCAGCTTTAAATGGTTATCGGCGGTTTCGACCCAATCAATATTTTCCTTATCCAATAAGATGAGGCGGCCTTCGGTCTTAATTTGAAGACGCTTTTTGTATTCGGCCTCAATCGTCAGTTCCTCACATAATTGCTGGAGACGTTCATTGATGTGTCCGGTTTGAGCTTTTCTAATCTGCGCGGCGGCGCGCTCGACCGCTTGCACGAAGCGTTCGCGGTTAAAAGGTTTGAGGAGGTAATCAATGGCGTGCACTTCAAAGGCGCGCAAGGCAAACTGGTCATAAGCGGTGACGAAGATGACCGCCGGAATCTGCCCAGCCCCGATCTCGCTTAACACGCCGAAGCCGTTCATGCGCGGCATCTGCACATCGAGGAAGACCAGATCGAGCGTGTGCTCGCGGATAAAGGCCACGGCCTGCTGCCCGTCCTCGCATTCCCCCGTGACCTCCGTCTCAGGGATGTCGCCGAGAAACTGCTTGATCCGGCGGCGCGCTGCCGCCTCGTCGTCAACAATCAAAGTGCGAATCTTAGTCATGTCTGACAGCCGTGCCATGTTCCTGAAATGGAATTTTCAGATCAACGATGAAGCCGCCGCCTGAAACATTCTCCAACCCTAGCCTTTGCGCGCTGCCATAGAGATGCCTGAGGCGCGCGCGCGTGTTGGTCAAACCGACGCCTTCCTTAAACACGTCCTGCCCCGCAGCGATGCCGGGGCCGTCATCACAAACCTGAATTCTGAGCGAGCCGTTTTCCCGTTTCGCTCTAATGTCTATGCGTCCGTCGAGAGAAAAGGGCGCGATGCCATGCTTGATCGCATTTTCCACGAGCGGCTGAAGAATCAGGTTCGGCACGCATGCGTCCATCACGTCTGCGCTGATGTCCATTTTCACTTGAAGACGATCTTGAAAGCGCACTCGCTCAATCTGCAAATAATTACTGAGCATCTCCAGTTCGCGCTTGAGCGAGACTTCCTGACCGCTCACGTCGGACAGCGTGGCGCGCAGAAAATCGCCGAGATAGACAACCATGCGGTCGGCAGTCTCCACGTCCTCATGCATGATGCAAGAGATGGTGTTCAGAGTATTGAAGAGAAAGTGCGGGTGCAATTGCGTCCTGAGAGCTTGAAGCTGCGCGCGGATAAGTTGCGTCTCAAGCTGCGCCGCTTTCAGTTCGCCGGTTCGATAGCGGTAATAATAATTAAACGCGTGCGCGATGAAAACAATCGCCCAATAGACGACCATCTCTTTATCAAGGATGAAGATCACGGAGCGAGCGAAAGAGGCTAGAGGGACGGCGAGAAAGTTACCTTTGATGTACCAATAATCAACGGCGATGTGGATTGTGCCGACGACCACCGAAAAGACGATGCTCGCCAGTAGATGGACAAACAGACGGCGTGCCCAGTTTTGCCGTTCGATGCGAAAGCGACTCGACAGCCAGAGCACGAACGGTGTGCCCGCCAGAAAAACTCCGGCGGCGATGAGTTGCCAGCCGAGAACTCTGGCGAAGTCCGGCTGACGCCCCGGCATTAGCACGTCCATAAAATATAATTGGCAGCCAAAGAAGATGCCGAACAGCGTCCAGACTGCTCCAATCAGCATCCACCTTCTGAAAGGCTTCTCTAACACCTCTTCAATCTTCATAAGCTTCGGCTCTTCTCAATATTTCAAATCTTAACTTCTAACGCAGCGTCGTATGGCGATGACGAGTCGTCAGCCTCAGTGTAGAAACATAGGCGGAGGCGGCAATGAAATTGGGGCGAGACGTTGGATTCGAGTGCCGAACCGTGCTCATTTCGGGATGAGGGATATTATCTTTCTGATCTCAGAGTTGCTCGCACCCGGTCGCGCGCACGACCGGCACGTATGCCGGAAAAAGTTCACTCCGTCGCCTTCAGATCGGTGCGGCACGCGCCTGCCTTATTCTTTATCCAGATGCTCTTGATGTTGACGAACTCTCGGATGCCGTGGGCGCTCAGTTCGCGCCCGTAGCCGGAATTTTTGACGCCGCCGAAGGGCAGGCGTGGGTCGGATGCGACCATAGCATTGATAAAGACCTGCCCGACTTCAATCTCTTCAATGAGCCGCGCCTGCTCTCGCTCGTCGTTCGTCCACGCGCTGCTGCCGAGACCGAACACTGTGTCGTTGGCAATCTCGATGGCCTCGTCAATGTCTCGCGCTCTGAAGAGCAGCGCGACGGGGCCGAATAATTCCTCGTTGTAGGCCGGAGACTCGCGCGGAATGTTGGCGAGCACCGTCGGCGCATAAAAGTTGCCGGGACGATTGATTGGCCTTCCGCCCGTCAGGACGCGCGCTCCGGCTTCCATTGATTTGCGTACCTGCTCGTCCAGTTCGTGAAGAATGTCGGCGGTGGCGAGCGGGCCGATGTCGTTCGCGGTGTCCAGCGGGTCGCCGACTTTGAGCGCCCGCATCAGTTCGACAAAGCGGCGCTCGAACTCGTCGTAGATTTCATCGGCGACGATAAAGCGTTTGGCGGCGATGCAGGACTGACCGTTGTTAATCGTGCGCGCTTTGACCGCCGTCTCGACTGCTTCCTCCAGATTCGCGCTCGGCATAACGATGAAGGGATCGCTGCCGCCGAGTTCGAGGACGGTCTTTTTCAACTGCCTGCCCGCCGTCTCGCCGACGCTGCGGCCTGCCGCTTCGCTACCCGTCAGAGTCGCGGCGGCGATTCGTCGGTCTTCGAGAATGCGCGCGACTTCACGCGAGCCGACAAGCAGGGTTTGAAATGCGCCTTCGGGAAAACCGGCGCGCGTGAAAATCTCTTCGATGGCGAGGGCGCATTGCGGGACGTTGGAAGAGTGTTTGAGCAGTCCGACGTTTCCGGCCATGAGCGCGGGCGCGGCAAAGCGGAAGACCTGCCAAAAGGGAAAGTTCCAAGGCATCACGGCGAGCACGACGCCGAGCGGTTCGTAACGGATATAGCTGCGCGTGGCGTTCGTTTCAATCTCTTCGTCGGCGAGAAAGCGCGACGCACTTTCGGCGTAGAAGCGGCAGACCCACGTGCACTTCTCAACTTCCTGCACCGCCGACGCCAAGGGCTTCCCCATCTCGATAGTCATCAGGCGCGCGAGGCTGTCCTTATCCGTCTCTAAAATCTCCGCCGCGCGCCGCATTTTCGCGGCGCGTTCGGCGAAAGAGGTGTGGCGGTATTGGCGGAAAGTTTCAGCGGCGCGCTCCACTCGCTCCTCGATTTCTTCTTCCGTGTGCGGCTCAAAAATTCGGAGCGTCTCGTTGGTCGCGGGATTGATAGTTGCGATTGCCATAATGAAACCATTTTACAGAAGAAGCCCCGCGAGCGCGGAATAGGGCCGGCCGCGCCGCACGCGCGGTCGGCGGCCTACGAGGCGTTCTACGCGCTCGAGCCGGAGG
>CAXTRQ010000037.1:19487-24470 GCA_964246705.1 uncultured Pyrinomonadaceae bacterium
CTGTAGAAGCTCACCCGTGCGAGTTCAGTTATTCGTCTTACGACGGGCCGAAACGCTGGCGGTACTCGCTCGACGTGATGAAGGATTTAACCATGTCCGACTTCTCGAAGTCGCCGTTGAAGGAGTTCAGCTTGTTGAGCCAGAAGGTGAAACCGATTGGGTCTGGGTCTCTTCTCAAATAGCCGAAGTACTCCATGAGGACGAACGCCGAGTTGAATTCGCGGAGTCCGAGTTCTTCGGCCTCTGCGACCTTACGGAGCACGGTGGCGCGCGTCTCGGTTCCGCCGTTCAAGCCCGCCACGAGGGCGTCGCGGAAGGAGGTCGCCGCAGGGATGTTGCCGCGAATCTCGCCGCCGGGGAATTGCGTGCTGTGGAAGTTGATGTACGAACGTCCTTCGCGGATGTTCGTCAACTGCGCCGCCAGCGTTGTGCCATTGCCTTCGGGAGCATCCCACTTGCCGCTGATGACGCCTCCCACTCCTGTGGTGAACGGTGTGTTCACTACGTCGTTGGGATTGTTATCGTTGAACGGGTTGCCGAAGAAGCCCCAGACGACAGGCCCGTTGACGGTCGGGGTGACGGTTGGCCCCGCGTGGATGTGCGCCGCAATCAGGTTGTCGTTCGCGTCGGCAGTTTGCGAGCCTGTGAAGTCAATGTTATTGATCGTGGCGGTGAAGGTCATCGCCGTCTGCGCGGCGTTGAATTGAAACCTCGCCGTGCCGAAGGACGCCGGTCTCGCTCCGCCCGTGGAAGTCGTCGGCGTCGTGGGCGGATTCTCCTGAGCATTCGTCAGGCTGGCGACGAAGAACCTCACCTGTGAAGGCGACAGCCCGGCGGACGCGAGCAGGGCGTCTACATACTGCTCGTTGGTCAGCGAGGCCGGGTATTTGGCGACGAATTCGGGACGCGTGACGAAACTGTTGAAATAGGCTTGCGTGTTCGCTTCAAGCTGCGCTTCCGCTCCGGGCTGACCGATGATTACGTCCCTGCTGATGGTCTGCACATCGCGCATGAACTCGCCGTAGAGCGGGACATCGCCGAAGGCCGCCTTGTTGGCGCGGTAGGCGAGGAAGCCCGTCTTCTGGAACTCAATCGAGAGGAAGAAAGCGGCGCTGGTGTTGACCCGCGCTGCATCAATGCACTGCTGATTCGTCCCGCAGGACGTAATCTGGTTGACCCAGAAGTTGAAGCCCGCCGCATCGGGTTCGCGGTTGAGGAAATCGAGATACTGCTGGCGGACGAAGAACTGCGCGTCGTCAATCGGATTCGTGGTCGGCGCGCTTGAATCGTTGTCGGTAATCGTCACGGTAGCGACGTTCGGGCTGCCCAATCCGAGGCCCGTGCCCGTCGGGTTGCTGAGCATCACGTTGATTACTTCAGAGCCTTCGACGAAGGTATCGTCAACGAGCAGAATCTTGAAAGTTTTGCTCGTCTCGCCCGGATTGAATTTCAAAGTACCCGCCGCGATTTCGTAATCGGACTTTTGCGAAGCGTGCCCCGGCGCGCTCTCGTCGAAGGTCGCATAGTTGACCGTCGCCGAGCCGGAAACGTCGCCCGTGCGCGTGACGGTCATCTGGACACTGCCTGTCCCTTCGCCGACGGTGGTGGCGGTATCGCTGAGCTGGACGAGCGAAGTTGCCGAGGCGGTCGTCGCCCGCAGCGAGCCGAACAGCCCGTGCTCCTCTTCGGCGATCCCTGCCGTGAAGTAGAGCGCGTTGGGGTCGCCGCCCGCGCCGCCGTTGCCGAATTGAAGCGCCCACAGTTCGTCAATCTCGATACCCTGACCGGCCTCGTTCTGGAGCGTGCCGAAGAACGCGCCGGTCGTCGCGTCGAAGGCGTGAATGCTCGGATTGCCCTCGCCGAAATTCCCGACGAGCAACGCGTTGTTGAAGAGGCCGAAGCCGGTAGCGGGCGCGATCGCCAAGCCCCACGGCGAGTTGAGCGGGCCGTTGTTGATGCCGAAGGTCAGATCACGGACGCCCGCCGTGCTGAACCTCCTGACGAAGCCGTTGCCGACGCCCTCCTGATCTTTTCCGTCCGTGCCGACTTTCGCGTAGGCGACGTAGAGTGAGCCGCCGATGTTCTGGATGTTGTGTGGATGAAAAATGTTTCCCGCCGTCGTCGGAATGGTCGGGTCTGCGAAGGGGAAACTTGCGGCGGACTGGAGGACGAAGTTGCTGTTATAGACATCAATTTTGCCGTTGGCGAAGTCGGCGGCGTAGAGAAAGAAGTTTCCGCCGTTGCTGCCGATGGCGAGGCCCGTATAGACATGACCGGGATTGCTCGCGGCGATGACCGCTTGCGTCGAGCCAGCCGCCGGGACGTTCGGATTCCAGCCCGTGATGTTGCCCGTAATAGAGGCGAAAAGGAAGGCCGCCTTGCCGCTCGCGCTGCCGGAAGAGATGACGAAATCAGTCGCCCCGCCCGTGTTGGCGACCGTCCCCGTCGGCAATCCTCCCGGAATAGTGACGAAAGGCATAGCCGCATTCTGCACGAGCGGGCTGCCCGCCACGTCGCCCCTGAAAAGCGTCGAGGTGCTCATGCCGTTGTTGGCCGTCCAGAAGGGGCTGCTGCTGGTCATCGAGATGCCCCAAGGATTGACGAGCAGCGGTTCTTGAACGAGTCCGACGTTGGGCAGGTCGGAGACTAAATTGGTCTGGCGGTAGGCCCTGCCCGGCGGGATGACGGCGATTTGCGGTTGCACCGTGTCCTGCTCGTCCGATGAGCCGGAGGCGCGCGCGGGCAAGCCTAGTAGAACCATCGAGCTAATCAGGGCGAGCAGTAAGAAGCCACCTAGTTTTGCGGCGAGGCGTTTGAAGGGATGTGAATGAAGCATGTCAATTCTCCTTATTCGAGATGGGCGAGTTGATTCAGGCTAACAATTGCTGGTCTGCGAAGCCGGGCAGCATTAAGAATGGAGGCTTGCCGGAGAGTATGGAGTGCATCTGCGAAGTGCATGATTAAAGACGATTCTACTGTTTTGGTTAAAGCTGGCGCGGGTGACCTCAACGAGTACGGCACAAGCATACAGACAGCGAGATACCGGATGAGGCTTCAATTTTTAAGAAACGGTAAAGACTCTATGCCTTGAGCCGCGACGCTGTCAAGAACATAAAATTAACGCACGCCTTTCTTATGAAGGCTGCGCAAACCGCCGCCCGCGCGGCACGATAGGCGCGAAAACCTGCCTCGCTTTGGAATCTTCGGCGGTCGGCGCGGCACGGCGCGGATACCTCCCGCTACAAAATTTTTGCCGACGATGTATTTTCGGCGTTCCGCGCGCTACTGTTAGCGCAACACGCATGACCGCCATCCGTGCGGGACTGCGAGATTTAAGATTACATGAGGTGCTCGACGATGAACCAACAGGGAGATTTGATAACATTGCTGATTAATAGACTTCGTTCCCACGGTTGGCGCATAGGTGCGTTAGCTTTGGTGCTTTTGATGGGTTTTTTTGCCCTCTCGTCCAAACCGGCTGATGCCGCGATGCCAGCCGCCGCCCCGTTTGAGACGGAAGCGCTGCTTTCAGGCTCGGCGCTCGGCGGCGTGACGCCTGCGGGACGCGCTAAGTTCGAGATTGACGCGTCGGGCAACCGCGAGTTCGAGGTCGAACTTTCCAGTATCAACCTGCCCGCAGGAACAGTCCTGAAAGTGCTCGTTGACAATGCGCAGGTCGGCACGCTCACGATTGATAATCAACAGCGTGGCCGTTTCAAGGTCGAGACCTCAGAAGGTCAGAGCGTGCCTAATGTTAATAGCGGTACGCGCGTCGTCGTCACAAACCAAGCGGGCGCAACTATCGTCTCCGGTGCGTTCTCGTCTTCGCCGACCGCGACGCCGACGCCGGGCACAACACCAACGCCGGGCGCGTCACCGACCCCCGGTGCATCGCCGACACCCGGCGCAACGCCTTCGCCGACTCCTATTGCGACGCCGACTCCGGGTGCGACACCCGGCGCAACCCCGACACCGACGCCCGGTGCGACGCCGACGCCGACACCGGCCAACGGCAATGTCGAAATCGAAGCTCCTCTGGCGGGCGCGGCCATCGGCGGCGTGACGCCTTCGGGACGCGCCAAGTTCGAGAACAAGGCGGGCAAAATCGAGTTCAGCGTCGAGGTCAACAACGTCAACCTGCCCGCAGGAACAGTCCTGAAAGTGCTCGCTGACAATGCGCAGGTCGGCACGCTCACGATTGATAATCAACAGCGTGGCCGTTTCAAGGTCGAGACCTCAGAAGGTCAGAGCGTGCCCACAATCAACAGCCGCACGCGCGTCGTCGTGGCAGATCAGGCGGGCGCGACAATCGTCGCCGGAGCCTTCTCGTCAACCACGCCGACCACGACGCCGACGCCCATTCCGACGCCGACGCCCGGCTCCAACACCGAGACCAGAATCGAAGCCAAGCTGGCGGGTGCGCCCGTCAACGGGCTGACGCCCAAAGGCGAGGCCGAAATCCGCCTGCGCTCCGACGGCGGACGCCAACTCAAGGTTGAAGTCGAGAAGGTCAACTTGCCTGCCGGGACAGTTCTCAACGTGCTGGTTGACAACGTTCCTGTCGGCCCGCTCACGCTCAACACGTTCCTCGAAGGCGAGCTTGAACGCAACTCGCGCGATGGCGAATTTGTCCCGCAGTTGTCGCCCAGTTCTGCCATCGTTGTGACGAATCAGGCGGGCGCGACGATTGTCAGCAGCACCTTCAACACGCCGGTCGCGCAGATTGCGGCACGCAACGACATTGACGACACCAACTTCTTCGTTGAACAGCAGTATCACGACTTCTTCGACCGCGAGCCGGATGATGCCGGGTTGAGTTTCTGGACGAACCAGATTAAATCCTGTGGCACGGACGCCGTATGTCTCGAAGGCCAGAGAGCCAACACTTCCGGAGCGTTCTTCGTCTCCATCGAATTTCAGAACACGGGCTATCTGCTCTATCGTTTCAACAAGGCTTCGTTCGGCACGATGCCGCGCCGCACC
>CAXTRQ010000037.1:24480-39391 GCA_964246705.1 uncultured Pyrinomonadaceae bacterium
GACATGCAGGCTATCAGTCAGGGCGTCGTCGTCAACGCGACGGGCTGGGAAGACAAGCTCGAAGCCAACAAGCGCGCCGTCGCCGAAGCGTGGGTCAGCCGTGCGGCCTTCCAGAATATCTACGCAGGACTGACGAACGCGCAATATGTTGACAAGCTCTTCCAGAACGCGGGCGTGCAGCCGACCGCAGCCGAGCGCGACCGGTTGATCGCAGCCTTAAACTCCGGCGCGGCGACGCGCGCCACAGTGCTCCGCACGATTGCTGAAAATCAGGACTTCCTTGAGCGCGAGCGCAATCCTGCCTTCGTCCTCATGCAATACTTCGGCTACCTGCATCGCAACCCGGACGAGGGGCAAGACCATGATTTGTCGGGCTTCAATTTCTGGCTCGGCAAGCTTAACGAACACGGGGGGGACTTCCACAAGGCCGAGATGGTGAAATCATTCATCGAGGCGGGTGAGTATCGTGGCCGCTTCGAGTGGTAAGCGGCGACGACAGGGGTGAGAGGGATAGGTTGAGCGGCCTGCCCTCTCATCAAAAAAGGAAGCGCGGGGCGATGCACAATCACCCCGCGCTTCCTTTTTTTCAAGCAGGACGCAAAGGAAGAAGGCTTTCAGACTCTCACTTCTACTCAGGCAGCGACCACGTCGCGCCGACCTCGGTCAGCGCGACGCGCCAGCGTTCACGACCGGCGGCGACAAGCAGGCGTTCGATGGGTTCTCCGACCGGCTCGCGGCTCAGCTTAAATGTCGAGTGATGCATCGGCAGCAGATATGTCGCGTTCATCTCGCGCGCCATCGTCCAAGATTGTTCGGGGTTGGCGTGGACGTAGATGTAAGGGTCGTAAGCGCCGATGGGAAGAATAGCGAGATCAATTTTCGTGCGGCGTCGCCGGAGTTGGCTGAACGCCTTGGTGTATGCCGTATCGCCGCCGAAGACAATCGCGCGTCCATTCTTTTCAACTAAAAATCCGCCGTAGCCACGTCCCTTATCCGTCAGCGTGCGTGCGCCCCAGTGGTTGACTTCGATGGCTTCGATACGCGTGCCGTCAATCTCTGTCTGCTCGCCCCAAGCGAGTTCGTCAACGCGCGAGAAGCGGCGCACGAGGTCGCCGTTGCCCTGCTGCACAACCGCGCGCACATTCTTATCGAGACGCCGCAGCGTTCCCGCGTCGCAGTGATCCATGTGCGCGTGTGAGATGAGCACGGCGTCGAGACGCGGCAGTTCGCGGACACTCAAAGCAGGCTCGATGAGGCGGCGCGGCCCAAGCGTGACGACTCCGGCGCGGACGCCGACGCGCGCACGAAGCGCGGGGTCTGTCAAAAGCCACGTGCCATAAAAATTGATGAGCACGGTGGCGTGTCCGAGCCATGCGAGCGTCAGCCGCTCGTCGCTCCACGTCGCGGGCGCGGGGCGCGCAGGCGCAGGCGTCATGGTCGCGCGTGACTCGGCAATCCGCTCCGCGACGAAACGCCCGGCAAAGCGCCGCGCAAAACTCGTATAAGTCTTTAAATCTTTGATTGAAATGTTCACGGCAAAGTTTTAGATGCGCCGCGCGCCGACGGCGTTCACTTAAGAAGCAGGCTGACCGCAACTCGGTCTTGAAGAGATGTCTCAGGGTTCATCTTTGCGGGGTGTAGGCTTGGTGTTGTATGCTGCGCGGGTCGTCTCCCTAGTTCATTATTTTCGTCAAATGAGGTTAACGCTATGTGCTCGGCTCCGGCACAGTCGCGCGGCCTAGTGGCGGGATGCTCCTGACCAAAAGAGTCGGCGCGCGTGTCAGCGTAGAAAACGATGAACCCAGAAATCTACTGTCAGCGATGCGACAGGAATGTGTATCGCATTCCTTGCGAGGATTGCGAGGGCTACACGTGTCCGGGCTGCGACCTGTCGGACTGTGAGCAGTGTGGGGCGACCATCTGCACTCGGTGTTTCGACAATAAACATCGGAAGTGCTCCGCTCAACCAAAAAAAAGGAGGAAGCACAATCCCTCGAACATGATGGAGGAAGACTTCATCACCCTCAACACTACTACCAACTTCAACTACACCAGCAGCTTTTCATCCTCCGGTCTCGACTCAGGATTCAATTTCGACTACAACCCCAACATCAATCCCTTTGTCTCAGACCTGCCCGTCATTCGCGGCTTGGATAACCTCAATACGGTACAGCCGCTTCCGCTGCGGCTCGGCGTCGCCACGTGGAACGTCAACCATTTCGGCGACCAAAAAATCGGCCTCATCGGTCGCGTCAATAAAGTGTTGGGCTGGATTGTGAAATGGAAGCATGATTTCGACCCCACCGAGTCGGACAACTTTCATGATCATAAGACGTGGAAGGAGGCGGCGGCGAAAGGCGTGCGCGCCATCATCAAGATTTCCAATCTGGTGAGAGATGCCAAGCCAAAAGCTAATAACAGCGCGTGGGAGAAGATGGTTGATAAGAATGAGGAGTGGGAGAATAAACTCCAAAAGTCTTTAGAGTGGCTGGAGGCGCTCAACGACGACACTCTACAGGCAAGGTGGCGCAAGCAGGCCATCGAGATGGAGAACTTCGTCGCCCTCTGGAACACTAAAGAGAAAGGCAAGAAACTGCCCCTCAAAGAAAGGGAGGAGAAGTTCAGGAAAAAGTTTCGAGATAACCGCATTGAGATGACCATCGCAGCCCGCCAGCTGCGCGCCGTGACCAGACGCGCCATCTACGAATTGGTCTTCCTCAAGGCTCTCGACTCTTT
Source organism: uncultured Pyrinomonadaceae bacterium (assembly GCA_964246705.1). Lineage (GTDB taxonomy): Bacteria > Acidobacteriota > Blastocatellia > Pyrinomonadales > Pyrinomonadaceae > DASZCR01. Next base: position 27,217 of record CAXTRQ010000037.1, read on the forward strand.
CTGCGCCGGTATCAAGGCGCTCAATAACTTGCTCGAAAAGCCCATCAAAGAAGTCGCGGAGTTGGAGACTACCTGCCAGCCTCTCCGGCTCGTCGGGCCAAATGCGTATCTTGATAACTTCGTCAAACTTTCCAGTGCCATCGTCAATCTTGAGAGGTCAATGCACAAGCTGCTTATCGTCGAGAACATCGTCGAGATGTTTCACTATAATTCGTGGCTCGACGTGCTGCTGCTGAACGAAGTCAACAAGGGCGTCACAGTGCTCGTCGAGGAGATGAATGGCTACGCCGCCACTTTAGAATCCAAACTCAAACTCGGTTGCAGCATCGGCCCGCACATCGAATCGAAGTCCGGCTCCGGCTCGCAGCACGAGTATTATCCGCTCGTCTTTCGTTCGGACAGAATCAGCGTCGAGTTGTGCTGGGGCATCGGCTCGGACGGCAAGGTGCACAAAGAACCGAAGGACATGACTTGGAACAAGAAACAGGCGACGTACCGCCCGATTGTGCTCTATGACATCAAGGTTTCGCAGGACATCGCAGAGGCGAAAAGGGTCACGCTCGGTATTGTCCATACGACCCCGATTACGGGGACGAAGGAGTTCGATAGAGACAAAATATGGGATGAGATCAAGCATCTATTGAAGAAATTAATCGAAGTCTCGGAGCGCGATTCCATCCCGATGTTGATCGGCGGCGACTATTACCTGACGGCGGAGGCCGTCGCCGACACCAAGGGGCTGGAAGAAAAACGGCTGGCGGGCATCAAATCAATCAAAGAGGAGATGAGCGATCTCCACTCGCGCCTCAATCCCTCGCAGGATAAGGATACGAACGACATCGGGATGGTTGAAGAATTGACCGAGTCCCAAAAGCAGGCTTACACCGAGCGGCTGGAATACCTGAAGAAACTATTGCCGGAACTTGAGGAGAATAAAGCTACGTACTGGTCGAAGAACGAAGTTCAGTCGTTCAAGAACTTGAGCGTTCTCGATGGAGTGACCGTCAAAAAAGAAATGGAGCAGATGAAGTGGCAGGTCTGCCAGCCCGTCACCGGAACCAACTGGAAGCCGCATCAGGTGGGCAGTTGGATTGGTTTGCAAATCGCAGACTATGTTATCTGCACGGAGCAGTTCAAAAAAACGTTGACCGGAATCATCCGCCCCAAGGGCGGCATCGTGGTCGTTGATAACGAGGATTTGGCGAACTCGAAGTACTGGCGTTTGTGTAGCGATCACTTTCCCGTCGTCTGCTACGTCTCGACGGACAAAAATGACGGTGAAGTTCCCAAAGCTCGCGCCCTGACCGAGAAGGCTCAAGCTCAAATGGAATTTCTCTACAAGCAAATGGAGCTATGGCACGAACTCTTCGACGACCCGTTGCCGTCGGAACTGTTCCAGCCGGAGGAGTACGATGTCGAGGATTTGACGGAGACCGGGGGAGGGTTCGAGGCGTTGCTGAAATACTTCGGCGAGGAACCCATCGACGATGAGGAAGACGAAGACGGAGAAGACGGAGAAGAGGGAAAAGATGATGAGGACAGCTTGTAGCCTTCAGGCATCAACTCTCGGACGGAGGTTGCGGCGCGCATGGCGAAGTGGCATACGGTGAAGGAAGGGGAATGCATCTCCAGTATCGCCTTCGACAACGGTTTCTCCGCAGACACCGTCTGGCAGCACGCGGACAACGAGAAACTGCGTGGCGAACGCAAGAACATGAACGTCCTGCTCGCAGGCGATAAGCTCTACATCCCCGACAAAGAGCAGAAAACTGTTCCCCGCCCGACGGGCAACAAGCACCGCTTCCGCCTGCGAAATACGCCCATCATGCTCCGCATACGATTTCTCGACGAGAGCGGCGAGCCGCGCGCAGGGCTAGACTACACGCTTGAGATTGAAGGCCAGAGCACGCGCCGCGGCCAGACTGATCATGAAGGGATGATCGTCGCGCCCATTCTGCCCGACGCTCCCTCCGGGCGGCTGCGCTTGATTGAGGGCGAGCGCGAGTACGAATACAAAATCTCGCTTGGGGCGATTGACCCCATCACGGAAATCAAAGGCGTCCAGCAAAGGTTGAACAACCTCGGTTATCATTGCAGCGACGAATACGGGAAGCCCGGAGAAAAAACCGAGGCGTGCCTTCGTCGCTTTCAACAAGATCATTCTCTGTCAATCAATGGAGAGCCTGACGATGCGACACGCCAGAGCCTCGTGCGTCTCTATGGCGGCTGACGGCAGCCCCTTGTGCCATCCAACGCGACGCAAAGTCGCCGACAGGACAGCATGAAGCAGCGTCACAGCAATTCTTCCGCGACGCACACCGCGTTCATCCCCGACCTTCTCTACACGGGCGGGCGCTTTCGACCTGACACGGCGCTCGTCTGCGACGAGCATGGACGAATCGTCGCCATCGCGGAGTGTCCCGTCGAATTGTTGGATGAATCGAAAGAAGATTTCAGCAGCATTGCCCTTCCTGAGCAGGGGCTACTCATCGCCTGTCGCTTCGTTCGCTTGCGCGGTCGCGCGCTGTTGCCCGGTCTCGTCAACGCACACTCGCACGCCTTCCAGCGCGTCATACGCGGACGCACCGAATACCGCACCTCCGAGCATAGCGACTCTTTCTGGACGTGGCGCGAGATGATGTACAGCGCCGCCGCGCGCCTCTCGCCCGAAGACCTCTACGATGCCTCGCGCATGGCCTTTCTGGAGATGGCCTTGAGCGGCATCACGACGGTCGGCGAGTTTCACTACATTCATCGTACGCCTGCGGGCCAAGCATATAGCGACCCGAACCTGCTGGCGAAAGAAGTCGTCCGTGCGGCACGCGATACGGGGCTTCGCATCGCGCTGCTGCGCGTCGCCTATGCGCGCTCCGGCTACGCTCAGCCGCCGAACGAGCGGCAGAGAAGATTCATCGAACCCGATGCCGATACTTACCTGCGCCACCTCGAAGACTTACAGCGTCATCTCGATTCGGAAGACAGTGGGCAACGCCTTGCATGGGTCGGCCCCGCGCCTCACAGCGTCCGCGCCGTTCCTCTCGATTACCTGCGCCAGCTTGTGAAGTTCGCAGACGAGCGCGATTTGCCCGTTCACATGCACGTCGCCGAACAGCCCGCCGAACTCGACGCTTGTCTCAAAGAGTACGGACGAACGCCCGTCGCTCTCCTCGCCGCAGAGGGCCTCATCAGCCCGCTCTTCACCGCCGTCCACGCCGTCCACATCACGCCTGACGAAGCGCACGCGTTGGGGGCGGCGGGCGCGAATGTCTGCGCCTGTCCGACGACCGAGCGCAATCTCGGCGACGGCATCGTGCCTGCCGGGCTGCTGTTCAAAGAAGGCGTCCACGTCGCGCTCGGCACGGACTCTCAGGCGCAGATTGATCTACTGGAAGACGCGCGCGAACTCGAATATCATCTGCGTCTCAGTAAGCTCGAACGCGCCGTGCTCTCGCCGCGAGTCCATCCGGCGCTTGTAAATTTTCATTCACGAGAGACGCACGAGGAAGACGACCCGCAGACCTCCATGCTCGCCGCGCAACTCTTCGACTGCGCGACCAGATACGGAGCGCGCAGCCTCTCCGCGCCCGGCGGAGCGATTGAGACGAATCGCCCCGCAGACTTTTTCACCATTGATTTGCAAGACCCCTCCATCGCCGGAGCGGGCACTGAAGACCTGCTCGCATCCGTCGTCTTCTCGCTCTCGCGCACCGCCGTCCGCGAAGTATCCATCGGCGGGCGTCTCATCGTCCAAGACGGACAGCATTCTTCTCAACCTGAGATTGTCGCGCGCTTCAACGCGCTCCAAAAAAGATTATGGCGATGAATCTCAACCCAACTAAAAGTTGCTTCAGGAATCAACATGAACGTCGAACAGACACTCGCCGAACTAGTGAGCACTGACTCGCGCTCCTCGCTGACAAATGTTGAAGTCATCAAATACGTCGCCGCGCGCGTCGAGGCGGCCGGGTTGTGCGCGCGACTTCTTCCTTACACGGACGCGCACGGCGTCAAAAAGTTCAACATGATCGCCCTCGCCCCGCGCGAGACGGGCGACGAGGAAACGATTGAACTCGCGCTCGTCGGACACACCGACACAGTGCCCTTCGACCCGGCGTGGACGGAGGCTCTGACGCTCACGGCGCGCGACGGAAAACTCTACGGGCGCGGCGCGTGCGACACCAAAGGATTCATCGCGGCGGCGCTCACGGCGATTGAACAGACAGACCTTTCGAGTTTGAAGCGCCTGCTCGCCCTGATTCTGACTGCCGACGAAGAGATCGGCTGTCTCGGCGCGAAATATCTGGTCGAGACGAAGGCTCTGCGCGCGCGTTACGCCATCGTCGGCGAACCGACGCGCCTTCAACCGATGCGCGCCGGAAAGGGCTATTGCCTCGCCGAAGTCTCCTTGCGCGGGCGCGAAGGTCATAGCGCATACCCCGCGCTCGGCGCATCGGCGATCCTCCGCGCCTCGCATCTCATCGCGCGTATCGAGGCCGTGATGGAAGAACTTAAAAAGGACGAGCACGAGGCGTTCGACCCGCCATACACGACCGTCAACATCGGGTTGATTCAGGGAGGCACGGCGAAAAACATCATCGCCGGAGCGTGTCGCTTCACGCTCGAATGGCGACCCGTGCCCGGTCAGGCGGCGGAACATTTCGTCCGTCTGGTCGAGAGAGAGATGGCGGCCTTGCGCGCGGCGGACGATGATTTCGACGCGACGCTCGAAGTCCTCCGGCTCGACGAAAGCATGGAGACGCCAGCCGGTTCGCCGCTCGTGCGCGCGCTCGAAAAAGAGTGCGCCAAAGAAGCGGGCGCGGTCGCCTTCGGCACGGAAGCCCCGGAGATGCGCGCGGTCGGCGCTGATGCGGTCGTCTTCGGCCCCGGTGACATCCGCGTTGCACATCGCACGGGCGAGTTCGTCCCTGCGGAAGAATTGCAGAGATGCGTCTCGATTCTCCGAGCGATGATCGCCCGCTTCTGCACATAAATCTACAGAGTGTGCGTGAAACTTATTCTCACCCACAGCCGCGAAGAAAACGGAAAGTTGAGTCATTGAAGTTTCAGGATTTCACTTCTTAGAGTTAAGCTTTCAAATCTTGAATCTTTAATTTTCTATGGTTGAATGTTTAAGTTGTTTTTAAGGCGGTGGGCATCTTGCGGCGGGTTTCAAAGCATCTTCATTGCCTTGAACTATGCTTGATGAGAACCGGAATTTCATGCGCTATTTTTTCTTACTAACATTTTCGCTGCTCGTTTTTGCCGGTGGTTCTCTGCGCCCTGCGTTCGCGCAGCAGCAGCAGACGCCTCTGACCAACGACGAGTTTGTGCGCCTCTTACGGCAGTTGACGACAGCGCGTCCAGACTTGAAAGAGGAGTTGATTAAAGAGCTACGCGAGCGCGGCATCAACTTTCCTTTGACGAACGGCCTGCGCTCTCTCGTCGCCACTAAGAGCGGCAACGACGCCGACCTCCGCCGCACGCTCGAAGAGGCCGAGCGTCGTCGTATCAATCCGACGACCATCACGCTGCCACCCAAAGCCGAAGCGCGCGACGTGTTAGCGAAGGCGGGCGAGGCCACCCTCGCCGCCGTCGAAGGGATGCCGGATTTTGTCGTCCGCCAGCAGATTATGCGTTCAATCGCGCGCGGGTTGACGAGGAATTGGAGCGTGATGGATCGCCTGACGGTCGCCGTCAGTTACCGCGAGAGCGACGGCGAACAGTATCGCGTGCTCGCCGTCAACGGTGTACCGACCGCGCCGGAAACTAAAGAGAGCAGTTCTTACGCCAACTTTAAAGGGGCGAGTTCGACGGGCGAATACGTCTCACGCCTGACCGCACTCTTCCGCGAAGAGAGCAAGACCGATTTTGAACCGATTGATACGGACACGCTGCGCGGGCGACGCACTATCGTCTACAAGTACAGCATCAAAAAAGAGAACTCGCATTCGATAGTCTCCTACGGCGCGGGCGAGGACGAACGCTCGGTCGTCGCCGGTACGCGTGGCCGCGTCTGGATAGACCGCGAAACATTCCGCATCCTGCGTCTGGAAGAAATCTCAACCGACCTCCCCTCCGACTTCCCCGTTCGCAGTACGAGCAACGTCATTGATTATGATTGGGTGACGATTGCCGAACGCCACTATCTGCTGCCCATCCGCGCCGTCGTTGAGATGACCGGCACGCAGCGCGCAGAAACTTTTCAAACGCGCAACGACGTGCGCTTTCGCAACTATCAGAAGTATGGCTCGGAAGTGAAGATTATTGACGAGGGCGACGAAGACGAAGAGCCGACCCCAACGCCGCCGCCTCAGAAGAAACCATAAGCTCGTCGCCCCGGAGTGGCGGAAGCTTTAGGCTGCTGCGGTCACGGTTCCTTTTAACTGCACGAGTCCGGCAGGCGCGGCTGCGAGCCATGTCGTCGGGCAGACGCCGCAACGCGTGCAGGTATCCACGGATGGGCAGGGCGCGGTCGAACGTGCGACGTGGGCGCGCGCGTGTTCCTGCTGCATGAAAGCGCGCGTCTGTCCGGCGTCCACAATCTCCCACGGCAGAGTTTCCGTATAAGGTCGCGTGTGGCGCGTGTGAAAGTCGGCGTCCACACCTGACTCGCGGAGGGCGGCTTGCAGGTCGCCCTTGTGTCGTGTCATGGCTTCGATGACGCGCGCGATTGAACGGTCGCCGAGAGAAAACAACGCCTGCTCGTGCGCGATGCGCGCCGACATGACGCGCACTTCGACGTTCGGAATACGCGAGAGATTTTTACTCAGCCATTTCAAGCGGCGCTTCAACTCGCGCTCCTCGCAAATCGGCTCCCACTGAAAAGGCGTGTTCGGCTTCGGCACAAAGCCGTTGAGGGCGGGAATGATTTTCCCGACGCGCCCGAAGCGTCTGCCCGCTTCGAGCATCCGGTCTTTAATGCGTTCGACGAGCGCGACCATCTCCGCGAGGTCTTCGTCGGTTTCCGTCGGCAGCCCCGCCATGAGATAGAGTTTGACCGTCAACATTCCACGGTCGAAGACCGCGCCGCAGATCTCGACAATCTCGTCGTTCGTCAGATTCTTGTTGATGACTTTACGTAGGCGGTCGGAGCCTGTCTCCGGCGCGACGGCAATCTGTTGGTCGCCGGATTCGACCAGCGCGTCGAGCAGTTCGTCTTCGATTTGATCGAGCCGCAGGGACGAGACCGAGATGCGAAAATCCATCGCGCGCAAGCCCGACAAAATTTCGCTGATTTCGGGATGGTCGCAGACGGCGGTCGAGACCAGACCGATTTTGTCCGTCTTCTCGCGCCACTTTGCCGCCTTCGCCAGAATGTCGCGGGCAGGCACGACGCGCGGCGGCCAGTAGTTGTAACCAGCCCAGCAGAAGCGACATCCTTGCGAACAGCCGCGCGAAATCTCGACGAGAAACCGCTCGCCCATCTCGGCTTCCGGTGCCCAGATGACGGTCGAAGGCGCGAAGACATCTTCGCCCTTGAGCCGCTCGACGATCTCCCAATCGCCGCGCCTGACCGCGCGCTTCAGACTTCCCTGCTTCGGATTCTCCGCCGCCAGCATGCGCCCGACACGCAGAGGCACTCCCGGTTGCTTCGGCGTATAGGCGTCAATCGTCCCGTCCGTGTGATAAGTCACTTCGTAGAGCGAAGGAACGTAGAAGCCGCGCCCCGTCCGCGCCAGTTTCAGCAGCAAATCCTCTTTCGCGCCGCCCTCCCGCTGGTTCTCTAAAATCAGGTCAATGAGTTTCGGCGCGAGGATTTCGCCTTCGCCGACGGCGACCGCGTCTGTGAATTCGGCAATCGGCTCCGGATTCAAAAAAGACGCCGCGCCGCCCATCAACACGAGCGGGTCGTAATGCGTCCGGTCTTTCGACCAGAGGGGCACGCCGCTCAACTTGAGCACGCGCGCCATGTTGTAATAATCGGTCTCGAAGGAAATCGAAAAAGCGACGACATCAAACTCGCGCACGGGCGTCTGCGATTCGAGCGCGAGCAGCGGCGTGTGCGACTTTTCATATTCGCGCATCTCCGCCTCATTCGGCAGAAAGACGCGCTCGCAGGAGACTTCCGGAATGTTATTGAAAAGTTCGTAGACCGCTTGAAACCCGAGATTCGCCATCCCGACCGCATAGACGTTCGGATAACACAACGCGATGCGAAGCGCCGCGCCGCGCTTCAACGTCCAGCCCTCTTCAGTCCCAAGCTGACGCCTGTAACTTTCGATAATTCTTTTCGACATGCGTTAACACTAAAACTATAAGATGGCAAATGTGAGATTCCAAATTTCAGATTTCAAATCTGGAATCTCACCTTAGCCGTCCCTTTATCGCTGCTTACTGTCTTGTGCCTTCGAGGAACGCTTTGAGCTTGCGCGAGCGCGAAGGATGACGCAGCTTTCTGAGTGCCTTGGCTTCAATCTGCCGGATGCGTTCGCGTGTCACGGCAAAATGCTGGCCGACCTCTTCGAGCGTGTGTTCCGAGCCGGAAGTGCCGAGGCCGAAGCGCATCTTGATGACCTTCTCCTCGCGCGGCGTCAATGTCGCCAGCACCTCGTCTGTGATTTCCCGCAGGTTCGAGGCGACGACGGCATCCGCAGGATTGAGGATGGATTTGTCCTCGATGAAGTCGCCGAGGTGCGAGTCTTCCTCTTCGCCGATGGGTGTTTCCAGAGAGATCGGTTCTTGCGCGATTTTCAGCACCTTTCGCACTTTCGAGACTGGAATATCCATCTTGCGCGCAATCTCTTCGCTCGTCGGCTCGCGCCCCAACTCCTGCACCAGAGCGCGCGAGGTGCGAATCAGTTTATTGATCGTCTCGATCATGTGCACAGGAATCCGAATCGTGCGCGCCTGATCGGCAATCGCGCGCGTGATGGCCTGACGAATCCACCACGTCGCGTAAGTCGAGAACTTGTAGCCGCGCCGCCACTCGAACTTATCCACGGCCTTCATCAAACCGATGTTGCCCTCTTGAATGAGGTCGAGAAATTGGAGGCCGCGATTCGTGTATTTCTTGGCGATGGAGACGACGAGGCGCAGGTTCGCTTCGATTAACTCGCGTTTGGCCTGTGCCGTCTCGTGCTCGCCCGTGACGATTGATTGAAGCGAGCGTTTAATCTCGACGGGCGAGATGTTGTGCTCAAGCTCGACCTGTTGAAGCCGCTTCTTGGCGTTGTTGATGTGCCGCTTATAGTCGCGTTCCTCTTCCGGCTTGATGCGCTTCTTGTTGAGCTTTTCAGTGTAATTATTGATTTCGCGCTCAGCCAGACGCACCTCTTTGTGCACGACTTTGATGGAGCTAATCAGACGTTGGCGCGCGCGCTCGGTGAGATTAAGCTGCTTCATCTCCTGCGCGATCTCCAGACGCATGCGCGCGACTTTACGTTTCAGGCGGAGCAGCTTTTTCGACTTTTTGCCGCGCGTCAGTTTCGCCTCCGCGCGCAGTTTCTCCCACTCCTTCAGGCCGTTCTTGAAAAGCTTGCGGATGTTGTTGATGCCTTCGATAGTCCACTGTAGATATTCGTCGGCCTTGTCTTCCTGCCCGGTCAGTTCGGCCTGATCGGAGAAGGTCACGATGTCGCGGATGTTCAACTTTCCGGCTTCCAAAAGTTCGCCGATATTCAACAACTCGTTGACGGCGATGGGCGAGCGCGAGATGGCTTTTTGTGTCTTAATCTGCCCGCGCTCGATGCGTTTGGCGATGGAGACTTCGCCCTCGCGCGTGAGCAGCGGCACGACGCCCATCTCGCGCAGGTAGAGCCGGACGGGATCATTCGTTTTTTCGAGCGCGCCCGCCGAGAGGTCTAATTCGATATCTTCGTCGAGGCCGTCTTCGGCGTCGTCGGTCGTGGCGGTCGCCGCCGCTTGTTCGATAAGCCGCTCGTCCGAGTCGGCCACGGTGATATTCGCGCCGTCGAGTTTTTGCAGTACGTCCTCAATATCGTCGGGCGAAACGACGTTATCCGGCAGTTCTCGGTTGAGGTCGTCGAATGACAGATATTTCTTGTCGCCGCCCAACTCCAAAAGCCGCTGCATTACGTCGTCCTGATCTTTCTCTTCCATGCTCAATTTCTGTCTACCTCCGCACGCCTCGCTGCTAACTAAAAGAAACTTTCGGGAGAGCGACGCAAGGCGCGCATGTTCTGCCAACTTATTGTTCAAAGCGAGTGGCTTCGGCGTCGCTGCCTGTTAGCTGCTACCGCGCGTCATCAGCGCGCCTCTGAGACGCGTCCACTCCAAATTCTCCAAGATCAACTGGTCGCGCCGCGACGCATCGCCAGCGCGTTCGGCCTCGACAATCTCGACGGCCAATTCCTTCAGACGCCGGTCAACGCGCATCAGCCTGAGCGCCACCACACAACTTTCCGCTTCCGCCGACACCTCGTCGGGCGCTTCGCCCTCGGCGCGAATGGGGTCGCTCATCAACAGGAGCGGGACAAGGTCAGCGGCCAGAGGGTCGTCGCCAATCTGCTCGCTCATCGTTGCAAACTCTACGCCCGCGCCCTGCTCGTCCAAAGTTTTCAACGCACGAAAGATGGCCGCCGTCGGCAATTCTTCGTAATCGCTATCTTCGAGGTGCGGCAGCACGATTGCGCGCAACTCTGCGTCGTGGATGAGCAGTTCCAAAAGTCTCTGCTCGGCGACCGTCGGCGGTGCGCTCTCGGCGCGCGCGACCCTCTGCCTCACGTCTCCCGACGGCACGCCCGCGCCCGCGTTGACCGTCTTCCAAAGTTCGCGGCGCAGGCCGGGTTCTTCCACGTGCAGGGCGTCCAAGACCATGTCGAAATATTCGCGCTTCTGAATCCGGTTTCTGACGACGCGAACAAACGGGAGCACTTCCTCCACCGCTTCAGCCTTACCAGCCGGGCTGCGAAGGTTGCGATCCCGCAGAGCCTGATCGAGCACGAATTGTATGTGTGGGAATGCTTCTCCCCGCCGCCTGTTATATTCCTCGACACCCTGCTGTTTGATGAACTCGTCCGGGTCGGCGTTGTCCGGCAGAACTAGCACTTTGACCTCAAAGTCTTCTGCCAGAAGAGTTTCGATAGCTCTTTTCGCCGCCTGAACGCCCGCCTTATCCCCATCATAGTTGACTACGACTTTACGCGCAAACCGTCCCAGCAGTTTCACCTGCTCCGGCGTCAGCGCCGTCCCCAGACTCGCCACCAGATTACGGATGCCAAATTGGTACGGAATAATCAGGTCGAGGTAGCCTTCGACCAGAATCACAAACTTTTTCTTGCGGATTTCGTCGCGCGTCAGGTGCAGCCCGTAGAGATGCCGCCCCTTGGTGTACGCCGCCGTCTCAGGCGAGTTCAGATACTTCGGCTCGTCGCCCACGCGAATCGCCCGCCCGCCGAAAGCGATGGGACGCCCCTGCGCGTCGAGCACGGGAAAAATGAGCCGCGCGCGGAAACGGTCGTAAAAACCTCCCGCGTCCTTTTTGACGACAAGCCCGCTCCGCTCAATCTGCGCTCCGGTCGCGCCCTTGCTTTTTAAATAGTTGCCGAGCGCGTCCCAACTGTTCGGCGCGAAGCCCAGACGAAAAGCCTTGCGCGTCTCTTCCGTGACCTGTCGCCCCTCGATATATTCGCAAGCCATGCGCGCATCCGCGTTTGCCTCGGTCAACTGCTGCTCCCACCATTCGAGCGCCCACGAGTTGAGTTCAATAATTTCGTCCGCTTCCTTGCGCCGCTCCTCGAAACGCTTATCTTCTTCCAGAGCGGGCACGGGAATGCCTGCTTTTTCCGCGACGATGCGAATGGCTTCGGGAAACGAGACCCGCTCGATCTCCATCACGAAGTTGAAGACGCTGCCACCTTTTGAACATCCGAAACAGTAGAAAATATCCTTCGCGGGATTGACGGAGAAGCTCGGCGTTTTCTCCTGATGAAAGGGGCAACAGGCCATCCAGTTCGCGCCCTTCTTCTTCAACGTCACGTAGTCGTTGATGACGCGCACAATGTCGGCCTGCCGCCGGAGGTCGTCAATGAATGTTTGAGGAAAACGCATCGTTCAATTCGGGAGGATTAAATTACCGCTTCAGTTTCACTACTGCTTCAACTCGACGACGGTCGCGCCCGCGCCGCCCTGATCCTGCGGGGCGGGTGCGAAGCTCGCGACGTGGGGATGCGTGCGTAGTAGTTCGGCGACGGCGCGGCACAGCGCGTGGTCAGCT
>CAXTRQ010000038.1:0-38201 GCA_964246705.1 uncultured Pyrinomonadaceae bacterium
GCGTTTCAAAACCTCTCGCCTAACCCGGCGGATTTTTTTTAAAATCTTTCATTGGCGCGGGCCCCACGGCGCGGCGCTCGACGACACAACGGAATAGAGGAATTTTTGATTTTTGATTTGCGATTGAAAAATTATCAGTTGAAATATGTACACAGTTAATTACTGATAACTAAATCTCGAATCAAAAATCCGTCGAGAGGTGAAATTATGAATCGCTTAGATACTGTTGACAGCGCGCAATTGCGCACGGACATTCCCGACTTTCAGCCGGGCGACACGGTGCGCGTGCATGTCCGAATCAAAGAATCGGAAACCAAAGAACGCTTGCAGGCTTTTGAAGGCATCGTCATCGCGCGCAAGGGCGGCGGCGTGCGCGAGACGATCACGGTACGCAAAACCAGTTTCGGCGTCGGCGTCGAACGTATCTTCCCTCTACACGGGACGATCATCGGACACATTGATGTCGTGCGTCGCGGACGCGTCCGCCGCGCCAAGCTCTATTACCTCCGCAACCTGCGCGGCAAGGCTGCACGCATCCGCGAGCGCGACACGCGCACCGCCACCAGCGGCGCTCAGGCGCAGGGCGCATCAGCCTCCGGCAAAAGCAAGCAGTAGAAAAGCAGTGACAAGTGACGAGTGACGAGTAAGGAATTTAAGACAGCTTTCTTCTCAACGCTCTTCACTTATTACTGATAACTGAAAACTGTTCCCGGTTTTGCTCGTCACTCGTCACTGTTCTTATGGCTCGTGAAAAGCGCGTTTCGACTATCGGCACAGCTTTTGAAGATGAAGCGCGGCGTTGCGGGCACGAGTTGATTGCGGGAGTGGACGAGGTCGGGCGCGGCGCGCTGGCGGGGCCGGTCGTCGCCTCGGCAGTTATCCTGAATCCTGACGCGCCTCTGCCCGAAGGTTTGGACGACTCAAAGAAGTTGACGGCACGCCAGCGCGAGCGCGTCGCCGAAGAGTTGCGCGAGACGGTGATCTGCTACGGCGTCGGCCTCGTCTCGCCCGAAGAGATTGATCGCACGAATATTCTCATCGCCACGCGGCGCGCGATGCTTGAGGCTTTAGAGCAACTCAAGCCGTGCGCCGATTTTGTTTTAATTGACGCCGTGCAGTTGAAAGAATGTCGCGCCCCGCAACGTGCCATCATCGGCGGCGATGCCATTTCGGCCTCCATTGCCGCCGCTTCCGTCATCGCCAAAACGTATCGCGACGCGCTCATGCGCGATTACGAAAAGCTCTACCCGCAATACGGCTTTGCACGACACGTCGGCTACGGCACGCGCCAGCATTACGCAGCCCTGCGCGCGCACGGTTGCTGCCCGATTCATCGCCGCAGCTTTCGCGGCGTCCTGCAAGATGAAGAGGGAGAGGTCAAAGTTAGAGGTCAGAAGTCGGTTTGAAAAACGCCTTGATTTTTTATTGACCTCTGATAAGGGGAGCCTTTTGCACATCGCGATTGACGCGCACTCGGTCGGGACGGGGCTGGCGGGCAACGAGACATACGCCGCGAACATGATCGAAGCACTGGCCGCGATTGACCACGCGAATCGCTACACGCTCTACGTCACGCGGCGCGAAGCGGTCGAGAGATTCCGAGGGCGTTGGCCTAATTTTGGTGTCCGACGGACGCTGCCGCACACGCCGCTCGTACGTATCCCCGTGACGCTCGTGGCCGAGCTTCGCCGGCGTCCCGTTGACCTGCTACACGTCCAATATACCGCGCCGCCTTTTGCTCCCTGCCCAATCGTCGCTACCATCCACGACATCTCGTTCGTCCATCTCCCGCAGACGTTCAAGCGGCGAAGCTGGATGCAACTCCGCCTGACCGTGCGCCGCACCGTGCGCGAGGCGGCGCACATCATCGTGCCCTCCGAATTTACGCGCTCTGATTTAATCGAGACTTATCACATCCGCCCGGAGCGTGTCAGCGTCATTTCGCTAGCGGCTGCGGCGCACTTCCGCCCCGTGGAGGACGCGGCAGAGATTGAACGCGTGCGGCGCGCTTACGGAATCGAAGGCGAATACATTCTCGCGGTCGGTTCGATTCAGCCGCGCAAAAACCTCGCGCGCCTCATTCGTGCTTATGCGGACTTGCGCCGCGCGCGCGCAAAGGATAAGCTGCCGCAACTTGTCCTTGTCGGGAAACAGGCTTGGCTCTCCGATGAGACTCTCCGTGCCGTCGAACGTGAAAGCTTGCGTCGCCACACGATCTTTACAGGTTATGTATCTGAAGCCGATCTGCCCGCCTTGTATTCGGGGGCGCTCTGCTTCGTCTACCCATCATATTTCGAAGGGTTTGGGCTGCCGCCGCTCGAAGCGATGCAGTGCGGTACGCCTGTCTTGACAGGTAATCGAACGAGTTTGCCGGAGGTCGTCGGCGACGCAGGCTTGATGTTCGACCCGTTTGACGAAAGCGCAATCAAACATGCCCTCATGCGCATGCTTGAAGAGCCGGAACTACGCGCCCGCCTGCGCGTGAAAGGGCTTGAGCGCGCGTGCGCTTTCAACTGGCGCGAAACGGCGCGCATGACTTTAGAGGCTTACCAAAACGCCATAGGAGGAACGAATGAAGGATGAAGGATGAAGGATGAAGGATGAATAAGGAGCACATCTTCTTATTCATCCTTCATCCTTCATCCTTCATCCTTCATCCTTTGACGCGATGCGAATAGCGATTCTGGGAACGAGGGGCGTGCCCGCCAGCTACGGGGGCTTTGAGACTTTTGCCGAACAACTCTCCACGCGCCTCGTCGCACGCGGCCATGATGTCACCGTCTATTGCCGCGCGCACTACGTTTCGCCGCGCCAGTTAGAGTACAAGGGCGTGCGCTTGAAGGTGCTGCCGACCATCCGGCACAAATACTTCGACACGGTGGTGCACGCTTTTATCTCTGCGATGCACGCCGCCACCTGCCGCTACGACGCCGCGCTCATCTGCAACGCCGCCAACGCGCCCTTCGCTCCGATTCTCCGCCTGATGGGCAAACCCGTCGCCATCAACGTGGACGGCCTCGAACATAAACGCAAAAAGTGGAACTGGATGGGGCGTAGTTATTATCTGATGGCTGAGCGCCTCGCAGTCTGGTTTCCGAACGAGACGGTGACGGATGCGCGCGTCATTCAGGATTATTATCTGGCGCGCTACAACGCGCCCTCGACGATGATCGCCTACGGCGCTGAAGTCGAGCGGCGCACAGACCGCAGCGCCGTCAGGCAATGGGGCGTCGAGCCGAACCGCTACGTGCTCTACGTCTCAAGGCTTGAGCCTGAGAACAATGCGGCGATGGTCGTCGAAGCATTCAAGCGCGTCCGCACGCCCCACAAACTTTTGATTGTCGGCGATGCGCCCTACGCGCATGAATACATCAGAGAACTGCGCTCGCTCGCACGCCGCGACCGGCGCATCATCTTCACAGGCTTCGTCTTCGGCGACGCATACCGCGCATTGCAACAAAACGCCTACTGCTACGTGCACGCGACGGAGGTCGGCGGAACGCATCCGGCGCTTTTGGAAGCGATGGGTTACGGCAACTGCGTGCTCACGCTCGACAAGCCGGAGAACGTCGAGGCCGTCGGCGACGCGGGGATTCCATACGCGGACGCGAAAGATTTGGAGATCAAGCTGCAACGCGTGTTGAGGGACGGCGGGATTGTCAATCAATATCGCCAGCGCGCGCAGGAACGCGTCCGCGAACGCTACGATTGGGAGCACGTCGTCGACCGCTACGAAGACCTCTTCGCGCGCATCGCAGGCCACGCCGAGCCGCATCTTGTGAAGCCCGTACCGGAAGAGCCATCTTCCACACACGCCACAGAGCATGCGGAGTCAGCCGTGGGAAAACATTAGACCCGCTCGCGCGCTCTCAAGAAAGATAATTGCTCGATTCGAGTCAAGCGACTAAGCCTGCCTGTCTATCAACAGCAACTCTCTCGTCCGGCTTTCTTCTTCCAGAAAGCTCGTTGAAGCTTTCCGCCAGTTGTGTAAAACTGCGCGCGCCGTCTTCTGAGCGGCCGTGGGCGTCCACACGTTTAAAATTTTTTCCCCCCAACCAAGGCAGGCCGCTAAAGCGAAAGGGCTATCCAGCTTGAAAGCATCCCGCGATAAGATAAAGCGTCTGCGTTGCGTGTTGGCGCTCTCGCTGCTTCTTGCTCTCACGTCCGGGGTGCAGGCCGAGAAACTTCCGATCAAAACTTACACTATCGCCGACGGCCTCGCTCACGATCAGGTGGACAAAATCGTGCAGGACTCTCACGGCTTCCTGTGGTTCTGCACGATGGATGGGTTGAGCCGCTTCGACGGTTATCGCTTCACCAATTACGGCGTCAAAGACGGGCTGCCTTTTGCGCGCATCAACGATTTCATGGAGAGTCGGCGAACAGGCGTCTACTGGGTGGCGACCAACAACGGCGGCGTGAGCCGCTTCGACCCCACTGCCGAAGCGCGCCAGACCACCTCCGAAACTCAAGCGGCGGGCGATGCGGGACAGGCCAAGCACACCATTTTTACCACCTATCAGATTGGCGAAGAACCGCAGGACAACTCCGTTGCGGTTCTCTACGAAGACCGCGCCGGGAACATTTGGGCGGGAACGCAGGGCGGATTGTTCCGTCTGGATGCGACCGGCAACGAGGGCAAGTTCGAGCGCGTCGCGCTCGGTATCCCGGCGCGCGCCGACCGCGTGGTAGAGGTTGAATGTCTCGTTGAAGACGCGGAAGGTAGCCTCTGGATGGGAACCAACATCGGCATCGTGCGCCGCCTGCCGGACGGGCGGACGATTCATTATCCGGTGCAGACCTCGCAGGGGACGGACTACGTTTTCGCTTTGATGCTGGATACGGATGGGCGTCTGTGGTGCGGGCATCAGGTGGGGCTGTTGGTGTTGATGCCGACGCCCGCCGCGCAAATTGGCGAAGACGACACGGCATCTTTCAGACAGGCGCAAGTTGCCTCGCAAGCAGGCTCCGCGAAGACGCCCGGTAATCGTCTCAACCTGCCCGCGTCTCCCGGCCAAGCGCGCTGGTACACGACCGCCGAAGGTCTAGCCAACAACAACGTGCAGGCGCTGCACCAATATGCCGACGGGCGCATCTGGATCGGCACGCGCGGCGGCGGCGTGAGCGTGTTTGACGGCGAGCGCTTTCGCAACTACCGCGCGGAACAGGGGCTGAGCAATCGCATCAACACGCTCGCCGAAGACCGCGACGGTAATGTTTGGGTCGGAACGCAGACGAGCGGCGCGATGAAGATTGCAGGGGGCGGATTCGTTTCTTACGCGGAGGGCGAAGGTCTCGGCAATCTGGATGTCATCTCCATCTTCGAGACGCTCGGCGGGGAACTCTGTGTCATCAGCGGCAAGTGGACTGTCAACTGGTTCGACGGAGAAAAGTTTTCGTCCGCCCGTCTTAACCTACCCCGGCGCATCATTGATTCCAGTTCAAGCCGGTGGACTATTATTCAAGATCATACGGGCGAATGGTGGGCTGCGACCGGGGAGGGACTCTATCGCTTTCCGCGCGTCGAGCATCTCGATGAACTCGCGCACGCGCCGCCTCTCGCCGTCTATACGACGCAGGATGGTCTGGCAGACAACAACATTTCGCGCCTCTTCGAGGACACGCGCGGCGATATCTGGATCAGTTCTTATAATCCGCCCGTGATGTTGACGAGGTGGGAGCGCGCGACCGGCAACATTCAACGCTACGCGGAAGCGGACGGGCTGCCCGGTTTCAACTGGACGAACGTGTTCGGCGAAGACCGTGAGGGAAATCTCTGGATCGCGCTGCATAACGGCGGGCTGGCGCGGCGGCGCAATGGCCGCTTTGAACTGTTCCGCGCGGCTGAAAAAGTGCCCGAAGGTTTGGGGCAGGGACTCTACCTCGACCACGCCGGTCGTCTCTGGGTCGCCACGAGCGGAAAGGGCGTGCGTCTCGAAGAGCCTGCGGCGGACGACCCGCGCATTGCCGCTCTCCCGAACGCCGGAGAACTCTCCAGCGACAACTTGCGTTGCTTTACGGAAGACCAGTGGGGGCGCATCTACATCGGGACGGCGCGCGGCGTTGATCGCCTCGACCCCTCGACGGGACGCATCAAGCACTTCACGACCGCCGACGGCCTCATCAAAAGTGAAGTGATGGCTGCCTTCAGCGACCGCAACGGCGTTATCTGGCTCGGCACGCGCGAAGGACTCTCGCGGCTCATCCCGGAGCCTGACCGCCTGCAATCGCCGCCGCCCGTGCTCATCAGCGGCCTGCGCATCGCGGGCGTGCCGCAGCCGATCTCAGAGTTGGGACAGAGCGAAGTCGCGGAACTCACGCTCGAATCGGGACAGGGACAGATTCAGATAGACTTCTTCGGCCTGAGCTTTTCTGCCGGTGAGGAACTGCGTTACCAGTACAAGTTTGAAGGCGCGAACCGCGATTGGTCTGCTCCGACCGATCAGCGCACCATCACCGCCAGCCTGTCGCCGGGGAAGTATCGCTTTATCGTGCGCGCCATCAGTTCCGACGGGACGCTCAGCCCCGCGCCCGCCACCGTCTCGTTTCGTATCCTTCCGCCGGTCTGGCAGCGTTGGTGGTTCGTCGTGCTCGCGTCGCTCGCGGTCGGCGCGAGCATTTATGTGATTGACCGTTATCGTCTGGCGCGCGCCGTCGAACTCGAACGCGTCCGCACGCGCATCGCCACAGACCTCCACGACGACATCGGCGCGAGCCTTTCGCAGATTGCCATTCTCAGCGAAGTCGTCACGCAACGCGTCGGTCAAGAGGACGCGCGCGGCGTCGAAGCGCTCTCGATGATTGCGGGCACATCGCGCGAGATGGTGGATTCGATGAGCGATATTGTCTGGGCGATTAATCCGACGAAGGATCACTTGAGCGACCTCTCGCAGCGCATGCGACGGTTTGCGAGCGACATCCTGAGCGCGCGCGACATCGAGTTTCGTTTCCGCGCGCCTACCGCAGAAAAGGACATCCGGCTCGGCACTGATTTGCGCCGCGAGATTTATCTTATTTTTAAAGAGAGCATCAACAACATGGTCAAGCATTCGGCCTGCACCGAGGCCGACCTTGAATTTCGCATCGTCCACAACTGGCTCGTCGTGCGCGTCAGCGATAACGGCAGAGGCTTTGACATGGGCGCAGCGGGCAACGGAAATTCGACGGGGATGGGCGGGCACGGCCTCGTCAGCATGCGTCGTCGCGCCGAGGCGCTCGGCGGAACTTACGAAGTGAAATCCGCGAAGGCGGGCGGTACGACCGTGACTCTGAAAGTGCCCGTCCAAACGCGCCGCTTGAAATTCTGGCGCAAGACGAGTTGACGGTTAAAAAAAACGCTACATGAATAGGTAGTGACGCGGCTCTTCGTGAAAGCGTAAGCTTGTGCCCTCAGAAGTCTGCATGGTTGCGGGCTTCGGCGGAGAAAAGCTTATGCTGGAACAGACACATCGCTCAGGATTGGTACGGGATGATATGCCTGTGAACTCGACACCAACAACGCTCATCAAAGTCGCAATTATTGAAGACCAGCGCCAGATACGCGAAGGGCTGGCGATGCTTATCGGCGGCACGGACGGCTACAGTTGCACGGGCAGCTACGGCTCGATGGAAGAGGCGCTGGAAAAAATCAGGCGCGAACAGCCCGACTTGGTGCTCTCGGACATCGGCCTGCCGGGGATGGACGGCATCGAAGGCATCCGCATTCTCAAAGAGCGTTACCCGAACCTGCTTGTCCTGATGCTCTCCGTCTATGATGACAACGAGCGCATTTTTGACGCGCTCTGCGCCGGAGCGTGCGGTTACCTGTTGAAGAAGACGCCGCCCTCGCGCTTGATTGACAGCCTCCGAGAAGCGGTCGCCGGCGGCGCGCCGATGTCGCCGGAGATCGCGCGCAAAGTCGTGACACTGTTCCGTGATTTTCGTCCGCCTGAGCGCGCTGATTACCAACTGACGCCGCATGAGACGCGCCTGTTGAAACTGCTCGTCGAAGGCCACAGCTACAAAACGGCAGCCGCCGAACTGGGCGTCACGGTTAACACGGTCTCTTTTCACCTGCGCCACATCTACGAGAAACTACAAGTCCACTCCAAATCCGAAGCGGTGGCCAAAGCGCTGCGCGACGGCCTCATCAAGTGACATCCGCACCCGACAGTTAAATCTAACCGCAAAGAAGAAGAAATTTGAGCTTTTAAATAAATGGCGAAAGTTACTACCTAAATACGTGGTGACGGCTGCTACCCACCTGTCGTATTTATATATGCGACACAAGGGAAGCGAGAAATCTTAACGCCATCATCGGAGAGAAAAGCAAGATGCAATTAGTTTACGCCACCGGCCAGACACAAGAGAGAGAGTTTCAGATTGCCAGCACGCGCGAAGCCGTGCCGACGGGCGCGCGAGTTTTCGCCACCTGTACGGGCGAGCGCGCCGTCGAGCACATCGGCGAAATCACCTTTCAGAACATGACCGACGGAGAATTTTATAACCTGCGAGAGATGGTGCGCGAGGCACGCCGCCGAGCCGCCGAGCCGCCGCCGCCCCGGCAAACTCCGCCGGACGAATCCACTGTTCCGGCGTGGACTGTCTCCCTGCGCCGTCTCTTGCACACAATGTTCAATCGCTGATTCGGGACACCGGAGATTTTCTGCGAAGCGCGTTTAAAAGAGAAAAATTGTCATGATGCCAACCCCCAAATTTGATTTCTGCTGCACGAAGTTGGACGCCGCCCTCGGCGCAGATGCGACGCAGAGCAATAATGCGACGACTTTTATTCTGAAAGTGGAGTCGGGCGTCTTCATCTTATATAAAGTCGGCGGCAGCGTCAGCGAACAATTAACGCAGAGCTTTCTTGACCCTGTGATCTACTGTCCCTTCTGCGGCGTCAAACTCCAAGACTTCGACGCCATCTGGAGCGATACGGTAACCATCTGGGAAATGGACGAAGAAGTGGAAACCATCTGTTCATCTGTCGAGATGGAAGAGACAATGCTCGCCGCCCGTTAGCGGGCGCAAAATCTTACGCGTGCCGTAAGGGCAAACGCGTGAGCGTCGAGGGGCGCACCAGTCCGCAGCGAGGGCGGGCTTGGCGCGCTCTTCGACTATCTACTTGAGTGCTTTGATGTCCGTCGGGCGTGCGAACAGGGAATCGGCGATGGCGCGGTTGAATTCCACCGCTTCATAATTAACGCGGTTCGATTGCTGACCGGCGCTGAAGTGGTCAATGACGAACGGGACATAGACGCCGTTGATGGTCAGAAATTGAGCGTAGCGGTCTTCCTCGGCGACTTCGTCGCCCTCTGCGTTCTGCTTTTTGTAGAGCGTCTTGGCGGGCAGAAAATTCTTCGCGTCGAATTCAAACTCGACCATGAAACCGTCCGCGTAAGTGAGGCGCACCACGTCGTTGCGTCGTGCTAGACCTGCTTCGCGCCGCCCGACATATTTCAGTTGCGCGCCGTCCGCACGCCACCACCCGCGCAGGATATTATCAATGCTTGTTCGCATCACGAGCCGGAAATTTTTGACCTGTGCGGGCGTTACGTCCAGAAGTTTCTTTCCCATCCCGTCAAAAATCCATCCGGTCTCGCCCGTGTAGGTCTCAATACTTCTGACGCCCGCACTGCGAAACTCCGTCCGCTCGCGGTTTGGGAAAACCGTGTAGTCTGTGAACGAATTAGGAATCGTCGCGACGCCGTCCTGAAACGGAGTGGTGTAGCCGCGCGAGGTGATGGTACGCACGTCGAGGAAAGCGCGCCCGCCCATCGCTGCGACGGCGCGCTCAATAACCTGTTCGGCCTTCTCGTCCTTGTTATCCTGCGCCGCTTTGTCGGCGGCAGGGGTTGCAGAGGGAGCAGCCGGGCCAGCACTCTTGGCAGGCGTGTTCTGCGCCTGCGCGTTGGAAGCCATCGCCCACAGGAGCAGCACAGCGGCGACGACGACAACGGCGCGCGACACACAGACATTCGGAAATCTTGTCTTGCTCATAATTGAAAACCGTTCTCAGGAGAGCAGAAAGGGCGAGAGGGCTTCAGCAGTAAATAATTGTTGAAGCCCTCTCGGAAAAGTCTGCACAGCCGATGCCCGTCGGCTTTTTAGAAATCGCCCGCGATTGGTTCGGCCTTGCTGATGGCGATGTCTCCGTCCTGTATATCCACGACGAAGCGCGTCGAAGATTTCCACATCGCGGTAATCGGCAATTTCACCTTCTCGTCAATGTGGCGTTTCAGGAAGCGCGCTCCGTAAGTCGGGCTGAAACCCTTTTCTGTGAGCAGGTCAATCGCCCGCTCGGTGATTTCGACGGTCTTGCCCTGCGACTCCATCTGGCGACGCAGCTTGCCGAGATAAAGTTGGGCAATCGTGCGTACCTCGTCCATCGTCAGAGGCGAGAAGACCACGATCTCGTCAATACGGTTGCGGAACTCTGGCGAGAAGCGATGCTCTGCGGCCTTCAACACTTCGGCTTTGACCGCTTTGATGTCGCCCAGCGTCTTCGTGCCGAAGCCGAGCGGTTTCTCGTACTTCTTAAAACTCTCCGAGCCGAGGTTCGAGGTCATAATTACGATGGCGTCGGAGAGATAAACCTTCTTGCCGCGCCCGTCCGTCATCCAGCCTTCGTCGAACGCCTGTAAGAACAGATTCATCAGATTCGGCGAAGCTTTCTCGACTTCATCGAGCAGGAGCACCGTGTATGGGTTCTCGCGCAGACGCTCCGTCAGGATACCGCCGCGCTCCGAGCCGACGATGCCGCGCGGCATACCGATTAACTTTTCGATGCCGACCGTCCCATCGCCGTATTCGGACATGTCTATGCGTACCATCTTCTCTTCGTCGCCGAACATAAACTCCGCGACGGCCTTCGCCAGTTCCGTCTTACCGACGCCCGTCGGCCCTAGAAACAGCAGCACGCCGTCCGGTTTGTAGTGCGACTCTTTGAGCGGCCCCTTATTCAGACGCAGGCGCTGCCCGACAGCCCTGATGGCATCCTTCTGCCCGATGACGCGTTTTGACAGTTCCTCTTCCATGACGGAGAAACGGTCGGTCGTGTCGCGTGCGATCATGTCGCGCGGAATACGCGATTCCTGCGAGATAACTTCGATGACGTGCTCGGCACGCACGATAGAAGTCTGCGGCTCGTTAATCTCGACCTTGACGGCTGCCGTGTCGAGCCAGCCGATGGCCTTGTCGGGCAGGTGAAGGTTGCGGATATATTTCGGAGCCATCTCCAGCGCCGTGTTGATGGCGTCGTCGGAGATCGTCACGGAATAGTTGCGCTCAAGACGCGGGCGTAGGCCGAAAAGAATCTCTCGCGTCTCGGTGATCGAAGGCTCGTCAATTTTGACGAGTCGGAAGCGACGCGCCAGAGCTTCGTCTTCGGCGATGTACTCTTTGTACTCGGTCATCGTGGTCGCACCGATGATGCGCAGTTCGCCGCGCGCTAGAGACGCCTTGAACATATTGGCGGCATCCGAAGACGTGCCGAGCGCCGCGCCCGCGCCGATAATCGTGTGCGCTTCGTCAATAAAGAGAATCAAGTTGTCGCGCTCTTTAACTTCGTCAATGATACCCTTGATGCGCTCTTCAAACATGCCGCGCAGCATCGTGCCTGCGACCAGTCCGCCCATCTGAAGCTGGACGATGTGCGAGCCGCGCAGACGCGACGGAACTTTATCCGGTTCGAGTTCGATGAGGCGCGCGAGTCCTTCGACGACAGCAGTCTTGCCGACGCCGGGTTCGCCGACGAGCATCGGCGAGTTAGCGCGCTCACGATGGCAGAGGATTTCCACCATCTGCTGAATTTCATGCTCGCGCCCGATGGTCGGTGGAATCTTGTCCATCCGTGCGAGGCGGTTCATCGAGACGCCGAAATGCTTGAGGTAAGGAGGCAACTCGAACTTTTTCTTGTACTGCTCCTCTTCCTGCTCGCGTGTGCGAACGCGCGCTCGCACCTGTTCGACAATCGTCTCGGTGTTTGCGCCCATGTTGCGAAGCACGCCGAGAAAGACGCTCTTTTCGTCCTGCGAAAGCGCCATGAAGAGGTCTGTCGCTTCGATAGTCTTGCGCCCCTGCGCGCGCGCACGCTCCATCGCTTTCTTAAATAAATCAATGGTTTCGGGCGCGATGCGGACGCCGCGATTGAGATTCGAGAAGCGTGTGTTTTCCAGTCGCTTCTCGATCATCACTTTGACCGTGCGCGGGTCGAGCGCGAGATCGCGCATCGTCGAGTTGAAGAGGTCGGACTCTTCCGACGCAAGAGCGTTGAGAATGTGTTCTACCGCAATGTAGTTTTGGTCACGACGCTGAGACTCCTGCATCGCATGCTCAAAAATACGCTGGCCGCTCTCTGCGAAACGGTCTTTATATGTTCCTAAATCTATCATTGCTTTTTTTCCTTGGCATGACCGGCAGGAGCAGCTTGCAAGATGCGCTCAAACCTACAAGTCGTCAACTACAGCCTTATTAATTCTACGTCCGGCGATGATTTTCGGTTCTACTTAACAACTGCTTAGGACAACCATGCTCGAAAGTTTATCGCCCATCTCGTTCGGCCTTCGTTTAGATGCAAGGCGTCCGAGCGCCGTTCGCCCGTCGCGCTTTCGGACACCGAGAGCATACCACACAACGACCCAGCAAATTTCTAGCCAGCTAAAAAGGTCGAGACAAATGTCAAAAGGTAAAAGGCAAAAGTGGAAGGCGCGTAAAACGCTTCCAGACTTTTGCCTTTGACGATGACCTTTTACCTTATTTCCTTGCCTTCTTTAATAGTCGTAATCCTCGCCTCCGTGCGACTGCGAGGCGGCGGCCTTCTTCGGCTCAGGCGCGTCCGTAATCGCGGCGTCAGTCGTCAACATCAATCCGGCGATAGATGCGGCGTTCTGCAACGCCGTGCGTACTACTTTCGTTGGGTCAATAATCCCCGCCGCCACGAGGTCTTCAAACTTGCCGGTGGCCGCGTTGTAGCCCTGCTTGCCCTTCGATTCGTCAACCTTATTGATGACGACCGAGCCGTCCACGCCCGCGTTCTCTGCGATGCGGCGGAGCGGTTCTTCCATCGCGCGCCGCAGCAGATTGATGCCGGTACGCACGTCCAGTTCACCCTCGCCGACTTTAATTTTATCGAGCGCGCGCGCCGCACGCACGAGCGCGACACCGCCGCCAGCCACGATGCCTTCCTGAGCCGCCGCGCGCGTCGCATTGACCGCATCATCAACGCGCATCTTCTTCTCTTTCATCTCGGTCTCTGTCGCCGCGCCGACGCGAATGACCGCGACTCCTCCGGCCAACTTCGCCAAACGCTCTTGCAACTTCTCGCGGTCGTAATCCGAACTGCTCTCTTCAATCTGGCGACGAATGAGCGAGACGCGCCCCTCAATCTCGCCGGGCTGGCCTGCGCCTTCGACAACCGTCGAGTTGTCTTTATCAATAATCACGCGCTTCGCGCCGCCCAAATCCGCGAGCGTGATGCTCTCCAACTTAATGCCCAACTCTTCCGTAATCACGCGCCCGCCTGTCAGCGCGGCGATGTCTTCGAGAATCGCTTTGCGGCGGTCGCCGAAGGCCGGAGCCTTGACGGCGCAGACCTTAATTGTCCCGCGCAGTTTGTTGACGACCAGCGTCGCCAGCGCGTCTCCTTCCACATCCTCCGCGATGATGAGCAGAGGGCGACCCTGCTGCACGGTCTGCTCAAGGATGGGCAGGAGTTCGCGCATCGCCGCAATCTTCTTTTCGTGGATGAGGATGAAAGGCTCGTCCAGTACCGCCTCCATGCGGTCGGCGTTCGTCACGAAATAGGGCGAGAGGTAGCCGCGATCAAACTGCATGCCCTCGACGATGTCGAGTTCCGTCTCCAACGTGCGCGACTCTTCGACCGTCACAACGCCGTCGCGCCCGACACGCTCCATCGCTTCGGAAATCAACTCGCCAAGCTCTCGGTCATTGTTGGCTGAGACGCTGGCGACATTGGCGAGGTCTTCTTGGCTCTTGACCTTCTTCGATTGCCGCTGCAAATCCGCGACTGCCGCTTCGACGCCCAACTGGATGCCGCGCAGGAGAGCCATCGGGTTTGCGCCCGCAGAGACGTTCTTGACGCCGTCGCGGAAAATGGCCTGCGCCAGCACGGTGGCAGTCGTCGTACCGTCGCCCGCCGCGTCGTTCGTCTTACTCGCAACCTCTTTGACCATCTGCGCGCCCATATTCTCGTAATGGTCGGAGAGCTCAATTTCTCTGGCGACCGTGACCCCGTCTTTGGTAATCATGGGCGAGCCGAACTTTTTGCCGAGCACGACATTTCTGCCCTTCGGGCCGAGCGTCACGCGCACGGCGTTCGACAGTTTGTTGACGCCTTGAAGCATTGCGCTGCGCGCCTCTTCTCTAAACTTCACATCCTTCGCTGCCACTTGGTTTGTCTCCCTCGCTGAAAATTTTGATTTTTGATTTGCGCTTTTTGATTTCAGATGAGCTACTCGAAAACTTCTCATCCTTAAAAAGTTTTGGAATCTGAAATCTCAAATTTGAAATTTCAAATCGAGTGCGTCGTCAGAACTTCAAATCGCAAATCAAAAATCGGCAATCAAAAATTGTTTTCGTTACTCGGTCGCCGCTTGCGCTCCGCCGCTTGCGCGTCCGACTTGCACGCGCGCCGGGCGCAAAAGTTGGCCGCCCATTCTGTAACCGCGACCGTACTGCGCCGTCACTTGCCCGTCGCGCTCCGGTTCGACCTCGACCATCTCGACCGCTTCGTGCAGTTCGGGGTCGAATGCCTTGCCGAGAGCTTCAATCGGCTCAGCCCCGGCGGAGGCCAACGCGTTTTCAAAGCCGCTCAGCGTGCCGTGCAAGCCGTTCAACAATGCTTCGAGCGAGCCGCCCGCTTCAGAGGCATCCATCGCGCGCTGTAGGTTATCCATGACGGGCAAAATCGCCGCGACGAATTCCGCTTTTTCGCGCGCGGCGCGCTCGTCGGCGACGCGTTTGAGGCGCTGGCGCATCTCGTCCGTCTCGCGCTGCAACTCTGAGCGCACCTGCTCGAAACGCGCTTGCACGTCGGCGGCCTTCTGCTCGGCGGCGCGCGTGCGCGCTTCCAATTCTTCGACGTAGCTCGGTTTCAAATTCGGTACATTCACATCAACGCGCCCCTCTGCTCGAACTCCGGCGCTCTCACCGGATTCATCCAGTGTGACACGCCTGCGATCCGTGACACGTATCCTCTCGGCTCCGTCCGCTTCGCGCTCCTCCCGGCTTGCGCGCGCGCGTTCAGCCGCCAATCTCTCTTCCATACGACGCCTTTTTTTCTCCCTACGAAAAGATACCATGATGGTGAATAGTAAATGTAGAATGCTAAATAGTGAACTACGGCGAACGGCTTTCACCATTTACCATTGACCACTTACCCTTCACGAGATTTTGATTTCGAGTCGTCGCGCCTGCTGCTCTCTGCGCTTGGGCAGGTGGAGTTGCAGCACGCCGTCTTTATAATCCGCCGTGATGGCCTCGCGGTCAACTACGTCGGGCAGACCGAACTTTCTCAGGAAGCGTCCGGCGGGGCGTTCCGCGCGTCGCCGGGTCGCGCCTTCGAGCACGAGCGATGCACGCTCGCCGCGAATCGTCAGGCTGTTTTCATCCAGCCCCACGTCGAGCGCCTCGCGCTCGATGCCGGGCAGATCGAGCGCCAGCGTAAACTCATCTTCGGTCTCGAAAACGTCCGCCGTCGGAGTCCAGTCCGCGTGCTCAATCTCGTTTTCCGTCTCTTCGTCTGTGCGCGTATGACGGTGCGCCGCGTCCTCAAATAGACGATTCATCTGCTCTTGCAACGTCACCAAATCGCGCATCGGTCCCCATAAATGTCTCACCATCTCTCCTCCACAAAAGATAGGGATGAAGGCTGCAAGGATGAAAGGAAAGCTGTTGTAAAGTGAATTGCTTTCGATGAAAGCTTAATGCCTCTCAGCCGCGCTTTCATCCTTCATCCTTGCGGCCTTCATCCTTGGTTTTTATCCTGCCGTCGCTGCGGCCGTCTCGGTTGAAAACTGCATCTCGTCGCCGTCCGCCGAGACGCGGATGGTCTGCCCCGGCTGCATCTCGCCGCGCAGCAGCTTGGAAGCGAGCGGATTCTGAATCATCGTCTGAATCGCACGCTTCAGAGGACGCGCGCCGTACATCGGATCGTAGCCCTCGCGCGCCAGCAGACGCTTCGCCGAATCTTCGAGCACGAGCGTAATGTCGCGCTCTTTGAGCGTCAAGCGCAGGCGCTCAAGCTGCACTTCGATAATCTCGCCGATCTGTTCGCGCGTCAGTTGATGGAAGATCACGATGTCGTCAACGCGGTTCAGGAACTCCGGCTTGAAGTGCAGCCGTAGCTCTTGCAGCACGCCTTCGCGAATCTGCTTCTCGTCGCCTTCCGCCTCCTGAATCTCCCGGCTGCCGAGGTTCGAGGTCATAATCAAGACGGTGTTTTTAAAGTCAACCGTGCGCCCCTTCGAGTCGGTCAGGCGACCGTCGTCGAGGATTTGCAGCAGCACGTTGAAGACATCCGGGTGCGCTTTCTCAATCTCGTCAAAAAGAATCACGGAGTAAGGACGGCGGCGGACGGCTTCGGTCAACTGCCCGCCCTCCTCGTAGCCGATGTAACCGGGCGGCGCTCCGATCATGCGCGCGACGGCGTGCTTCTCCATGTACTCGGACATGTCGAGCCTAACCATCGCGCGTTCGTCGTCAAACAGGAATTCTGCCAGCGCGCGCGCCGTCTCGGTCTTGCCGACGCCGGTCGGCCCCAGAAAGATAAAGGAGCCGACCGGACGGTTCGGGTCTTGGAGACCGGCGCGTGCGCGCCTGACGGCGTTGGCGACAGCCTCCAAAGCTTCTTGCTGACCGATGACGCGTTGCGAGAGACGCGTCTCCATCGAGACGAGTTTCTGCATCTCGCCTTCGAGCATCTTTGTCACGGGCACGCCCGTCCACTTGGAGACGACCTGCGCGATGTCCTCCTCGTCAACTTTCTCCTTGAGCGTGCTGCCCTCTTTTTGCAACTCCGCGAGCTTCGCTTGTTCGTCTGCAAGCTGTCTCTCAAGCTCAGGAATCTTGCTGTACTGCAACTCGGAGGCGCGCGCTAAATCGCCCTTGTTGAGTGCCTGCTCCAACTGCGATTTCAACTCGGCAAGCTGCCCGCGCGTTTCGCCCATCTTGTTGATCGCGGCCTTTTCAGCCTGCCACTTCGCGCGCATCCCGGCGGCGCGCTCTTGGAGATTCGCAATCTTCATCTCAATATCTTTAAGGCGACGCTTCGACGGCTCGTCCTCTTCACGGCTCAAAGCCTGCCGCTCAATCTCCAACTGCATCATCTCGCGGTCGACTTCGTCAATCTCTTGCGGCGAAGAATCAATCTGGATACGCAGGCGCGAGGCCGCCTCGTCCACGAGGTCAATCGCTTTGTCCGGTAGAAAGCGATCCGTGATGTAGCGGTTCGAGAGGGTCGCGGCGGCGATCAACGCGGAGTCTTTGATGTCTACGTCGTGATGCACTTCATATCGCTCTTTGAGACCGCGCAGGATGGCAATCGTGTCCTCGACCGTCGGCTCTCCGACATAGACCTGCTGAAAGCGACGCTCAAGCGCGGTGTCCTTCTCGATATATTTCTTGTACTCGTTGAGAGTCGTCGCACCGATGCAGCGCAACTCTCCGCGCGCTAGCGCAGGCTTCAACATGTTCGAGGCGTCAATCGCACCTTCAGCCGCGCCCGCGCCGAT
Organism: uncultured Pyrinomonadaceae bacterium; assembly: GCA_964246705.1. Lineage (GTDB taxonomy): Bacteria > Acidobacteriota > Blastocatellia > Pyrinomonadales > Pyrinomonadaceae > DASZCR01. The sequence goes on from CAXTRQ010000038.1 coordinate 17,733, forward strand.
AATCGTGTGCAACTCGTCAATGAAGAGAATCATCTCGCCCTTCGAGTTCTCAATTTCTTTGAGCACGGCTTTCAGGCGGTCTTCAAATTCGCCCCTGTACTTCGCGCCGGCCAGCATCGAGCCGAGGTCGAGCGCGACCAGACGCTTCTTCTGCAAAGTGGTCGGCACATCCTTGTTGATGATGCGTTGCGCGATGCCCTCGACGATGGCGGTCTTGCCGACGCCGGGTTCGCCGATGAGCACGGGGTTGTTTTTCGTGCGGCGTGAGAGCACCTGAATCGCGCGTCGTATCTCGTCATCGCGTCCGATGACCGGGTCAAGCTTTCGCTGGCGCGCGAGTTCCGTCAGGTCTTTGGCGTACTTGGCGAGCGCCTGATAATTCTCCTCCGCATTCTGGTCGCCGACAGTCGTCCCGCCGCGCATCTTCTGGATCACATCAAGCAGGTCTTTCTGATTAAAACCGTGCTGGCGCAGAATTCTCCCGGCGGTTCCGTCCTTCTCGTCTGCGAGCGCGAGCAGCAGGTGCTCGGTCGAGATGTACTTGTCGCCCATCGCTTCGGCTTGCCTCTGCGCAGCGCTCCCCAGTTGAGTCAGACGCGGACTCTCGTCGAGACGCGCGCCCTGTACTTTCGGGTAGCGCGCAATTTCGGCCTGCACCTCTTTTAAGACGACCGGCGCTTTTAACAATCCGAGAATCGAGCGCACGACGCCTTCCGGCTGTTCGAGCATCGCGGCCAGCACATGCTCCGGTTCGACCAGCGGATTCTGGTTGCGCTCGGCTAAATCAACAGCCGCCTGAATCGCCTCTTGCCCGTGATGTGTAAAACGATCTAAACGCATAAGAGTATTTAGTAAACCTCCGACCTATCCGGCCTGCGGGCGTTCGGGGGCATGGTCGCCGCCCGCGAATAAAATGTTTCTCGAATAAACTGTCTCTAAAAAGTATGAGCGGCCAGTTTTCAGCAGCCAACTTCTCGGTTTGAACAACTCGGCGGGCTACAGGACTGAAAAGCTGACCGCTCCAAATTTTCCGGCGGCTCAACCGTTGCCTGCCGCCTTCGACTGCTTCTCGTTCTGCGATGATTCGGCCTTCGCTTCGATGGTGCGCTGGCCGCCGGTCTCCGCGCCCTCGCCGCTAATCTCGATGCGGCGTGCCTTCACCTCTTCGCGTTTTTGCAGCGTGATACGCAGAACGCCGTTTTTGTATTCGGCGACCGCGCCTTCGCCCGCAACCGTCTGCGGCAGAGTGAAAGAGCGCGTGAAAGCGCCATAAGCACGCTCGACGCGGTGATAGTTGTCCGAGTCGTCCTTCTTCTCGAAACGACGCTCGCCACGCAACGTCAAGACGTTGTTTTCGACAGTCACTTCAAAGTCTTCACGGTTCATGCCGGGCAGTTCGGCCTCAAGCACGATATGGTCTTTGTTCTCGTAGATGTCAACAGTCGGTATCCATGCGCCGCGCGCAATATTTTCGTCGCTGAAGCTGCGCGAAAGATTGGTGGAAAACAGACGGTTGACTTCGTCTTGGAGACTTCTTAGCTCACGAAAAGGATCGTAACGGGTGATGCTCATAATGAACCTCCTAAAACTCTGAAAAATCTTAAGTTACGTGCGAACTCATCGGAGCCGAACGGAATCTCGAAATGGGATTATCGGTTGATGAGCGCAAAGGCATAATAAAGGTTGAGTCTCTTTTTGTCAAGTAACTCGCGCGAAAATTTTTAAGACGATAATCGTCGAATCGCTGGCGCATTATTCATGAAATCTCTAAAACTAACGAACAAAATTTGCATATCCATCGTATTTCATGTATTATCGCAAGACAAATGGGGGCTGGGTTGAAAAATGAGCGGAGAGATTGTGATTGATGATAAGGACGCGCGCATTTTAGAGCTTTTGCAAAATGACGGCCGCGTGACGAACGTCGAACTGGCGCGGGCGGTCGAGTTGACGCCCTCCGCCACGCTTGAGCGAGTGCGAAAATTGGAGGAGCGCGGGCTTATCAAAGGCTACATGGCGCTGCTCGATCCGCATGCGCTGGGGCTGGGGCTGGTGGCCTTTATCTTTGTACGCGTTGATGATAGGGACGATGTGCTGGGGCGTGCGGAGAGCACTGCGGAGGCGCTGGCGGCGCTGCCGTCCGTGCAAGAGTTGCATCATCTGGCGGGCGAGGACTGTTTTCTGGTGAAGGTGCGCGCGCGTGATACGGATGAACTGTATCGCATCCTGCGGGACGATTTCGGAAAGTTCAAAGCCATACGTGGAACGCGCACGACGATTGTGTTGAAGACCGTCAAGGATACAGGGCGTTTGCTGGTGAGCAGGCAAGCGAGTGGGGAAAGCGCAGGTAAGTGAGATGACAAGCAGAGAAAAGTTAGCGGCGTACGCAGCGTGGGCGTCGGTCTGTTTCTTCTGGGGGACGACCTATCTGGCGATTCGCATCGGGTTGGAGAGTTTGCCGCCGATGCTTTTCGCGGGAGTGCGTTTCCTCTTGGCGGGAAGCATCCTTTTTCTGCTGATGTCGCGGCAGAGAAATGCGCGTCTGCCCATCCGTCGGGAATGGTTTGACCTCGGTCTGATCGGGTTCTTGCTGCTGGGCGTCGGGACGGGAATCGTGGTGTGGGCGGAGCAGTGGATTTCCAGCGGGATGGCGGCGCTTTTGGTGGCGACCGGCCCGTTCTGGGTGGCAGGCATTGAGGCGCGGCAGCGCGGGGGCGAGCGCGTCGGCGTGTGGGGCGTCACGGGAATGGTCATCGGGTTCGCGGGACTGGGGCTGCTGGTGGGGCCAGACCTCTTCGGCGCGTCGTTGAGCGGTCATTACCTGCTTGGCGTGCTGCTACTTCAGGTCGGCTGTTTTTCGTGGTCGAGCGGCGCGGTCTATGCGAAGCACCATCCGACGGGTGTCGCGCCTTTGATGGGTGCAAGCGTGCAGATGCTTGTGGCGGGCGTGGCGTTGACGTTGCTGGGCACTCTGATGGGAGAATGGCGTGAGATTGGTTTGAGCGTGCGTAGTCTGGGCGCGCTGGCGTACCTGATTGTGTTCGGGTCAATCGTCGCTTACGGGTCGTTCATCTACGCGATGCAGAAACTACCGCTTTCGATTGTTTCGACCCACTCTTATATCAATCCGGTGATTGCGGTGCTGCTCGGATGGGCCGTGCTGGGAGAGCCTCTGGGCTGGCGTGTGCCGGTGGCGGCGGCGGTGATTTTAGGGGGTGTGGCGTTGGTCAAGTCGGCTCCGAAAATCTCCGCGCGCAAGGCCGTCAGGCGAGCGCTTGAGAGGGAATTGAAGGAAACGCCGCAGACGGTCGGCGCGGCGTGTTCGGCAATAGGCGATTAACGTTGAGAAATTTTTTATGGACACAAGTGGAAAGTCCCTGTGCCGCAGTTTCTTGTAACATGCGACACAGGGACTTTCCACTTGTGTCGTAAAAGTTATGTCGGAGAATTTCAGTCGAGATGGAAGAAGCGTTTGATGCTGCTGAGAAGTCCGGCGGAAGTTGCTTCGATTTCCTGCACGGTTTCAACTCGTGCGGTGAGGGCGGCGCGGCGTTCGGCGATGGTGCGGCAGAGCGATTGGACGAGGTCGGGATTCGATTCAAAAAGATCGCGCATCGCCGTGTGACCGATCTCGAAGACTTCCGTCTCTTCGGCGGCGACGACGTTGGCGGTGCGTGGCTCGCCCGTAAAGAGCGCCATTTCGCCAAAAAAAGTACCTTCGCTCAGAGTGTTGACGGTGCGCGCCTGACCGTTGTTCTCGATGCGTATGTCTACGCTTCCGCGATGGACGACGAACATTGAAGCGCCCTGCTCGCCCTCACGGATGATGGTTTCGCCGGGCGCGTAGACGTGTCCGGTCGCACCGTCGGCCAGCATGCTCAACTCTTCCACAGACAGAGGCGAGAAGATGTCCACGGCTGAGAGGCGCGCGGTAATGTCGCGCGCCTGCCCGTTCGTATTGACGGCGTGACGTTCGAGATAGACGGTCTGCGTCGGGTAGGCGAAGGTCAAAGCGGAGCGATGAAAAGCGTACCAGATGCGTTGACGTATCAACGCGTCCGTGTCGTTGTAGCGCGCGTAATCGTTGAGCCAGTATTTCACTTCGTAATCTACGCCGTGCGCACCCAAGTCGCGGATCCGCACGACCGGCGTCATGTAGCGCAGGACGTTGTCAACTTCGCGCACCGCCTCGCGCACGACGTTGATAACTTTAACGGGCGAGTCCGAATAGAGAGCCGTGAAAAAGACGTTGCGTGCATTCGGGTTGCCGCGCGGGCAGACTTCGATTGACTCTTTGGCAATGCTGCTGTTGCTGACGAGGACGATGTGGTTCGAGAAGGTTCTAATCTTGACGGCGCGCCAAGTGATGCTCTCGACAACGCCCGTCCACTTGCCGACCGTAATCACGTCGCCGACCTGAAAAGGCTTGTCGGCGTGTAGAGAAATCCCCGCGAAGAGATTGCCAAGCGTGTCCTGAAGCGCGAGACCGAGAATCACGCCGAGCAGCGCGGAGGTCGGCAGGAGCGCGCCGAGCGACATCTTATCAAATACCGTTTTGAGAACCAGCGCGATGGTCAGTATGTACGCGACGAGGGCGAAGATGTCGCGCACGAGGCTCGGCGCTTCGTAGCCTTTGCGTTTATGAAAGAGGAAGAAGACGAACTCGCTGATAACCCGCACGATGATAAAAGAGAGCGCGAGCCACATCGCGACGAGCGTCAGTCTGAGCGCCCACCAGTAGGGCGCGAAAGCATCCTGCACTTTCTGAGGCGCATCGTCGGGCGGCGCGGACGGCGCAGACTTTAGGATGATGTAATAGACAAACGCGAAGATAGCAGCCGTGATGGCGGGCAGCAAAAGTTGATTTCTTAAGCGGGGACGTTTCATAAGAAAGTTCGGAGTTCAAAATTCAAAGCTGAAAGTTTAAAAGCGAGTCGTTGACTTTAAACTTTGAACTCACTGAATGATTTCAGGGAAAATCTTCGTGGCGATATAGAGCAGCGAGAGCACCGAGACGACCAGAACCGTCAACCACGACGCCGCATTATAGACCTTGCCGTTCGTGCGGTCACCCATTAAATCCTTGTTGTTGACGAGCAGCAGCACGGCGATGAGGATGAATGGTAGCAGCAGCCCGTTGATGACCTGCGTAACGAGCAGCACGCTAATCAGCGGTAGTCCGGGCAACATCGCGACGAGGCCGCCGACGGCGACGAGAAAAGTGAAGATGCCTAAAAAGATGGGGGCTTCCCGAAAACTGCTCGACACGCCTTTTTCAAATCCGAGCGCCTCGCTGATGGAATAGGCTGTGGCGAGCGGCAGCACGCCCGCCGCCAGCATCGAAGCGCCGAAGAGTCCGACGCCGAACAGCAGTTTGGCATACGTCCCGGCCAGAGGTTCGAGGGCGCGTGCCGCCTGCTCAGCCGATTCAATGCCGACGCCTGCGTGGTGAGAGTGGAGCGTGGCGGCGGTCGAGACGACGATGAAGAAGGCAATCGAGATGGCGAAGACAGTCCCGACCCAGACGTCTACGCGCGTCAGGTTATAGTCCTCTTCCGTGACCCCTTTTTCGACGACGGATGATTGCACGAAAATCTGCATGTAGGGCGAGATGGTCGTACCGATGATGGCGACGAGCGTGAACAGGTAGCCGCTGTCGAACTTGATTTCGGGACGCACAATCTGTCGCGCCACCTCGCCCCATTGCGGGCGCGCGAGAAACGCCGAAATGATGTAGCCGAGAAAGACGAGCGACATCAAAAGAAACACGCGCTCGACCCGCTTGTAAGAGCCTTTGACGACGAGCCACCAGACGGCGAACGCGGCGAGCGGCACAGACGCATAGCGCGGCACGCCGAAGAGTTCCGTCGCCGCCGCGATGCCGACGAATTCAGAGACGGTCACGCCGCCGTTGGCGATAAGCAGCGCGAGCATGACGAGCGCCATCCAGCGCACGCCGAACTGTTCGCGGATTAAATCCGAAAGTCCTTTGCCCGTAATCGCGCCCATCCGCGCGCAGGTTTCCTGCACGATGCCGAGTGCGATGGCAATGGGGATGAGAGTCCAGAGGAGCGTATAGCCGTAGGCCGCTCCGGCGGAAGCGTAAGTGGCGATGCCGCCCGCGTCATTGCCCGCGTTGGCCGCGACCATGCCGGGGCCGATGATGGCGAGATAGGCAAGCCAGCCCGGACGGCGCGCGAAGGTGCGGCGCACGCCGCGCGTGCCGCGCCGCCACCAGCGCCGCCCCGCATTCGTCACGGCTGCACGCGTCTCGACCATTTGGAGGGTCTCCGTCTTTCATAAAGAGAAGTGCAAAGTTTAAAGTTTAAAAGCCGATTCAACAAGTCCCGTTAGGGACTGACTGATAATAGCCCAGCGATTTATCGCCGGATAAGCATTGACTTTCAAGCAAACACTTTCGGCAGACGTTGCCGCCACCCCTTGGGCAGCAGGTATTCCATCGCGTCGTCAACGGTGACGATGCCGAGAATGTCGCCCATGTCGTCTAAGACGGGCAGGGCGAGCAGATTGTATTCGGCGATGGTTTCAGCCACTTCACGCGCGGAATCCAGCGGGTGCGCGTGCTGGAATTCGTCGCGCATGACCTCTTCGAGCGGCACGTTGGGGTCTGCGAGAATCAAGCTGCGTAGCGCGATGACGCCGGAGAGTTTCCAAGCGCCTTCCGTTTCGACGACGTAGAGGTAATAAATCATATTCGGCGTTTCGGCCATCTCGCGCAAACGCGAGAGGCTCGCGCCGACCGTCAAGCCTTTGGGCAGCGTCACAAACTCGGTCGTCATCAAGCCGCCCGCCGTGTCGTCTTCATAAGGCAGCAGTTCGGCCACGTCGGCCTGCTCTTCACCCTCCATGCGATTGAGCAGGTCTTCGGCCTTATCTTCGGGCAGGTCGCCTAAAACGTCAGCCGCCTCGTCGGGCGACATCCATTCGAGAATGTCTGCGGCGCGCTCTTCGTCCATATCGCCGATGATGCGCGCCTGAGCGGCGGCGTGCATCTCTTCCAGAGTCTCCGCCGCCATCTCGTCGTCCAGAGCTTCGACCACCTCCGCGCTCTGTTGATAGGAGAGAGCTTCGGCGAGACGCGCAATCTCGACCGGGTGCAGGCGTGCCAGCTTGTCGCGTGCGGATTTTAACTGGACGCTCGTTTTGTCCGTCGCCAGATAGCCGACATCAGCCCAGTCAATCACTTCGACGGGACGCCGCGTGCTCGCAATCCCGGCGGGAGCGAGACGCCGCCATAGGCCGCGCATCGTCACGTCTGCGCCCGTCACTCTCCACTCGCCGCCGCCGTCAATCAACTGCACGTCGTTAACGCGCACGACGCGCTTGCCGTCGACATCAATCAACTGTTTATCTAAAACATCCCGCGCCAGCAGCACTTCCGTGTCACGCCGCGCGAAAGGGCGCAAGTTAAGGATGTCGGAACTGAGACGGATGCCTTGCTCGTTGATTTCGCGGATGCTGTAGCGCGGGACAAAGAAATCGCGGCGGCGATAACGCGCGACGATGCCCGTCACGGTCGGATGATCTTCGCCGAGCCGCACGATCACGTCTTTGACCGTCGCCACACGTTCGCCTTCCATGTCGCGTATCGGGCGACCCAAAACTTGCGAAAGGTACAACATCGAGAATTAACGCTCCATGTTTAGCTGTAAGGACGGATGATAGCACGAGGGCGCAGCGAGCACGGAACGGAAGGGCAGAAATCTGGTTGTGATGATTAGCGGCGGTTTGTGTCCGGCAGGGGATGCCATGTTTATTCCGTTTCCCACGCATAGAACAAAACAGCTATTGCAAATGCGAACTCTTTATCCTATGCTCGCCGCCGTCGCTCGAACGAATCCTATTTGAACGATCACGCGCGGTGGCCTCTCTTTGAAGACTGATCTTTAAACCCATCCTTATGCTGATTGTGGGAACGGAATGGCTGATTGACGCCTCGAATTGCGACGCCGGAGCTTTACGCGACGTGGAGCGCCTGCGCGCGGTTTTTGAGCGCGTCGTCGCGGAGTTGAATCTGCACGTCGAAGGCGTCGCGCACTGGCGACAGTTTCCCGCGCCGGGCGGCATCACAGGACTCGCGTTGCTCTCGGAATCGCATCTCGCCTGTCACACCTACCCGGAGTTCGGCACAGCCACTTTCAACCTCTACTGCTGCCGCGCGCGACCGCGCTGGAACTGGGAAGAGGTTTTGACGGAGATGCTCGGCGCGCGTGACGTGACGGTGCGCGTCGTGCAGCGTCGCGCCGCCTTCGCGCTCGACGAAAATGAGTTGGCGACGAACGAGCGGGAAGAGACGGTCGCGCGTGGAGGCCGCAACGCATGACGGCGCTTCAGGCGAATTGTCCGGCTTGCGGCGCGCAAGTGATTTTCAAGAGCGGCTCGTCCGTCGTGGTCGTCTGCGAGTATTGCAACTCGGTCGTGGCGCGCACAGACCGCGCGCTCGAAGACCTCGGCAAGGTCGCCGACGTGGTTGCCTCCGGCTCGCCGCTCGATGTCGGGATGCGCGGCGTCTTTCGCGGAGTCGCGTTCGAGTTGACGGGACGCGCGCAACTCGGTCATGCGGCGGGCGGGATGTGGGATGAGTGGTACGCCGCCTTCGCCGACGGACTCTGGGGCTGGCTCGCCGAAGCGCAGGGACGGTTCTACCTCACCTTTCAGAATCAGATGCCGGGGCAGAGTTTAATTCCGCCCTACGAGATGCTCGGAGTGGGGGCGGCTGTGCCCGCGATTCCTTCGGCGACGCCTTTCATCGTCGCCGAAAAGGGCGAGGCGACGATGCTCGCTGCCGAGGGAGAGATTCCCTACCGGCTTGTCCCCGGTGAAGTCTACGCCTACGCAGACCTCGCGGGGCAAGACGGCGCATTCGCAACGATTGATTACAGCGAGCCGCAGCCGCTCGTCTTTACGGGGCGCGAAGTCACGCTCACGGAACTCGGCATCGCGGACATGACGCGCACGCGCGCACGCGCGGGGCGAACGGTCGCGGCAGCGCAGCTTTCATGTCCAAACTGCGGCGGCCCATTGGAGCTACGCGCGCCCGATAGAGCGGAGCGCGTGACGTGCCCGAACTGCGGCTCGCTCCTCGACATTAATCAAGGCCAACTGAAATTCCTCAAGGTGCTTGAGCCGAAGGGCTACGCGCCGCTCATCCCCGTCGGCGCAGTGGGCGAATTTAAAGACGGGCAGAAGTTTACTGTGATCGGCTTTATGTCGCGCAGCGTCGAGTTTGAAGGCGTGCGCTACTTCTGGCAGGAATACCTGCTCTATAACCCTGCGCTCGGTTTTCGCTGGCTCGTGCAATCGGACAACCACTGGAGTTTCGTGCAATCCGTCTCGCCGGGAGACGTGGCGGAGAGCGCAAAGTCGGTCAAGTTTCAGAATAGGACGTTCAAGATTTTTCAGGACGCGCCCGCGCGCGTCGAATATGTCGAGGGCGAGTTTTACTGGAAAGTGTCAGTCGGCGAACTCGTCCGCGCGGTTGATTACGTCAACGCGCCTCTGATGTTGTCGAAGGAAGTCTCAGGCGGCGTCGGGCAGCAGCGGCAGTCGGCGCGCGAGTCGGAGGAGGTCAACTGGTCGCTCGGCACATACCTGAAAGTCGGAGAGGTCGAGCGCGCCTTTCAGGTCAAAGACCTCCCCACGCCGACGACCGTCGCGCCCAACCAGCCGTTCCCGCATGGGGGCATCTACAAATATTGGGGACTATTTCTGCTCGCGGCCTTCGTCGTCGGCCTCGCGCTGAGCCTTCCGCCGAAGTCGAAGATTTTCGAGCAGACTTTTAACTTGCAAGCCGCGCCCGCCGTCGCGCCCGCCGCAGGCGAGAACAATTCGCAGGTGATCTTCACCGAACCCTTTCAGATTAGCGGGCGGCGCAACATCCGCGCGACGGCGAGAGCGAACGTTGATAACAACTGGATTTTCGTTGAAGGCGATTTGATTAACGAGGCGACGGGGCTGGTGCAGTCGTTCGATATTCCGGTCGAGTATTATCACGGCACTGATGACGGCGAAGCATGGTCGGAGGGCGGGCAGGATGATGACGTATATATCTCTGCGCTGCCCGAAGGAACCTACACGATGCGGCTCGAAGTGCAGTGGGAGAAATGGAATCAGCCCACGCCGCCGCAGGTGACCGTCCGCGTCGAGCAGAACGTCACGCGCGGCATCAATTTCCTACTCGTACTTATCGCGCTCTCGCTGTTGCCCATCTATGTCCTCGTCAAGCAGATTAGTTTCGAGAGCCGGCGCTGGGCCGACAGCGAGTTCAGTTCGTCCGGTTCAGGTAGCTCAAGCAGTTCGAGCAGCGATGACGAATGAAACAATAAATTGATTCGAGGTTGTGTATGCTCAGTAAACTTTATGCGGTTTTCGGCGCGGGCCTTCTGCTGCTCTACGTCGGGGCGGCGTGGACGGGTTGGGAGATTGGCAGCCCGCAGAGGCAAATTCTGCCCGCCGACGTGCGCAACTCGCCGGGCGGCTATCGCTCGTTCCATTTCTGGCATTCCGGTTATCGTGGAGGAAAGTGATGCTCAACTCTATTTTGGCAGGAACATTTCTGGCATTGCAGCAAGCTCCCGTGCAGGTGCAAGCCCCGATGCAGGTCGCGTCCGCGCGGACGATGGAGCAGCTCATCCCCTTGATTGTGACGACGCTCATCTTCGCAGGCATCGGCATCGTGCTCTTCGCGCTGGCCTACTGGATTATCATTAAGGTGTCGCCCTTCTCGGTACGCAAAGAAATCGAAGAAGACCAGAACACCGCGCTGGCGATTGTCATCGCTTCGATTATCATCGGCATCGCGCTCATCGTTTCCGCCGCCGTCCACGGATAGAAAAGCAAGGATGAAGGCGGAAGGCGCAAGGATGAAAACAATGCTGATAAGAACCGTCCGGCGTCGGAGCGACTCGCGTGCTAAGACTTTTCCGCCTGCCGCCTGCCGCCTTCATCCTGAGACATGAATCGCACTCCGGTACTGTTCCTCAACGTCCTGATTATCGCCACCTGCGGGCTGGTTTACGAACTGCTGGCGGGCACGCTCGCCAGTTACGTGCTCGGCGATTCGGTTACGCAGTTCTCGCTCATCATCGGCATCTACCTGTCGGCTCTGGGTGCGGGGGCATGGCTCTCACGCTTCATTGATCGTGAACTGGCGCGCCGTTTTATTGATGTCGAACTGGGCGTCGCCATCCTCGGCGGCGCGAGCGCGCCGCTGCTGTTTTTGAGTTTTGCCAATCTCAGCTATTTTCACATCGTCCTCTACGGATTGGTGTTCGCCATCGGCACGCTCGTCGGTTTGGAGTTGCCGCTGCTGATGCGGATACTGAAAGACAATCTCGATTTTAAAGAGCTTGTTTCGCGCGTGCTGGCGTTCGATTACATCGGGGCGCTGGTGGCCTCTCTGCTGTTTCCGATTTTTCTCGTGCCGCGTCTGGGACTGGTTCGCACCAGTTTATTGTTCGGGATGTTCAATGCGGGCGTCGCGCTGTGGGGCACCTGGATTATGCGCCCGCTGATTCGCGGCAACGTCTCGGCGTTGCGCGGACGCGCCGTCATCGTGATGGCGCTGCTGCTCGTCGGACTCATCAAAGCAGACTCTCTAACTTCGCTCGCCGAAGACGGGATGTTCGCCGACGACATCATCTATTCGCGCACGACCTCGTATCAACGCATCGTCATCACACGCGGCAAGGCCGGATTCCAACTCTTCCTCAACGGCAATCTGCAATTCAGTTCGACGGACGAGTACCGTTATCACGAGGCGCTCGTCCATCCCGCGCTCGTCTCGGCAATGGGCGGAGAGCCGCGCCGCGTCCTCGTGCTCGGCGGCGGCGACGGCCTCGCCGTGCGCGAGATTCTCAAGCATAAGTCAGTCGAATCCGTCACACTCGTTGACCTCGACCCGGACATGACGCGCCTCTCGAAGCGTTTTCCCTCGCTCGCCGAACTCAACCGCCACGCCTTTGAAGACGCGCGCGTCCGCGTCGTCAACGAGGACGCGATGATCTGGCTCGAAGAACCGAGCGAACCTTTCGACGCCGCCATCATTGATTTCCCCGACCCGAACTCGTTCGCGCTCGGTAAGCTCTACACGACGCGCTTCTATCGCCTGTTGAAAGCACGTCTCGCGCCCGATGCCGCCGTCAGTATCCAATGCACCTCGCCGCTGTTTGCGCGCACTTCCTACTGGTGCATCATCCGCACCCTCGAAGCCGCAGGATTTCAAGTTCGACCCTACTACACCGCCGTTCCCTCGTTCGGCGTCTGGGGCTTCGCCCTCGCGCGCCTCGCCCCCTTCGACCCGCCCGCGCACGCGCCTCCCGTCGAACTCCGCTTCCTCGACGACCAAGCCATGCGCGCCATGTTCCTGCTCTCGGCAGACCTCTCGCCCGTCCCCGTCGAAATCAATCGTCTCGACAACCAGACGCTCGTCCGCTATTACGAAAGCGAGTGGAGACGTTATGAATAGGCGAGAAGTGCTCGCCACTTTTCTCGGTCTCCCCGCAGCGTTGGCCGCGTGCCGCTCGCGCGTCGTCGAGCCTTTTCCCGAAGGCGAAATTGTCGGCGCGTCTGATACGTTCGGGCATCGTCTGCGCGACGGCTTGAGGATTGAACCGGCGGCGGAGAGTTGGGAGCGGGCGGGCGTCGTGATAGTCGGCGGGGGGATTGCAGGGCTGTCGGCGGCGTGGAGATTCTTGAAGGCGGGCTTCGAGGACTTCGTGCTGCTCGAACTCGAACCCGCGCCGGGCGGGACGGCGCGCAGCGGCGAGCGGGGCGGCGTCGTGCCGTACCCCTGGGGCGCGCATTACATCCCCGCGCCTTTGAAGGAAAATCGCGCACTCGTCGGGTTGCTCGACGAGTTGGGCATCATCGAAGGAGCAGACGAGAGGGGCGATCCCGTCGTCGCCGAGCAGTTTCTTTGCCGCGACCCGGAGGAACGCATCTTTTATCGCGGGCGCTGGTACGAAGGACTCTACCTGCACGCGGGCGAGAGCGCAGAGGATGTCGCGCAGTTCAATGCCTTCAACCGTGAAGTTAATACTTGGGCCGGATGGCGTGACGCGCGGGGGCGGCGTGCGTTTGCGATTCCTGTGAGCGCGAGTTCGGACGACGCGGAGGTTTCGGCGCTCGACCGCATCACGAAGAGCGAGTGGTTAGACAAGCGCGGGCTGAACTCGCCGCGCCTGCGATGGCTGGTTGATTACGCCTGCCGCGACGATTACGGGATGACGGTCGAGCAGGCGAGCGCGTGGGCTGGCCTTTTCTATTTCGCGGCGCGCGTCTCGAAGCCGGGCGAGGACGCGCAGTCTTTGATTACGTGGCCGGAAGGCAACGGGCGGATGGTCGCGCATCTCTACGGCAAGGCGCGCGCGCGTGTGCGTCTGGGGCTTGCCGTCTCGGATATCATTCCGATGGAGGGAGAAGGCCGCGAGGGTGTGGATGTCGTCGCCTTGCGTGAGGACGGAAGAAGCGCGGTCGGTATTCACGCCGAACAGGTTGTCTTTGCCGCGCCGCATTTCCTGACGCGTTATCTCATCCGACCTTACAGGGAGGGCGCGACGCCCGCGCATGTCGCGGAGTTTCAATACGGCGCGTGGATGGTGGCGAATCTCTTTCTCACAGACCGCCCGCGCCAGAATCTCTCAAGTTTTCCGCAAGCGTGGGACAATGTGCTTTACGAAAGCCAGTCGCTCGGCTATGTCGTCGCCACGCACCAGCGCGGTCTGGATAGAGGGCCGACCGTCTTCACTTATTATTATCCGCTCTGCGACACAGACCCGCGCGCGGCGCGCGAGCGACTACTCTCGACGGACTGGCGCGGGTGGGCTGACGTGGCCTTGACCGATTTGGCGCGCGCGCATCCGGAAATCAGAACGCTGGTCAAACGACTCGACGTGATGCGCTGGGGGCACGCCATGATTCGCCCGCGCCCGAATTTTATCTGGAGCGGCGCACGCGCGCTGGCCGCAGAGCCTTTTCGGGGAATACATTTCGCGCACACAGACCTGAGCGGCGTCCCGCTTTTTGAAGAAGCTTTTGACCACGGCCTCCGCGCGGCGGAAGAAATTCTGACGGCGCGCGGCATCGGCTTCAAAAGTCTGAGGACTTGAAGCTCGACTATTTCGGGCGTTTGAAATAGAACATGCCGTAGCTTGTGCCGTTGCCATCGGTGAGGTTGACGCGCTCTCTGATGGCGGTCAACTCCCAGCCTTCTTCTCCAAGCCGGGCGAGGGCGTTATTGAGCGCCTCCTCCTCGGTTGCGCCTTCGACCTCTTCGGAACCGCCGGGGAAATAGCGTATGAAGGCGATGCCCGTTGACGAAGAACTGTAATCTCTGCGCTTTGTCCATGTTTGCGTGATGGCGCAATATTCCCATTTATGGGCGACCGTGGTTTTCGATGCTTCAGCCTGTTTCTCTTCGGTCGGCTGTTCAGACTGGCCGCGCGGCAGTTTGATGGTGGAACTGGGGATAGTTTTACGCGCGCCTTCGGACTGTCGCGCGGGCGTCGAAGCTTGGACGCGAGCAGAGGCAGTTGCGAGCGCGATGGCTACACCGAAGGCGAGCGCGACGAGCCGGAGATGTCTCTTCATTATTGAAAAACCCTTTCTCGAAAATTAAAAGCGACGACTGGCGAATATAAACACGTGGCAGGGAATAATAAGTGCCGGAAAGTTGATTGTGCAGGGAATAAAAAAGAGATTGCGCCCGAACCAACTGCCTTGCGGCTTCGGTCGAGCGCAATCCCCGTAACTCCTAGAAACCGCCGAAGCGGTTTAGGGGAGCGGCAACCTTCGCATGTACACGCTTGAAAGTTGCCTGATTTATATCCCGGCTGAATCTGCCAGCGGTCGGCCCTGATTTCCGGTCGGCACTCGATTCGTCCCCCGAAGGGCAGCGAACCTCGCATCAATTTTAGTTAACGCGGTGCCGCTTGGTTTTTGGTGTGGTGGCTTTTCCTCCACCGCCGGTTACGTTCCCGGCAACGAGGCTCAGCTTTCGCTGAGCGGCTTATGCTACCCACGGGCTGATCATTTCCTGCGGGCGCGACCCGTTTTTATCCGGGCGCTTCGGGAGCGTTCTCTTTTGGAGAACTCTCCGCCAGCAAGCCTTTCGGCTTCAGCGCGAAGCGTAAAATAGCAACCTCCGTTTCCGCTTAGCGGTTGCCCTCAGACAGTGCGTCGCCGCTCCGTCCGCCTTCCTCGCGCTGGTCTCGACTCCCTTGAGAATCGCGACAGGGCGGGCAATATACGCCCGCGTCCCGAGCGCTGTCAAGAGCCTTTGCCTGAAAAGCGTTTGCCTCTTGAGGCGAAACTTTTTGCACACCTGTGGAAAACCCTGCGGAAAACTTTTCCGCACGCTTACGCAACCGATTCGCCTTCGACCAAATAGTAGGTGAGCGATAAGCCGGAGATGCTAATGATCTCCTCGCGGGCTTTGATGTCCGTCTCATTGAGTTGGTCGAAGGCCGCCTTGGTCAGCAGGACGGCTCCGCGCTCGGCGATGTCCTCGCCGAGTTTGCTGGAGAGATTGACCTCGTCGCCGAAGAGGTCTGCATCATCAATATTCAGGATGCGCCCGAAGCCGATGCCGACGGAGACGTAGAGGTGACGATCTTCAGAAAGCAGTTTGTTGACGGCGTTCAATTCTCGATTGACCTCCTGCGCGGCGCGGACGGCATCGGCAACCGTGTCGAACAGGCAGAAGAGATTGTCTGCGTCGGCCTTCACGACCAGCCCGCGCTGGTGTTCGATGCAGGGGCGCGCAATCAATTGCATCTGGTGAATCATCAGCAGGAATGAGACGATGCCGTGCTGGTGAGTGGTGCGCGAAAAGCCGCTCATGTCGAGCACCATGATGGCCTTGTCCTGCCCGAAGATTTGGTCAATGTCGCTGGTAATCTCAGGGCGGCGCTCCGGGTGTTCGATCAGTTGGCTCAGCAGTCTCTCCATGTTCGCCTGCGAGTTGCGGCGCGAAACAGACTCGTTATTGTCGGAAATTTCTTTAGTCATAATAGTTTTGAATTAGTCAGAACGGGTCGTGATAAGCTGTGGCCTGAAAGCCACACGCGGCATCCGCCGGGGCGGAAGATTGCCGTGCAGCATAACACGCCCTGAAAGAGTTGTGATACGGAGTGTGCCGCGAGCGGCAACGCCGACCGGATTTCTAACCCACAAGATTCGATGACTCCTGAAAACATCCAGACTTCGACGACGCAGGCGCGCGGGCGCGTCGCGCTGGGCGAGTGGTGGCTGTTTTCGCCGTCACTTGACTTGGGCGTTTTTTTAGGCAGCGCGGCGTTGTCGCTCGCTTTGTTGTGGGTTGGGGCGCGCGTCGGCGTGCTCGACGCGGATGCGCCGGATTGGACGTGGGTTCCGGCGGTCTTGCTCGTGGACGTGGCGCACGTCTACGCGACGGCTTTTCGAGTCTATTTCGACACCGCAGAGTTGAAGCGACGTGTTTGGCTCTACGCGCTTGTACCGGCCATCGCTTTTCTGCTCGGCGTCGCGCTCTACTCGGAAGGCGACTGGCTGTTCTGGCGCGTGCTGGCTTATCTCGCGGTCTTCCATTTTGTGCGCCAGCAATACGGATGGGTCGCGCTCTATCGCGCGCGGATGGGAGAGCGCGGTCGTGCAAGCTGGTGGATTGACGCGGCAGCCATCTACATGGCGACCCTCTATCCGCTGGCCTACTGGCACGCGCACCTGCCGCGCCGCTTCTGGTGGTTTCTCGCGGGCGACTTCGCGCAGCTTCCCGCGCTGGTCGAGCGACTCGCGCAACCCGTCTACTGGCTGGCGCTCGGCCTCTACGGGCTGCGTTCAGCTTATCGCTGGATGGTCGAGGGGAAGGGGAATCCGGGCAAGGACGTGATCGTTGTGACGACCGCCGTCTGCTGGTACGCGGGCATCGTGGCGTTCGATTCGGACTACGCTTTCACTGTGACGAACGTCATCATTCACGGCGTACCGTATCTCGCGCTCGTCTACTGGTACGCGCGCACGCGCCGCGCGAACGCCGGCGCTCATTACCGTCTGTTGGCGCGCAGCCCCATCTTTTTTCTCGCAACGCTGTGGCTGCTGGCTTATGCGGAAGAATTGTTGTGGGATCGCGGCGTGTGGCACGAGCGCGCGTGGCTGTTCGGCGCAGCGTGGGACTTGCAATCGCTGAAGATGTTCTACGTGCCGCTGCTGGCCCTCCCGCAGATTACGCATTACGTCCTCGACGGCTTCATCTGGCGGCGCAAGAGCAATTCCGGATTCTCCCTGTTCACCTCCAAGAACTAAAGCAAATTTCAATTGAACATATTGAAACTTTGATTCACCAACGCAGGACACGCAGGGGCACAGAGCAGAAAGCAAATCTCAAACTTCAAATTTCAAATCTGAAATTTGAAATCCTTATGTCTTCTTAAAAGGCAACGACGCGCGTCGGACGGTTCGGTTTTGCCCTGCAATTATTTGAACCGGGATATGCAGGGCGCGGCGCGCGCCGTCGACCTGCGAGAGGTTCGGGGCGAATTTTATATTCCTTTATTCGCCGAGGCCGTAATTATTCATAGGAGATTTCAAGTATTGCGCTTGCCCATCACGAAAAAAAGTAGTATCACTAGGGCAGAAAGCAAAGCAGTATCTTAAGCAATACACGAGTCGGGATGTGGACGCGCGAGGCGTGTTCACGCTCCAGTCTGTGGCGGATTGTATCCGCCGGAAGTTCGCACCCGTCTGCCGCCGCCGCCATACTCGTGAGTTCGTGTGGAGATTTGTGCGGCGTCCGCCCGCAGCCGAGATAAGTCCCAAGCACGACCGGGCGGCGATAATTGTTCTTGCGCGCTAAAAGAGTCACAACACTATAAGGTGCATTTCAGATGCAGATTTTTCACCACAGCACGAACACGCTGGCGAAGTTGAGCATCTTCGGTGGCCTCTTCATTCTCGCGGCGGCGGCGTGGGTGATTGCCGAGATTAATCGCTCGTCCTACAACACGGGCGCGTTCATCGAGCGACAGCAGCCCGTGCAGTTTTCGCATAAGCACCACGTCGGCGACGACGGCATCAGTTGCGTCTACTGCCACACGTCGGTCGAGAAGTCGAACACCGCCGGGATGCCTCCGACCAAAACCTGTATGAATTGCCACTCGCAAATCTGGTCGGACAGCCCGTACCTTGAGCCTGTGCGTGCGAGTTGGAGAGACGGCAAGCCCATCGAGTGGACGCGCGTTCACGACCTGCCGGATTTCGTCTACTTCAATCACAGCATCCACGTGGCGAAGGGCGTCGGCTGCTCGTCGTGCCACGGGCGCATTGACACGATGCCCGCCGTCTATCAGGCCGCGTCGTTGCAGATGGAATGGTGTCTGGCCTGCCACCGCGAGCCGGAGAGATTCCTGCGCGACCGGAAAGACATTTACAACATGGAGTACAACGCGGAGAACACGCTGGCGGAAAACAAAACGCCAGAACAACTCGCCATCGGTCGCGCGAAGAAGGCCGAATATCGCGTCCGTAGCGTCGCGCAGATTACCAGTTGCTCGACATGCCACAGGTAACGTTTAGGGTAATTAAGGATGCACATCAAAGACAGCTTCCCCGAACTCTATCAGATTCGCAAGCCTCTCAAACTCGAAGAGGTCAAGCGCAAACTCGGCCTCGCCAGCGGGCCGGAGTACTGGCGAAGCCTCGAAGAGTTGGCCGCGTCCGAAGATTTTGAAGAACTCCTGCACCGCGAGTTTCCGCGACATGCCGCCGAGTGGGACGAATCAACCGACCGCCGCACCTTCCTCAAATTGATGGGCGCGTCGCTGGCGCTCGCCGGACTATCGGGCTGCTCATACCAGCCGCCCGAATCAATCGTGCCTTACGTTCGCCAGCCCGAAGAGTTCGTGCCCGGTCGCCCGCTCTACTTCGCGACCGCGATGCCTCTGCTCGGCGTCGCCGCGCCGCTGCTGGTACGCAGCAACATGGGTCGCCCGACCAAGATCGAAGGTAACGACATTCATCCGGCGAGCGCAGGAGCGGCGGACGTGTTCTCGCAGGCATCGCTGTTGACGCTCTACGACCCGGATCGTTCGCAAGTCGTCATCAATCGCGGCTCAGTGCGCTCTTACACGGCCTTTCTGGCCGACGTGAGCACGGCGCTCGAAGGTCAGCGCGCGAAGGGCGGCGCGGGGCTGCGATTTTTGACCGAGACCATTACATCTCCGACCGTCGCCTCGCAGATGCGCGAGATTGCGACGCGGTATCCCAACGCACGCTGGCATACGTTCGAGCCTGCCGCGAGCAATGCGGGCACGGGCGCGCAATTAGCTTTCGGCTCTTTCGCCAACACCGTCTTCGATTTTACGAAGGCGGCGCGCGTGCTCTCGCTCGACTCCGATTTCCTGATGTGCGGCCCCGCTTCTCTGCGCTACGCGCGCGACTTCGCCACCGCACGGCGCATCGCCGACGGGCAGGCGGCGGAAATCAATCGTCTCTACGTCGTCGAGTCCACGCCGACCAATACGGGAATGCTGGCAGACCATCGCCTCGCCATCCGCCCGTCCCAGATGGAGAGCTTCGCGCGCTCCATCGCCACGGGCTTGGGCGTCGCGGGCGTCGGCGGCGGTGTCGGCATGGGACTCTCAGTCGAGCAGGCGGCGTGGATTAACGCCGTCGTCGCCGACTTGGACGCGCATCGCGGGCGCAGCATCGTCATCGTCGGCGACGAGCAGCCCGCGCTCATTCATGCCATCGGTCATGCGATCAACGCCAAACTCGAAAACGTCGGGCAGACCGTTCGTTACACAGACCCGGTTGAAGTCAATGCGGTTGACCACCTCTTATCTCTGCGCGAACTCATGAGAGAGATAGACGCGGGCACAGTCGAGATGCTCGTCATCGTCGGCGGGAATCCGGTCTACACGACGCCGGTTGATTTAAAACTCGACAAGAAGCGGATGGATAAAATTCCTCTGCGCGTTCATCTCTCGCTCTACGACGACGAAACTTCGGAGCTTTGCCAGTGGCACATCCCCGAAACTCACTATCTCGAAACGTGGAGCGACGCGCGCGCCTACGATGGCACGGTCTCGATTATCCAGCCGCTCATCGCACCGCTCTACAACGGCAAAAGCATTCACGAATTTCTCGCCGCCTTCAGTGACCGACCGGAGCGTTCGAGCCGCGACATCGTGCGCGGCTTTTGGATGACGCAGATTGGCGGCGGCGGTTTGCAGTTCACGGCGACCACCGTGCCGGGACTCGTGGGGGCGTCCGCTGTTCTGGCAACCGGACAGCAGCAAGGCACGGCGACGATTGGCGCAGCCGGACAGCCGACGCCGACGCCGCCGCAGCGGCAGTCCGCGACGGCTGGCGGTGCGACGGGCGCGGCTTCGTCTCCCGCCGCGCCCGCCGCTGCGGCCGCGCCGCCGGCGGGCGCGGCCGCCGCAGCCTTCGCGGCGGGATGGCGCAAAGCCG
>CAXTRQ010000039.1:0-38044 GCA_964246705.1 uncultured Pyrinomonadaceae bacterium
AGAAAATCTTTGTACTGCTGTGTGACGAAGAACGTCGCATCGTCTATCGGGTTCGGTGCTGGTGCGGGCGCAGATACTTCGGCAAGGCAACTGTTGTTTGGAGTCACGCCATTATTGCTGGCGTTAATATAATTTGTGATCTGATCTCTCGAAAACTGGCAGAAGGTGAGAGAGGAATTCGTGGCGTCAGAATTCATGATAGACGTGCCGCATTCTGTGTGATTCTCCTGATCGGGATGCGTCGCTCCGAAATTGTGGCCGATTTCGTGCGCGGGGATGACAAACTTCGCGGGCAGCTTATCGAACTTCTGTGATACCCCGTAGGCGGCAGACGACCCGAAGTCAGCGTCTCGGCAAACAACGCCGTCATTCGGCACGCCGATTCGACCACCGAAGGCGAAGCCCGGAGTGTTGAGAACCTTCCCCGTCCACATGTGAACGAGGTCGCGGGCGGGCGCGTTCGCCGGAGGAAAGCGGTTCCAATTGTTGCGGAGTTCATTGAGCAGCGTTACTACGTCTGTCGTGTCGGAGTAAGGGTCGAGCGTGTCCCATGCGCGCTGGAAGACGACTTTGAATGTCAGCCCGATCTCCTTTTGGTAGACTCCGTCAATCATATTCATGATGCTCAGAATCTCGTTGTTCGCGGCCTGTGCGTTGCCCAGAGCACGGACGTATTCGTTGTCGGCTTCAGTGGCAATCTCGGCCTGACGCAGCGGCGAAAGCACAGAGATTGCTGTCGCGGCGGGCGGGCTGGAAATAGCCAAGGTGGAAGAATTGACGCGACCCAACTCCGAGCCGACCTTCTCCGCCAGTGTGACGGGACACTCGCCGACGAAATCACCGATTACATCCGACTCTTTATAAACGACGAAATCATTGCGTCCGGCTGAAGCGGCGTATCTCGACGCCGGTTCGATAAAGTATTTCTGCCCCGGCGTGATGATTAACCCTTCGACAATGTTGCCGTCAATCGTCACGCGCGCCTCGGCATCGTCCATGCCCCGCACCGTGCCCCTGTAAGTCAACGGTGCGGTGCGCTCCAAGCCGTGTATCACACCGTTGTCGAGAACCTCTTCGGCACGGTAATTAGCGGCGCGAATATCATTCGGCGTGAGCCAGAGGTCAAACGTGCCTGTGGAGGTGGCGAGCGAGAGTCGGCTCGTCCGGCGTACCTGCTCGGCAATGTTGGTTGTGTCGAGTTCGAGAAGATCGTAATGGCGAAGATGAACGTTCACTTCCTGTGCGTAGTTGCCCCCGGCGCTGGACTGAAAATCGTATGAACGCGCCCGCACGCTTTGTCCGAGAATCATGATGGCAACGAGAAGAAAGATGGCAAAGTTGCGCATAGACTACTGCTTCCTTTAAACGAAATTTTTTTTCTGATTTGGAAATAACTCTGGAGGTGAGGTCAACAATCTTGAGTCAGATTGTCCTTAGCCGCGCCGTTGGGTGCGCCGACAGGGCATCTCCATCATAGCAATAAGCACGCTGATACTTCAAAACAAATCGTCCGGCGCGCAAAAATCGCCTTCAAATAGCCACCCCATCCAGCCAAAACGGCACGGCGCAGGTGCGCTCGTGTCCGGCGCAATCAAGTTGGCGAAATTTCAATGCGAGGCCAATTTCGCCGTGTTATTCGTGTCTGTTCGTGCATCAAATAAATACAATCTTATTTAGCGGCGCGCCGTGTTGCCTCTTTTTTCGTGTAAACCTACGGCGGGCAGGTTGGCACAACATTTGTTTTCAATGAACGGGAGTTTCAGACTCCACATCATTTTCAAGGGCGCAAACCAAGGGCCAGACTAAAAGTCGAGGACAAACGAGAAACCATGAGTTCTGAAGTTATCAAGCAGACGCCGGAGCACAATTATTCACCGACCACAGACGACGCGCTTTCGCAAAGCCAGATTATTCGCAAAAACATGTCGGCCATTTCCGAGGTTCAACGAAGCGATGAACGAGCGCGCACGCCTTCAGAGCGTACTTCC
Organism: uncultured Pyrinomonadaceae bacterium; assembly: GCA_964246705.1. GTDB lineage: Bacteria > Acidobacteriota > Blastocatellia > Pyrinomonadales > Pyrinomonadaceae > DASZCR01. The sequence continues at coordinate 1,989 of CAXTRQ010000039.1, forward strand.
GATTTCATCACAAACTTTTCAGGCTCGATGCTCTTCGTCTGGCTACACGCCATCTGGTTCGGCGTCTGGATTTTGCTCAACGTCGGACTCGTGCACCTTCCGCACGTTAGCGAATTCGACCCGTTCCCTTTCGGCCTCCTGACGATGATCGTCTCGCTCGAAGCCATCTTTCTTTCGACCTTCGTTCTCATCTCGCAAAACCGCATGGCGAAACTGAGCGAGCAGCGTTCCGAGCTTGATCTGCACGTTAACCTTCTATCCGAACAGAAGGCGACCAAGACGCTTGAAGTGCTCGATCAAATCGCTCAGCAGTTAAGCAAGCTCAACCGCTTCGACATCCCGCACGACCCGGAGATCGAAGCCCTGAAAATTTCGCCCGAGCCGCAGGACGTGTTGAAGGTGCTCAAGAATGCGGTCGAGGAAGAAGCGCAGGATGTGAAGCAGGAAGTCAAAGAGGTGGGCAAAGCCGTCGAGGAGATTACCGGCGAGATGGAGATCGTGCGCGATGATGTCGAGGATTTGAAAAAGGATGTGCGCGAGGATGTGGGTGAGGTCAAAGAGAAGGTTGAAGCCGTCGCCCGCGACGTTGGCGAAATTAAAGAGCAGACGGGGGAGCATGCCGGAATTTCGGCTAAGTGAGCGGCCTACATTATTGCCCTCGTAAGCTTCGCACAGGCCGTTCCAGAGCTTCGAGTTTCCGCGATTAGCGATTCTTGGTTCGGCGGCGTGGCGCGGCGTCGAGGGTTGGAGAGGCCGGAGCGATTCCGTCGCTGATGGCGGCTGCGTCGTCGAGCGGCGGTTCAGTTAGCGTTGTTGCGTGCGCGCCCTTGAGGTTTGACAGCGCAACGACAATCAAGAGCAAGGCGATTCCCAGAGTCGCCAGCACGTAGAGGATAGCGACCTGCTCCATCACCAGCAGGGTAATCACGATAGCGGCGAAGACTAAGCTCCACAAAATCGTCATGCGGCGGCGACCTTTTCGCGTGTTGGCCGCTGTCCGGTTTCTTCGATCCATCTAAACTAATACTCCTCAAATATTCACGAATTTTATTGAGCCGTTAATCTAACACAACCCGCGCGCGCGCGGCGAGAAGCGCAGGCCGGAATTCTGACGGCTGACATAAAAGAGAGGCTGGCCGATTGTCTTCCGACCAACCTCTCGGATTCGTCTGCCGCAAGGTTTCGAGCGCCGTTAGTTGATGATTCTCACCGTCCCGTTGCTGACGATATTCGACGCGCCTTGTGTGGCAAAGCCGAGCAACGTCTGCGGCAGGTTTTTAAGGCTGAACGGCGAGCCATCGTCAACGTTGATGATGTCGTAAGGCTCAAGCGCGAAGTCGGGTCTCTTCTTTTTTCTGATGTCGTCGAAGTTGACGGTGATAATCTCCGGCTCAAGCGTGTTGCCCTTCGTCCGGTAGATTTTCACGTTATTGGTCTTCGCATCTTTTCTCATCCCCCCGACTTGCGCGATGGCGCGCAGGAGAGACATGTTGGGGCGCAGGTAGAGATTGCTCGGCTGGATGACCGCGCCGGTCACGAAGATAGTGGAAGCCTCCTGCACGATAACGATGTCGCCGGGGCGGATGAACGGATTGGCCTCCTGCTTGCCCTGCTTGAGATCGGCAATCTTGTAGATGGTGAACGGAAGCTGAAGCGCGTCTTCCGGGGTGCTGAGTTGCTTCGCCAGTTCAATCTGCTCTTCGGGGCTGGGGCAGATCGGAGGCGCGGTGTGGAAAATTTGAATATCTCCGCCCGCCTGTTCGGTCGCGCCGCCCGACTTTGAAATAAGCTCAAGCAGACGCGCCTTGCGATTCAGCTGAAAGGGCGTCGGCATCCGCACCGCACCGAAGATGACTGCGGGCGGGCGGCTCGTCATCGCCGACACGCGCAGGCTGACCTGTGGCTTTTTCAGAAACTTTCTGAGCGCCTCGACGACATCCTTTTTAACATCGAGGTCTGTCCGGCACTGCGCCGCAATCGGGTCGTCCACGAACGGGACTTCGACGTTGCCATCGTCGTTGACGACGAGCGTGCCGCTAAATTGCGGCTCGCCGAAGACACGCAGATCGAGCGTGTCGCCGGGGCCGAGTTGGTATTTCCTGACGCCCATCTGATCCATCGCGCTGCCGAGCAGACCAGAGGACGAACCGGCGGGCGCGCTCGTCGAAGGCTGCGAGGCGGACGCCGGGCTATCCTGTTGCGCCGATGCGGCGATGGAGAGACAAAGGACGGCGAGCAGGAGCAGCAAACTTTTCACTTTCATATTCAAAATTCCTACAGTCGTTTGTTATCTTGAGAGCCGTGCGCGAGGGGGCGCAAGAGGCTTCGACAAAAGGTTATAGATGCCGTGTGTCCAACAGAAAGCTGCCCGCGATTCAAATTTTAAGGTCAGACCGCACTACATCTCTCATCCGATGAACGCAACGCTTTTTTATGTGGACTAGCGGCGGTCGGCGGAACCTCTCAACCAAGAGGCTGTAATTGTCGCATAAGAGGCCGCAAACTCCAATCAAGCGTGAGGGTTGAGACCAGAACATCGGACGCGCTCCTGAGCGGCGTGCTTTGGCGCAGGCGGCAGACCGACAAGGACGGCGCGATTAAGAAACATTTTCACCTTGTCCGTCCGCCATCGGCGTGGCGCTTGTCCGTGCCGCGTCCGACTGCTGCACACGCTTCGCACGGCCTCGCTCCCCGACCGGCCAGACAATCGGCTCATCATTCTTTCGCCGTGTTTCATTCGTCGCCACGCGCGCGCGTAAAAGCTCGATTTCACGCTGGATACGGTTGGCGGCTTCGGCGCGCGCATCCTCGCCCATCTCGGCGCGAGAGAGATAAAAGAGCGCATCTCGATAACGCGCAATGGCGCGCTGGTAGCGCCCGCGAAAAGTGGCGCGCTCGGCCATTTCAACCCAGTGACCGACCTTGACCGAAGCGACGAAGTTACGCACGGCGGCGGCTGACTCTTGAAGTTCAGGCTCGCCCGGATAGACGCGTAAAGCTTCGTCAATTACTTCGAGCGCGCGTTGCGCCGTCTCAATCTTGTCCGAGAGACGCACGCGCCGCTGGGCTTCGGTCGTCAACAGCGTCGCCTCGCCGCGCGCCCACGCGAGCAGGTGGCCTTTCTGAATCGTGCGCACGCGTTCCTGTCCGGCTCGAAGAGCGGCGCGCACGTCAGTCGCGCCCCTCGCCGAACGCATCGCCTCTTCCGTGTTTGCCAGATATTGTTCACAGAGCCGGTATGCTTCCAGATGCTTTTCCGGCTGCGCTCCCGCCGTCTCCGCTTCCGCCAAACGTTGCTGCAAAGAGCGTAGAGCAGCCGCCGAAGTGTGCACGCTCGAAGGCATCTGCGGCGGCTTGAGCGTCGGGCGCGCAGGGGCTTCGCTGCGGCGCATCTCCATCTCAAGCTCGCGCGTATAGCGTGCCCAGGAACGGCGCATCACAACCTCGCGCGCGGCGGCGGCGATTAACATGACGACGCATGCTGCGAAACCGGCTGGCAGCCAAGGAACGTCGTCATCGTTGGCGCGTAGAATCCACCAGAGAGAAAAGAAGACCGCACCGGAAATCAGAAGCGCCGTGAACATGTAACCGGCGGTCGAAGGTCTGCGCGGCGGTTCGTGCGGGGCGCGTTTTCGCCCCGCGCTCGCTGCCGCCGACGCAGCGGGGGAGCGTGCCGGGCGCTGTCTTCTCATCGCAAGCTCATCGGCTGAAGGAATCGGCAAGCGCGTTCTCCGGCGTCGTCAGAGTGAATTGATTATGGGTTATGAAAAAAGTCGGACATGCAGGCGAGCCTATTTAAACTAAAGAGTCCGTGCCGCTGCTACCTGCTCCAAGGGGCGAAAACATAGTCAACCTTTTCAACTCTCTCTGTCAACACTGGCGCATGAGGCGCACAAGGCGCATGGTAAATTGTCTGCTGAGTTTGCTTTAAAGCTCATCAACGAGCCGTCGCAGAGGCGAATTAAGGGTGCGAAAATAGGGCTGGCAGTCGTGCTCTGTTGCAGCTATACTTGAGCGCGTTTTTCAGTAAAGATGTTTGCGGACAGCGATTTTGTCAAAAGCCTTTTCATCCCCGGCCAGATTGATTTGAAAGAATATGAGACGGCTCGAAGAGCGCCGTCCCGATCTGGCGTTAGCGCCCGCTTTTATCGTGTTCATCCAAAGGAGTATTTATCAATGAGCATCGCCTGTAGCAAGTGCGGCTCGCCTATCTCGCCGGATCAAGCTTTTTGTCCGAAGTGCGGCGCGGTGCAGGGCGCAACTAATCAACGGCGCGAAGAGTCAGGTTTTGACATGGCGGCGACGATGGTCGGTCATAAATTGCCGGTCAGGCCGCCCGCGCCGCCTCCGCCCGTCAATCCCCCTCCTGTGCAGACGCCGCAGCCGAGCGCCGCGCCGCCGTACGAGCATCACACTGTCTCCCCGGTGATACCAACCTCTTCCGGTTCCAGCAATCGAGCGATCTACCTTATTCTCGGCCTCTTCGCCGTCCTCGTCCTCGGCGGCATTTTGGCTTTCTTTGTCTATGTCATCTTCAGCGGCAATTAAGCGATAGGGAACGCAGCAACGATGAACCACCAACGCGGAACTAAAAGCAGCAAGCTGTTGTCTTGTAGCTAATCGTTCCGCGTTGCGTGTTCATCGTTTCTTTCCATCCATGTTTTAATCTTTGGCGGTTTGATATAGCTCGTTAACTGAAGCTCAACCGTTTTATGAACGACTCGACCGGATTTCCACATTACCCGGCATCCGCGAACGCGCCCGCCCGTGCGCCGAAACGTCTGAGCGCGCTCCGCGTTATAACTGCTGCGACCGCCGCCCTCATCGCGTTTCTCCTCGGACTCATTACTCTGACCATCATCGGATTTGAAACCGGCATCGTGCCCTTTCTCCTCGGCCTCGTCGTCGCCGTCCTTCCCGTTCCCATCTACGTGATGATGGCGCTCTGGATTGACCGCTACGAACCGGAACCCGCTTGGCTGCTCGCTATCGCCTTTCTGTGGGGCGCACTCGTCGCCGTCTTCTTCGCACTCATCATCAACTCTCTGGGCGTGGGTATTATCGGCGAAGTGTTCGGGCAAGAAGCGGCCAATTTATACGGCCTCTCCATTTCCGCTCCTGTCGTCGAAGAGACTTCCAAAGCTCTGGCTCTTTTTCTGCTTTTCTTCTGGAAGCGCGATGAATTCGACGGCGTGCTCGACGGCATCGTTTATGCCACGATGGTCGGACTCGGTTTTGCGATGACGGAGAACATCAAGTATTACGCCGACGCGATGTCAACCAAACATGCCTTCGGCACGTTCGTCGTGCGCGGCATGTTCTCGCCCTACGCGCACCCGCTTTTTACGAGTATGACGGGCATCGGTCTGGGGATCGCCAGCCAGACGCCGCGCCGCGTGATACGTTTCACCATGCCGCTCGTCGGGTTCGCGCTGGCGATGATCCTCCACAGCAGTTGGAACTCTTCGCTCTACATCAGCGAGAGAATTGATAACGGGATCGTCGCTCTCATCATGTATTTTGTGGTGATGGTTCCCATCTTTACCGGCGTGCTGCTGACGGTCTTTTTCGCTTTGCGCCGCGAAGGACGCATCCTCCGCGAGCATCTGCGACCGGACCTCGCGCGCGGGTGGTTGACCGAAGAAGAGTTCAATCGTCTCTGCACCGTGCGCGGGCGGATGGGCGCATCTTTCGACGCGTTGCGGCGCAGAGGCGTCGGCGCATGGCGTGCCCGCATGCACTTTCACAGCGCCGCCAGCGAACTGGCCTTTCATCGCAATCGCATCGCGTGCGGGCTTGTCCGCAGAGACGGCTCGGAGCACGAGCGCGAAGAGATGTACGTGCGTTTGATGTACGAACTGCGCGGGCAGTCGAGCTAAGATGTAGAGTTTGAGAGCCAGCTTTTATTTGACGGCCTTGAGGAAAAGTTTAACGAGAATCTCCCCGTGAAAATTCAACTCTTACCAAGCACTTTCGACGAGCACGGCTGCGCGACCCACGAGCAGCGTTTGAGTTGCTTTCTGATAGACGACCGCGTGACGATTGACGCCGGAAGCATCGCCCTCTCGCTCAGCGAAGCGCAGCATGAAACAATCCGCGACGTGATTATCACCCACCCGCACATGGATCACATCGCAACGCTTCCCATCTTCGTCGATGACCTCTTCGTTAGCCTCCGCGAACCCGTCCGCATTCACGCCACCGAAGAAGTTGTCGAACTTCTTCAACGCGATATTTTCAACGGGACGGTCTATCCGCCCTTCCACAAGTTCAGCAACAAACACACGCGCGTGATGGAGTTTGTCCCCTTCCGCACGGGCGAAGAGTTCGAGATCGCACACCTGCGCCTGCGCGCCGTCCCGGTCAATCACATCGTCCCGACCGTCGGGCTGGTCTTGACGGACGGAACGACCAACATCGCTTTTAGCGCCGACACCTATACGACGGAAGATTTCTGGCAGTTAGCCAACAGTATGCCGCGTCTTGACGCGCTGCTTATCGAAGCCTCTTTCCCCAACGAAATGTTCAAACTCGCCGAAGTCTCCGGCCACCTGACGCCCGAACTTCTCGGACGTGAAGTGGAAAAACTCACACACAAAGAGCTTCAAATTCTCGTCATGCACTTAAAGCCCGCCTACCGCGAAACACTCGTCCGCGAACTCGACGCGCTCGGCTTAGACAACCTGAGCGCGATGGAACCGGGACGCGAATACACTTGGTAAGTCGCGCGTGCTCTGAGTTGATTTTCACCACCGCAGACACCGCAAAGCCCCGGCATTCAAGAATGAAGTGCCCTACTTACTCCGCGCACAGGCCGCTGCCATCGCCCGCCGACGCCGTGCCTGCCAGTAAACCTTCCATGTGCTGGCGCGCTTTCCAAGCACCTGTGCGCCCGGCGACCTCGACGCCTTGAGTCCAAGCGCTTCGCGCTTCTTCGCGTTGACCGAGATTCATCAACGCTGTTCCGAGCATCTGGTAAGCGGATGTGTAGTCGGGGTTAATGGCGACGGTGCGGCGCAGGGCGTCCGCCGCCTCCTTCCAGCGTGCGAGCTTAACGTACTCGTTTGCCAGTCCGTACCAGATCATCACCTCTTCCGGCTGCGCTTCGGCCATCGCGAGCAACGCATTGAGTCTATCTTCGGCCATCGTCTTTGCCGTCTCCCATCTCGTTTAACTGTGTCGCTCTGCGTAACGGCTCGAACTCGGATTCGGTGTGCTCGCCCGCAAAGTTTTCTAACGTGACGCGACCGCTCGGCAAGATGTCGACGACGCGAAAGGTTCTCTCCGCGCGGTTGCGCCCCGGCATCAACTCGGCGCGAAAGGTCACACTCATACCGGGTCGCGCCCAGCGGTCGGGCGTCGCGCGCGTAAAATGATCGAGAGCCGTCTTTTTCTCCTGCACGGATTTTTTATGTCGCCACAAAATAGTCGTGCCGACCGCTCCGGCTGCCAACGCCAGCACGCTCATCCAACGCTTAGCGCGTTTCTTCATCTCTCAAACTTCTCCGCCACCGTTGGCCTAGCCGCCCGCAATGAAACTTCCTGACAAACAACGACGCGCAAAGCCCGCCCCCTTGTATCGAAGAGCCGGGTCTTGCGCGTCCGTACTGACTACCCGTCGCCGGGCGTTGTAAGCTCTCCGCGTCTTGCGGCGCGCGGTGCGCCGGAGCGCGCGGCGTCTGCTAGCAGAGAGCCTCAAGTTTCTCGCTGATGACAGGCAATCCGCTCAGCGACTTCTCGGCGTTGATAGCCGTGTAGTGCGCCCATTCTTCAGGCACTTTGTCTTCGGGGAAGATGGCTTCGACAGGACATTCCGGCACGCACGCATCACAGTCAATGCAGGTTTCAGGATTGATGACGAGCATCGTGTCGTCAAGGTGAAAGGCTTCGACAGGGCAGACAAGCGCGCAATCTGTGTAACGGCAACCGACGCAGGGTTCGGCAACAGTATAGGTCATATAGATTTGCCTCCTCAAAATTGTGTATGACGGCGGCGGCGCAGTGGTTTGTCGAAGAACGCCCGACGGGCGCGCCTGCACCGGCTATCTGAATAGCTATCTGCCGTGCGTATTTAGCACGAACCGCTACAGATTGAAAAGCTAAAATTTCCGCGAACAGTTTTTTTTAAGTGACAGCCGTCCAAACGGCCTCCGACCGTCCGAGGATGGACGCGGGCGAGACGCTACAAGTCTCTTTTATGCCAGTTATCTCGCGGTGCGCCGCTTGAGAAATCGTAGAAAGCGAGATCGCCGCCCGCCAGCATTTTTGTCAGCAGGATGATCTGCCCCGTATGCATCGAGAAATGCTCGACGACATGAAAGATGGCGACGGACAGGCTCACTTCATGCCCCTGAATCATGCGGCGTTCGAGCAGTCTTGAGGGTTCGAGGCGTGCGAGCGCGTCGTCAGTCTCGGCGAGCGTCTTTTTCAGGTTCGCTAAAAGTTCGGCGCGCGTGAGAGGCGTGCGCTCGTCAAACTCCCTCTGTCGCACGCGCGTGTCGGGCGCGCCTCCGACTCCGCTGACAATCCACTGGTGCACGTTGCCTTCCAGATGCAGCAGTAGATTGCCGATACTATTCGAGTCGTCGTTCGTGCGCCGCCAGATGTCCTGTTCGCTCAGACGCTCAAGGCAACGCTCGATTTTCGGCAGGTAATTTTCGCTGAGATACGAGCGCGCCTCATTGATGAAGTTTTGGCCTACGTCGCTCATCGCTATCTCTACTCTTCCGTCTCGCCAGCGCGCCGCTTATGTTTGACTTTGCGCTCGGCGGGATGCGCGCGCTCTTCGGGTTTGGCCTGTCCGAGCGCATGACCGGGCGGCGCGAGCGGTTTACGTATCGCGTCGAAGACCGGACGCTCGTCGGCACGCTTGCCCCCTGTTTGCTTGTCGCTTTTCTTCGACAAAGGCATTCTCTCGACCTCTCTTCTAAAAATTGCGGCGATGCTACGCGCTTGCGCGTGCGACTGTCAATCCACACACGGAGCTATCCGCTAGATGCGGATGAGTTGAATGCTGAACGGAAGTTAGACGGATACCGGCGAGGGCTGGAGAGCGCGCGTGCAGTTGTTTGAAACTTGTCGTTGCTCGCTCCGAAGCAGCATTCGACATTCAAAGACTGCTCATCGCTCTTTCACTTCAACCGTCGCACCCTCTTAAGTTTTTGGCTGAGAAGAGACTGCGGCAAGTTTGTCCATGTGTGGCGGATTTGTATGAGCGTCAGGTGCGACGAACTACGCCTTGCTAATTTGCGGCGTCTGATCCGGCCTCAACAGAGTCTTAATCGCATGTGAGGTTTCCATGCGGCGCTTCTGTTGGAATTCGTTAACCCACTCGGAGACGGTCGCGACCATATCGCGCGCGGTCTCTTGAGCGGTTTTCTTCGGTGCGGCAGCGGCCTTCACTGCGGCAATCTTCACCTGACGATCTCTCTCGTCACGCTTGATGATTTTAATCGGGGTCTTCGTGTTCATTGTCTTGTTCGTATCTACTGTGTTAGCGGTCTTCGTTTCAGTTAGACGCTCAGACCGGAGTAAAAGTTCCTTTATTTTGTGATTTGAGAGCGGTGCTGTTCGATTCTCATCTCCCAGCCGATGCATGACAGCCTTGATAAGCAAACGAAAGGCCATCCACTCGCTATACGAGTGCCGGAGCGAGTTTGGACTCAGGCTGTAAGAAGTTTGCGACAGAACTATGACATCTGTGCAAGCGAGGTCTGAAGCACAGGTGTTTGAAGCTGAAAATTTCGGACAGCAATTCTTTGATGCCACGTCCTGCAATTTCGTCGCCTGCGATCTTCAACTCAAAAAGCTCCTCCAATTTTTCGTCGAGCGCAATACGCGCGAACACTCGCCCGCGCACATGGCTTCATTGCATACAGCATTCTTCTCTTCCAGAAAATCTCCGGCAACGTCGAAAGTTAGAAAGCCGTCTTCTGCGCGTTCACTCTTCTGAGCGTCTTGGCGTCTCCAGCGTGAAACTTATTCTCACGCCAAGACGCTCAGAAGAAGAAAAGCGATTTCCAATTTTCCGGCTCACGATTGAACGCGGGTTTGCAGAATGCCAAACGGGAAGGGCGCGCGTGCTCTTTTGCCAAACGGAAGCACACGACATGGAGAGCGCGCCGTCGAGTTTTCCCCTCGTTTTCCGCCGAAAATCAGCCGGTTTGATTGAAGCAGCGACAACAATCCGAGGCTTCGCGCGCACGCCAAGCTGCTGGCATAAGCGTTGCCATTCACAACGGCGCGATGCGTCTGAGCGAAATCATCATCATCTATCTCGCCACGGCAGCCCCTTTTGGTGTCGCCCATTTTCAGCGACGAACGGCGGGCGCACGTAGTCGGACGCAAGCCATCCTCGCTGCCGCTTGGATGGCGTTCGTCTGGCCTGTGACGGCGGCCTCGGTTCTCTTCGGATGGAATTTGGAGCGCGGCGATGAGGCGCTCGAAGCTGGAGGCGACGCGGAACACGCAGTTCGCATCGAACGCGCCAAACGCGCGGCCTTCGATTCGCTCGTGCGCATCGAAGAATTGTGGGAGGCGGCGCGCGCTGGAAAAGAGGTCGAGTCGCGCCACGCGCTCTTTGCCGCGCGAGAGAGCATCGAACGCTACGCGGGTTTGACGCTCGCCGAGGCGAGGGCGGAACTGAACGCTTCGCCGACGCCGCGCGAGTTGGAACTATGCCGCGTCAGCGGGCGCACGGGTCAAGACCTCATCATCGCCGGTCGCTGCCTGCATCGTCGCAACGTGATTCGCCTGCGCCTCCAACGCGAGCGCGCGCGCACAGAGATGCTTCGCGCGCTGGCTGAAGTCCGCGAGCGTGCGTGCAGCCAAGCGCCTCTCGGCATCGCTTCACAAGTTGAAAGCGCGCGCCGTCTCTCCGAGGCGATTCTTAATTCATATTGTTATGCCATCAATCTACTCTCGCTGCTGGATGACAGCCGCGCTGTCGAGAGCGTGGCGCGACTGCTGGACGCGGAGTGCGCGCGACTGCGCAAACTGGAAATTGAACACGCGAGAGACGAACAACACGCTCCGTTTGGAGGAGAATCATGTACGATCTCAAAAGCACTCAAGTCGTCTGCGATGCACGGCCTGACGAGCAGGACACCTATATAAAGATTGAGTGGCTCAAATCTCAACTCGCGTGCGAGGACGAACCGAGCCGCCTGAAGCGCGCCGCACGTATCGAAGCCGAAAAGAGCTTAATGCTCAACCCGGTTTCGACGCCCCAAGCCTTCGCATTCTTCGGCACGCTTCTCGGTCTGCTTCCGCCCGCCGCGATTTTTTACCGTCTCTTCGGCTACGGAATTTTCAAGGGCGCGTTGGGCGCTCCGACGACGAGCGAGGGACGCTGGCTCATGCTGCTGTGTCTGGGAATGAACATCGTCTGCTGTCTGGTCGGGCGCATGACGGGGAGAAAGATCGGCGGCGCGGTTGAATGGTCGGAGAAACTTTCTTGGGGTTGGATGCTGGTCGTGCCCGCCATGCTGGGTATCCTGTGGGGCATCATCACCGGGGGGTTGGGCGGACTTCTCTTTTTTATCATCGGGGCGGTTGGCGGAGTCTTCTTTGGCGCGTCAATCGGCGCGTTGGCCTTCGCCCTCTTCACACCTTTTCATCGAATGTTCACGTGGGATGGTATGATTGACTCGCGTCATCTGGGCGCACTTCTGTTCGGCGTGATCGGCGCGATTGTTTCGCTTATCGTCAGCCCGGCTTTCATTCCGTACTGAAAAGTTTCCGGCGACGAGGAGCGGGTGGCCGTCAGAGAATTTGACGACTGCTGAGAAGTTGAGGAAACAAGTCCCCACGGGACAGCCGCCGCCGCCGTACTTTTCAAACAGCATCTCACGGAGGCTGCTGCCGGACGGCTTTTCGGTCTGCCGCTCTTATGCTGCTCGCGTTTCTTCTCCTTTCACTGTTCCTGCTCGTGCTGCTCGGCTTTTATGTCTTCGTCGCCGCGCCGCGCAGCCGCGCGCACCAGACGTTTGCGGCTTTCATCGCGTGCATGGCTCTCTGGACGGCCAAGGACATTCTGTTCTGGGGTTTTCAGGAGGGTGCGCAGGCCGCCCGTTGGTGGGCGAGCGCGAGTTTCGTTTTCGCGCTGCTGTCGCAATGTTCGCTTGTCGTCTTCGCGTGGGTCTTTCCGGGCGACAGCGCGGTTCCGCGTAAGCGCGCAGCCATCCTCTTCGCGCCCGGAGCGATATTGATACCGGCGGCGCTCGCCGGATTGCTCTACGCGCGCATTCAGATAATTCGCGGCCATCTGGAGATTGAGCTGACACCGCTGGCCTACGTTTTCAGCCTTTATGTCTATGGCCTTTTCGCTTACGGTTTCGCGCTGCTGTACGGTAAATACCGCCGCCGTCGCGGGACGCTGGAAGCCAAGCAACTCGCCGCGATTAGCTGTGCGCTGCTGATTACGGTGCTGGTCACGACGCTCGTCAATATCGTGCTGCCGCTCGCGGGGATTGATACGCTGCTTCCGCTCGGCTCGGCGTTCGTCCTGCTCGGCGTCGTCATCTACGCCTACGCCATCACCAACTTTCAACTCTTCTCGCTGCAATCGGCGCTCGATCAATTTCGCCTTTTCCCTATCGCCTACAAGGTCGCACTCTCTATCGCGGCGGTGGCGATTTCGAGTTTCCTGCTGATGCAAGTGCCGATAGTGTGGTGGAGTTTCGGCAACCAGACGCCGGACGCTTGGCGACGCTATCTCGTCTTCAGCGTCGTCACGGCGCTGCTGCCGAATCTCATTCTCGTCGCACTCGTCATCCGCATCATCTCGCGCCCGCTCCGGCGTCTGACGGAAGCGGCGGTGGACGTGGCTGGCGGCGCATACGGGACGCAGGTCGCGCTGCCGAGCAACGACGAAGTCGGACTCCTCGCCGCGTCTTTCAACGAGATGAGCCGGAAGATGGCCGCAGACATCGAACAACTTCGGACGCTCAACCAGCAACTCGTGCGAACTGAAAAACTGGCGGCGGCGGGCACGCTCGCCGCGGGAGTCGCGCACGAAGTCAACAACCCGCTCGCCTCCATCTCTTCTCTGATTCAAATCCTGCAAGCGCGCCCCTTGAACGCGGAGACGGAAGACGAGACGCGCGAGATGCTACGTCTCATCTCGACGCAAATCGCGCGCATCACACAGGTCTTGCGCGACATGATGGACTTTGCTCGCGCACGCCCGAACGCACGCGCGCCCGTCGCTGTTTCGCGCGTTGTCGAAGCGAGCATCCGTCTGGCGAGTTTCGACAAACATTTCAAACAGCTACGGCTGACGACCGAGTTTGACCCGCACGCGCCGCACGTCTCGGCGGACGCCGATCAACTGCAACAGGTGTTTCTGAACCTCCTGCTCAACGCGCGCGACGCGATGCCCGGCGGCGGCGAACTCCGCGTGCGTACCCTCTATGACAAGACTGCCGACCAGCTTTCAATCGAAATCACAGACAACGGTCAGGGCATCGCGCCCGACGTGCTCGCGCACATCTTCGACCCGTTTTTCACAACGAAGCCCGCAGGCACGGGCACGGGGCTTGGCCTCGCCGTCTGCTACGGCATCGTCACGGCGCATGGCGGGCGCATCGAGATTGCCCCGAACAATGGACGCGGAACAAAGGTGTGCATCTCTCTGCCGGTCGCTCCGGCATCTGCCACTCTAAGCGCCGGGTAGTGGAGACCATGCAGATTATTCAACTCGAAACATTGATTCAGGCTCCAATCGAACGCTGTTTCGATCTCGCGCGTAACATTGACGTGCACGCGACGGCCGCCAGTCCTCTTAATCATCGTGCTATCGGCGGCGTGACTTCCGGCCTCATCAATTTAGGAGAGACGGTGACTTGGGAAGCATGGTTCTTCGGCGTGCGCCAGCAACTCACTTCAAAAATAGTCGCGCTCGATAGGCCGCTCATGTTCACCGACGAGATGCAACGCGGCCCTTTCAAGCGCTGGCGGCACACGCACCTCTTCGAGTCGAAAGCGGGCGGCGGCACGCTGATGACCGACCACGTCGAATTCGCCTCGCCGCTCTGGTTTCTAGGCGCGCTGGTTGATGTGGTCTTTCTCAAAACTTACCTGACACGATTTCTCATCGCCCATAACAATGATATTAAAAGTTACGCGGAGAAAGCGGCTTCAACTTTTGCCGGTCAGAGTGCCTGTCAATGAATTTGTCAGCCACGGAAATTTATCAGCATGAAGACACAATCTCTGATTCTCGTCGCCGAAGACGAAGACCTGATGCGCGCCATCATCACGCGCTTACTGGAAGAGGCGGGTTATCCCGTGGCCGCCGTCTCGAATGCCGAAGAAGCGCTGGAGCGTTTCGCGTCCGGTGATGTCGCCGTTACGCTGACGGATATTCGGATGGCGGGCATGGATGGGCTGACGCTGCTCGACCGCATCAAAGACATTGACGAAGAGGCGCTGGTCGGCGTCATGACCGCCTATTCATCCGTCGACTCGGCGGTCGCCGCGCTCCGCAAGGGCGCTTACGATTACGTCACGAAGCCTTTTGTCAACGAAGACCTCCTGCAATCAATCAAGAACGCGCTCCGCCAGCGCGAACTCTTCCGTGAAAACCGTGCGCTCCGGCGCGAGCTTGACCGGCGTTACAGCTTTTCGGAAATCATCGGCACTTCGCCCGCTCTCCAACAGGTCTTCCGCCTCGTGGAGAAGGTGGCGACGACGAACACAAACATTCTCATACAGGGAGAATCCGGCACTGGCAAAGAGTTGATCGCGCGCGCCATCCATCACAACAGCGCGCGCGCCGACGCGCCTTTCGTCGCCATCAACTGCGGCGCGCTTCCCGAAACGCTGCTCGAATCCGAACTCTTCGGTCACACCAAAGGCGCATTTACGGGAGCCATCGCCAACAAGCCCGGACTCTTCCGCGCGGCTGAAAGCGGCACGGTCTTTCTCGATGAAGTCGGAGAGGTTTCACCCGCGATGCAGGTGCGCCTGCTGCGCGCCGTGCAGGAGCACGAAGTCACGCCCGTCGGTTCGAGCGCGCCCGCGCGCTTCGACGCGCGCATTATCTGTGCGACGAATCGTGATCTTGAAAAGGAAGTTTCGGAGGGTCGCTTTCGCGAAGATTTGTTCTATCGCCTGAACGTCATCGAGGTTCACCTGCCGCCTCTGCGCGAGCGGCGCGAAGACATCCCGCTGCTCGTTCGCCACTTCATGACGCTCAACTCACGCGAACAGCAGTCAGAAAAATCCATCGCCCCGGAGACGATGTCCGCGCTGATTAACTATGCTTGGCCGGGCAACGTGCGCGAGTTGCAAAACGCAGTCGAGCGCGCCTTCACCTTGAGCGACGAGCAGATCGAACTCGAACATCTTCCGCCGCGCGTGCGCGACGCAACGAGCGGTCGCGCCAGCGTGCGCGACCCTGATGGCCTGCGCCCTACCCTCGAAGAAATCGAACGCCGCCACATCTTCGAGACGCTCGCCTCCGTCAATCAGGACAAGGCGCGCGCCGCCAACATCCTCGGCATTGACCTCTCGACCCTCTACCGAAAATTGAAACGCTACGATGCGGTGTGAAGTGAACGAGATTCTCTCGACGAGCTAATGCGCGCGCAGCGCGCGTACGACGAGTCCGAGGCCACCCGCAAGGAGGATGAGCATCATGATAGTGTTGAAGAGACTAGTCGGCTGGAAATAGACTTGCAGGTTCATCAGGATGCCTGTGAAGATGATGATTGCGCCGACGAAGAGAAGCAGCCAGCCCACTTTCGACCTGCCGTCGAAGAAAAGAATGCCGATCCCGAAGATGAGAGGCAGAAGGGTGAGGCCGAAGGTGTTGTATCCCCAGAACGACCAGAAGCCGCTCGTGACCGTCACTTGGTTCGTCAACAGGTAAGCTCCGGCGACGACCATCCCCAGACCGAGAAGAAACTCTCCGACGCCTCCGGACGTGCCGCCCGCTCCGCGAATTTTCGCTTCGTCTTCCACTCCACACGCCTCGGTGTCTGAAGCCGCCTCTCGCCCGGTCTTACTCTTTCTTGCCGAACATACCGCCCAGACCGCCGAGCATGTCTCCGGCTTTATCTGCGACGCCGCCGACTGCTCCGGCGCTGCCACCGATGACGCTATCAACTTGTCCGGCGATGGGCGCGGGCAGGCGCTCTTTCAAAAATCCGACGACCGTCTCGACGGCTGTCCGCGCCTTGTCTTCGCCAATGCCGGTTCGCTCCGCGACTTGTTTAATCAACTCGTCCATGTTCTTTTCTCCTCGTTTGAGATGTGGAAAAATGTCGGCGGACAAACAGCGTCCGGTGTGAGTTTATTCTTTCAGATGAAGACCACAGACTGCGAATTCGGAACCTCGAAGCGCTTGCGGCAGCGCATGTTTTTGCAAACGAGCATGTCGTCAACGCGCACCATGTAGTCGCGCGACTTGGCGAAGCGTGCGCGATCCTGTTCGTTTGCGCCGCGCGGCGGTTGCGGCTTTCTCGTCCGCCGTAGCCAGCGCACTTCGTAGTCGGCGCGCTCGCGGCAATGCGGGCAACTGAAGCTGACACGCTTCGTCTCTTGCCGTTCGTCAAAGAAATCACGTTCGTTCATAAAATTAGATATCGAATGTTAGATATGGATAGCCAGTTAGATGTTGAATGTCAGATGTTGGCTCTCGGAATTTCAACCAACATCTGACATCTCTGTTCCGCTCAGGCTTGTTTCGCTTTCAGGCCGCGCGCGCCTTTGGCAGCATGTCCGTTTGCTTGCTCGCGTTGCTCGCGTCGCCTATGACGCAGGACGATGAGCAGGCCGAGTATGCCGTTGATGAGCATCAGAGAGTTTGTGACAACGAAGACCCAGTTGTGAACGAGCCAGCTATAAATTGTGAATCCGAGCGAGGCCGCCATCTGCCCGATGAAAAGCCACTTCGAGACGCCTTCGCTGGAGCCTTCCTGCCACTGCTTAAAGACCTGTTTGCCGATGGTCAGCACGAGTATCACGGAACTGACCCAGCCCACGGCTTCTGTCATTGAAATCACCCTCTTGTTCTAAAAAGTTCTTCGATATTAACCCAGTCGAGGTCTTTTAGGCCAAAAGCCTCTCGACGGTTTTAATCAGCGAAGCCGGATCAATCGGCTTCGGCTCGTAAGCGTTCGCGCCTTGCGCGAGCGTGAAGATGGCATCACCGAAGCCGATGCCGGTCGTGACGAGAATCGGTGTCGCCGCAATCTCCGGCGTATCGCGGACGCGGCGCACGAGATGAACGCCATCAGCGGCGGGCATCTGAATGTCCGTGATGATTAAATCAGGGCGCAGCGCCACCGCCTTTTCATATCCGACCACACCATCCTCGGCGGTTGTCGCGTCATAGCCGCGATGTTCGAGCGCGAGACACATCAGTTCGCGCGCGACTTCATCATCTTCGACGACCAGAATTTTCTTTGCAGCGGTCATAAGTTATGACTGTCGGCGACTCGCTCAAGTTTCTTCAATGTTCGGAGAGCCGGAGTTACAGAATGCTGGACATCACAACCGTGATTTTTGGCGCACGCTTGTTACCCTGCCCGCTGTTCACATAGCTCGCGCAGGTAGCGAAAACTATAGATGCCCGTCGTGTGTCCGTCGCTAAAACGGAAGGTGAGCGCATAGCGCCCGACAATCTCAACATCGCTAATCTCAAGCTCGTCCGCAATCGTCTCCGGCTTCAGCATCCTCTGTCCCGTCCACTCATTAACGCATTGCGCGCACGGGCATGCGCGTCGAAGCTCCGCCGCCGCGTAGCGGCATACTTCTTCGTCAGCCCACGTGACGCGCACGAAACTATCGCCCTCCTGCATAATCTCGCGCGGCTCAACTGCCGGGCCGCGTCTCGGCGCTGTATCGGTCATAAGGAGTTTTGAGTTTTCAGTTGTTAGTTGTCGGTTTCAGCTACAGGCATCGCCTTAACGCTTTTCTACTGAGAACTGAAAACTGATAACTGTTCACGCGTGTTCGCGCATGGCCTGTTCGACCGCTTCGGCGGTGATGTGCCAGTGTGAGGCCGACCAGACGGCCTCGCCATGTTTTAGTATGAGCGCCTGCGGCGATTCGTGGCGGACGCCCGTACGCGTTTCGACCTCGCGCGAGACTTCGCGCGCACGCTGCACGACGACGAGCGCGATCTCGGTCGCAAGTTGCTGCACCTCTCGATACGCCGCCGCACTGATGGGGCAGGTCGTACTATGTTTGAAGAGCAGCACGGGCGTTTCGTGCGAGCGCGCGATAAGTAGTTCAAGCTGCTGATTGTCGCCAACCGGAATGAATTGATTTTCCATTGAAACCAACCTGAAGAAATTTTACCGTTTTGGTCATAGGGGCGTAGCGTTGATATTAGCCTACCGCACCCTTCTGCGACAATGCGCGCCGCCCGGAAAGCAGCGGAAGCTATTTTTTGAAATTTCGGTCGGGCACAGCGAACCGTGCGATTCAACCGACCGGAATCCGTGTGCTTAGCGCCAGTCGCCGACGAGGACGAAGGGCGACCAGAAGAATGGCGCGCTGTAGCGCTTGCCCATGATCATGTCCTGTCGCGCGGCGCGCATGGCGGCAGCCGAATTACTTCCTTTGGTGAGCAGGCGTCTGTAGAAATTGGTCATCAGGTCGGCGGTCGAGCGGTCGGCGACTGACCACAGGCTGACGCCGACGGTCGGCGCACCCGCGTACATGAAGGCGCGCGTCAGGCCAATGACTCCCTCGCCGCGCTTCTCTTTCCCAAGTCCCGTTTCACACGCCGAGAGCATGACGAGCGGCGAGCCGAGTTTGAGGTTAAAAATCTCGTCCGTGCGGAGGAAGCCGTCTTCCGATGCGCGGTTTCCGACGAGCGAGAGGACGAGACCCGTGAACTGCGGGCGCTCGGTATTCAAAAGTCCGTGCGTGGCGAAATGCAGGACGCGATAGGGACGCAGGTCGCGCGCTTCGACGTTCGCTTCGCTGGCATTGAGGTCGAGCCAAGTGTCTGCCTTGCCTCCCATCGTCGTCGCCAGTTTCGCAATCTGTTCGGCCTCCGTACGCGTTCCCAACAGGCGTGCGAGCCGCACTTCACCTGCCGGAGAGCCTGCCGGAGCCGCGCTGCTTCCCCCCGTTTTCCCAACATCGGCGACGGCGCTGGCGAGCGTCAGCCCGCGCGCAGTCGTGTCGCCGCCCGTCGTCGCTGCGCCCGCCTTCGCACCGCCCGCGCGTGCATCCGTCGCATCGAAGACCGGGTCGGCCACGACCAGCATTGCCCGATCTATCCTCTGGCCTCCTGCGCTCGCCGTCGACTGCTGCCTGATCGCCGCGACGACGGAAGCCGACGGCGCATAGATAGTCTCATTGGTCTTGAGCAAGTAGGCGAGCGTCGAGTAATCAGTCGTCGCGGCGGTGGAAGTGACGAGTGCCTCAAAGGGAATGTAGTTGAGCGCACCGTCGGCGACGATGAGCAGACGATTCTGGCCGATCAACTTGGCGGCGGGTTCGAGAGCCGTCTTGTAGAGCGCATTGGCGATTGACGCATAGGCGGCAGCGGCTTGAGAGCCTCCTGCGCCCGCGCCGCCCGTCAAAGTAAGGCCGCGCTGAGTCTCGACGGCTACCGCGTCGGTCAGCGTGCGCCTGAGCGGCGCGGGGATAATCTGGTCGCGCAAAACGATGGCCTGCCGCTCAATCTCGGCTCGCGCGGGCAGACGATAAATGCTCGCTCCCGTCCGTGTCACAGCCCAGAGATACGAACGCTCCGTGCCGAGACTGTATTCGACGAGCGCCGTCTGGTCGTCTAAAACTTGCCGTTGGATTTCGGCGAGCGTGAGCGGCTGCGCGGCGGTCAGCGCGCTGTAGCGCGGGCTGGCAGCGCGAATCTGATTTTCGAGGCTGTCGTACTCGGTTTGCAGACGGTTGAGGTCGGTTTCGAGTTCATCGAGCGATTTCCCCGGCGCGGAGCTTTCTCCGCCGACGCCCGTCAACTGCGCCGCGATGTCCTGTTGGCGTTCGAGATTTTCCTGCTTGCGCTGGAGCAACTCCGATGGCACGCCCTCTGTGATGTTCGCGCCGGTCTCGCCCAACAAATCGAGGAGCGAGCGAGCGCGTCCCTGTTCGACCACGCGCAAGGCTTCGGACAGATATTCAAGCGACTTGCCTTCGAGCGGGGCGGAAGTGTTTGTCGAGGTATTTGACGTAGAGCCGAGCGCCATCTCCGCGAGAGCGGCTGAAGCTTCGTCGAAAACGTCCTTCGTCGTCGCCAGAAAAGTTGTGCGCGATTCGTCCGCGCGGAGGCTTCCCTGCCGGATGGTTTCGATAGTATGCAACGCTTCACGATAGGCGTTGACGGCATCTTCCTTCATCTTCGCGGACTTCTTCGCGTCGGTCTCCCGTAACCCCTGCGCCCACAGACTGCGCCCCGTGCCGCGTTGCGCAGGCCACATCAGGTCGAGCCGCTCGTCCTCGCGCGCGCCCTTCGCGGCTTCCGTATAAAGCTTAAAAGCGTCTGCGAAGCGCCCTTGTTTGAAAGCGATGTCGCCGAGGCTGGTGCGCGCGGCGGTGCGATAGCGGCGCGTCTGTCCGAGGTTGCCGATCACGGGCAGGCTGCCCTGCGTCGCCGCAAGCGCGCTCTCGAAATGGCGCTTCGCCGAATCGAGTTGATTATTGAAATAATCAACGCGTCCCATGCCGAGTTCATAAGTGGTATAGATGATCGCCTGACGATAAGCGTCGAGAGGCCCGCGCACGGTGTTAAGGGTATCGGTGACGGTGTTGGCGGTCGAGGTCGGCGTCGAAAGGCTGGGCGTCCCGCGTAGGATACTGCCGAGGCGCGAGCCTGTGCTTTTAAGTTTATCAGCCTTGGCTCGTCCGCCCTGCGCGTTTTTGAGCACGTTCGCTTCCGGCTTGCGCGCGCGTATCTGCGAATAGTAGGCGCGCGCCTGCGCGGTATCGCTCTGCTTGAAATACATGTTGCCCATTTTGGCGAGCATCAGATTCGCGTTGTAAGAATCTGCGCCCGAAGAGACGGAAGCGACGAGCGCACTCTGGTGCGCGGCGCGGTCAGCGCCGGAAGCGTAAATCGCCTGCGCGCTCGTGTAATGCTGAAGCGCGATGTCGTAGCGCCCCTGCTGCTCGTAGAGTTCTCCGAGTTGATCCTGCGTCTCGGCTTCACCGGATTTATTACCGCTCTGCTGGAACTGTTGCAGAGCCTTTTCAAGATGGATAAGCGACTCGCCCGCATGCCCGCGCCGCAAAAGTTTCCGTCCCTGTTCCAACTCCGCGCTCGCCCCGTCCACTTGCGAAGCCGTCTCTCCGCGCGCGGCGTGTGGTGTAGCCGCCCAGAGAGTTGAAGCAATGAGAAAAACTGCTAGTGCACGTATCGTATGATTCATGTCAAAACTCCGTCGAAATGCGTCTTGCATATTAGAGCAAAATTCCGTTGCATGATTGGCAAGCCTCTCTCGCGTCGAGCAGAGAAAGTTTGAAAGCCGTCTTACTTCGCGTTCTGCTTTCTTAGCGACTTTGCGTCTCCGACGTGAAATAAATTTTCGCGCCGGAGACGCAAAGTCGCTAAGAAGAGAAAAACCGCCGGGAGAAAAACAGAAAGGCACAAAGCAAAGCCAGCGGTTTCTTGACTTCGCGTCTTTGTGCCTTTGGTGCTTTCGATGTCAGGTGCTCAAGATAAAACTTCACCTGTCGGGTCTTGCGCCGTCTACTTGTGAACAAGGTCAATCGTTGTGACGAGCGCGCCGCTCGTGGACGAGGCATTCATGCGAACGATAGAGGGCGCAGGCTCGGACTTGCTAATCGTCAGCCCGCGCTTGAGCGTATCCGCCGGAACTTTCAGTTGTGCCACTTCCGCATGGCTCTCGACAATCTGCCCGCTCGCGGTCGAAGTGATGCGTCGCCATGCGTCCGGCGTCGGATGCCAGACGCAGTCATCCGTCTTCGCGCCGCAAGATGCGACGAGCGCGGCGTCCGTCGGCACGCCCGCCAGAGGCTCGCGCGTAATCACGATATAGAGTTTTTCGACCGCCGGACGCGCATCGAACAAAAACCAGCGAGCGAGATCGGAAGGCACGGTTTCGAGCGAGTGTGCAGAGACGCGGTTGCTGCCGCCATCGAGCGTCGGATGTGGGAAAAGCATCTGCGGGTCGTGACCGTTTTCGGTGTGGAAAATATAGAGATAGCCGTCCGTGTTCGTTTCGAGTCCGAGGCGTATCTCGTCGCCTTTGACGAACTCGCGCGACGGGTCAACGCGCACCGCGTCGCCTTGCGAATCTTTCATGTAGAGCGTATAGCCGAGACCAATTGCGCCCTGATTCGATGAAATCGAGTTGCCCTTGACCGTCGTGTCGGCTTTGGAGTTTCCCTGCGTGGAACTCGCAGCCGTCCCATCCTTCCCGCCGCCCTGCTTCGCACCTTTCGTCCCTCCCTGTTGCGACTGCGGCCTCGTTCCTTTATTTCCCGTGTTCTTCGCTGAGCCGGTCGCCGTCGTCCCGCTTTTAGTGTTGCCGGCGCTCGTGCTTTTGGGTCTCGTGCTGTTACTGCTTTTTGGAGCATCCGGCGCGCTGAATCCTGCGCCGCGCGTATTGATGAAGTCGTCCATCACCTCGTCTTGCTTAGCCTGCGGATTTTGCGCTTGGGCGGTCGCGCCGACGAGCGTGATTAAGGCGATGGCTAAAAAGAATCTGAGACGCATCTGCTAATCTCCTCAAGAGAAATTCAAGAGCCGGAACGGGAACGCGGGGAGGGCGGTTCGCTTGCGGCTTCACTTATGTTCAATACGTAAATCGTAGATGACGGGTTTGTCTGAGATGCCGCCCGCGATGGCGACGGAGATAATCTTTTCTCCGCCCGCATCTTCGACGCTCGCCGTCGGGGCGACGGCCTTCAACTGTCCACGTAAATCCTCGAACTCTTTGACCTCTTCGGGCGTCAGTTCGTGCGTGAATTTTCCCGCGAGGAATGCTGGCTTCAAAAGCGGCGTCGGCGAGAAGATGAGCGTGTATTCTTCAGTGCCGGGAATGTCGTTGAGGACAAGTTTTTGACCCAAGGGGAAAACGAAGTCCGCGCCCTTCAAGACCTGATTCGTCTTGAGCGCGCCCGCTCCCTGCGCGGTCAAAAACGTCATCGGCACGTTGCCTTTCTCCCCCGGCCCGACGATATAGAGATAGCCGCGATCTGCCGCCTTGAAATGAATTTTGAAGTACTGTCCTGACTTAAGACTCGCCGCCATGTCGGCGACGCGGCGACCCGCTGCGTCCTTCGGATTCTCGAAAGCCTCAATCCAGTAGCTCAACGCTTCGACCTTCGGCGCGTTGGCGGCGGGCGGGGGATTCCTACCAGCCGGAGCATTATTAGCCGGAGCAGCCGGACTCACATTCGCTTCCGGCTCGACTTTCCCTGTTCGGTTCAACGCGAACCACCCGCCGACTCCCATCACCAGCAGCATGACGAGCGCGCCGCCCACCATTAGAGGCATGTTGGAACGCTTCGGCGCAGGCACGACGACTTCCTGCGCCGCCGCTTCGTCGCTGCCATACACGATTCTTGTCGGCGCGACTCCCGAAGCGTCCGCATACGTCGCGCCGACCGTCTGCATCGCTTGATGCGAGGCGCGCGTGTCGGCTGCGCTGCCGGGCGGCGGGTTATAGATGTTCGCGCTCGTCGCCGCAGAGGAAGCATGCACCGATGTCTCGCGCCCGCCCGCCGCGGGAGGCACGAAATCGCCCGCGCCCGTGATGGTCGCGGCTGTACCCAGTTCGGGCGAAGTCGCGCCATGCAGGCTGGCGGTCGGTGATTCGCTGCCGTGCGATTGATTGGACGCCGCGCCTGTGTCTTGACGAAAGTTATTGCCCGTCGTCGCAGACGCGTGTGTGCGCGGCGGCATACCGAGCGCGACGCGCAACTCTTCGACGAGTTCTCCGGCGGTCGTCTGGCGGTCGTTGCGATCCTTCGACATCGCACGTTTGATAGGCCGCGCGAAATCTTCCGAGACGTGGGGCGCAACCGTGTGGAGCGAAGGCAGCGTCGCCGAAACGTGCTCTTGTCGCAACTCTGAGAGCGTGCGCCCGCCGAGCGGTTTGCGTCCCGCAATCAACTCGAAGAAGATGACGCCGAGCGCGTAGATGTCTGCGCGCCCGTCAACTTCCGGTTTACCGTCGCGCGGAATCTCGCCCCACTGTTCCGGCGACATATAATAAGGCGTTCCCAAAATCTGTCCGGCGACCGTCAGTGAAGTCGCGTCGCCCGCCTGCGCGTCCGGCATCCCGACCATCTTGGCGATGCCGAGGTCGAGCACTTTGATAATCGAGCGGCCATCGTCGCGCTTTCCGAGCATCACGTTCTCTGGCTTGAGGTCTCGATGGACGACGCCGCGCGCGTGCGCCGCGTCGAGCACGTCCGCCACCGGCTCTAAAACTTCCAGCGCCTCCTGCGGCGTAAAACGCCCGCGCTTCTTCAACTCCTTGTCGAGCGTGTGCCCTTCGACGAACTCCATCACCATGTAGATGAGGCCGTCGCTCGCCGTGCTCAGATCATAGACGGTGACGGCGTTCGGATGATGAAAGCTGCGCGCCGCGCGTCCTTCGCGTTGAAAGCGACGGAGCCACTCGGAGTTGTTTCGCATCTCCGCGCGCAGAGTCTTAATCACCACTTTATCGCCGAGCAGGATGTGCTGCGCCTGATAGACCGCGCCCATGCCGCCCTGTGCGATAAAGCTTTCCACCTGATATTTGCCGTCGAGCACCTGACCGACAATGCTGGTCGGAGATTCTTGCAGGACTTCGCCATCGGTAGGACAGAAGCCGACCGCATCCTCGAACGTCTTATTGCATTTTGGACAGAATTTCATCTGGAGATTTGCGTTATCTTCGTCAACAAGCCGCCAGTTCCGCAGGCTCTCGCGAAGGTCAAAAAGAAGAATTTTTCAATCAGAGCGCGTGCGGTCTAGGGATTAAAAGACCTTCGTAGAGGGGTGCAGTCTAGCACGGCTCAAAGCGATGTGTGAAATAGACGAAAGGCGCGCGGATTGCTTCCGACACGCCTTCGTGCTGTTTGAAGTTTGACTGTTCAGAATCAGCCGCCGAGATAGATTTTTCCCGTGTACTCCTGAACCATGCGGTCGCTGTTGAAGGCCGGAATTAGTGTCTGGATGGCACGCCGCGTCATCTCGACCCAGCGACGCGGAATCCCTTGCTCGTCGCGCTCGTAAAAAGCCGGGACGACTTCCGTCTCCAGCACCTTGTAGAGCGAGAGCGCATCGTGCAGGTCTTCGTCTTCGACCGCGCCGGATTCCGGTACGTCGCCGACGGCCCAACCGTTCGTGCCGTCGTAGCCTTCCGGCCACCAACCGTCCAGAATCGAGAGGTTCAGCCCGCCGTTCATCGCGACCTTCTCGCCGCTCGTCCCGGAGGCTTCGAGCGGGCGGCGCGGAACGTTCAGCCACACGTCAACCGATTGCACGAGTTGGCGCGCAATCTCCTGATCGTAGTCCTGTAGAAAAACTGCGCGCTGCATCACGCGCGAGTTGAGTTTCCAGTGCGCGAGTGTTTGCAGGATAAGTTTTGCGCCCTGATCCTGCGGGTGCGCCTTTCCTGCAAAGATGAACTGCACAGGACGTTCGGCGTTATTGATGAGATTCAAGAGGCGCTCGGAATCTGTCAGCAGCAGTCCCCAACGTTTATATGCGGCGACGCGGCGTGCGAAACCGATGGTCAGGGCTTCGGGGTCGAACAGTGTGCGCGCCGCTTCGACAAACTCCTGCGACTCGCCCTGTTGCAGACGGGCGTAATAGAGACGCTGGCGAACAAACGCGATAAGCCGCTGCTTGAGCAGGCGACTCGTCTTCCACAATTCCTCGTCCGTTATCTTGGCGGCAGAGCACGACCACTTTTCAGGATCATGGACGACCTCTGTCCAGTCTTCGCCGATGCGCTTCTCAAAAATCGAACGCAGCAGCGGCGCAACCCACGTCGGCGCGTGGACGCCGTTCGTGATGTAAGAAATCGGAACCTCGTCCATGTGGCGTCCCGGCCACATCTTCATCCACAACTCGCGCGAGACTTTGCCGTGCTTGCGGCTCACGCCGTTTGACGAGCGGCACATCCGCAAGGCGAGGGGCGTCAGCCCGAACAACTCCGTATCTTCTCCGGCATTGACGCGACCGAGATTAATAAATTCTTCCTGCGAAAGCTTGAGCGACTGCCAGTAAGCCTCACCGAAGCAGGCTGTGATGAGCGGCGTGAGAAATTCGTCGTGACCGGCGGCGACCGGCGTGTGCGTGGTAAACACGCAGCGCCCGCGCACCGTACGCGCCGCTTCTTCAAAGCTCAAGCCATTCTCCGTTAATTCGCGCGATAACTCCAAGGTCAGGAAGGCTGAATGGCCTTCGTTCAAGTGAAAGACGTGCGGCTCGATTTTCAGACGACGAAGCAGGCGCACCCCGCCGAGGCCGAGCACCATCTCCTGCACGCAACGCGTCTCGCGGTCGCCGCCGTAGAGATGACCTGTGATCATCTGGTCAATCGCATGGTTCTCCGCGACGTTCGTATCGAGCAGGTAGAGCGGCACACGCCCGACATCAACGCGCCAAGCCTGTACGAGCACTCTGCGCCCGCGCACGGAGAGTTCGAGGCGTAGAGGCGTCGCGTCTTCCTCCTCGACAAGTTTAAGCGGCATGTCCGGCAAACTGATCTGCCCGTAGCTCTCCTCCTGCCAGCCGTCGCGTCGCAGGCGTTGACGAAAATAGCCGTGATGATAGAGCAGCCCGACGGCGACGAGCGGCAGGCCGAGGTCGCTCGCCGACTTCAGATGGTCGCCCGCGAGAATCCCCAGACCGCCGGAATAGAGCGGAAGCGAGTTGTGGATGCCAAACTCCGCGCAGAAATATGCGACCGGATGCGTACAAGTTATCTCTCCGGCGTGTTTCGTCGCCCAAGTGTGTGTCGCGCTCGTGTAAGCGTCGAAGCTCTCGGCGAGACGCCGCACGCGCTCGATGTAGAGCGGTTCGGTCGCCATCCGCATCAAATTGAAGGCCGGGGTTTCTTTCAGCATGCGGCGCGGGTTGTGCTCGCATTCCTCCCACAATTGCGGGTCGAGGTCACGAAACAGCGCCGCGCCGTCGCCAGACCAACTCCACCAGTAATTCCAAGAGATGCGTTCTAAAGCTTCGAGCGTCTCCGGCAATTTCCGCCCTCCTTGCTCAACCCCTGTCGTCGGCTCGATCTCATTCATTGTTGCTTGAACCATTTTGATTTTTCCGTTAAACGCAGTCGTCTTTACATCATCAGTAGAAAGATGTTTCCAATTTCAAAACTCAAAAATTCCAATCACCGGCAGCGGCGCGTGCAGCGACTTCCGGCGACTCTAGTCCTCAAATTTATGATTTTTTAAAAAAGCTTCCGCGTCATCCGTCGAGAAGAAGACCAGACGCACTTCTTTTAAGGAATCATTCTCCGCGAGGAAATCAGCAATCGCAACGGACGAGACGGCTGCTGCCTCCGCGCGCGGGTAACCGTATGCGCCGGTCGAGATGAAGGGGAAGGCAATCGTTTCGATTCCCTGTTCGACCGCCAACGCCAGCGAGTTGCGGTGACAGGCGGCGAGCAGTTCTGCCTCGCGCCCTTGTTCGCGCCCCCAGATGGGGCCGACCGTGTGGACGACATGCCGCGCCGCGAGTTTGCCGCCAGTCGTGATGGCAGCCTCGCCGGTCGGGAGTCCGTCCCTGTAGCGCGTCCGCCGTATCTCCTTGCACTCTTCCAAAATCGCTGGCCCGCCGACACGATGAATCGCCCCGTCCACACCGTTACCACCTAAAAGCGTAGCATTCGCCGCGTTGACGACAGCATCCACCTCTTGCTGCGTGATGTCGCCGACAACGACGCGAACGCGCCCGCCGCAGAACCGCCACTTAGTTTGTTCAGACAACAAATTTACCATCAAAATGGCTCCGACGCACGCCGGAAATTGATATTTGGAAGTTTGTAATACAGGGGTTTGAAGACGGCAATAATGCCACCAAGCGGGTCAAAGAACTAGGCCCGCGCCGGGGCAAGTCGGGGTCGTCGGCATCTTCGAGCCGGAGCGACGGGGCGGCGGGCGCTGCCTTATCGTCTCAACTCTCCAATCCGGCTCGGCTAAGTCTCCGGGTTAGCGCCATCTTCATCCGCGAACCCGCGCGGCTCGACGCTGATTTCGTCGAACATATCATAAAGCCGGAGGGCGGCAGCGACGCCTTTGGCTTTATGTTCGGTGAGCGGGTGTTCGGGGTCTGTGCTGGCGATCTCGAAGATTTCGTCGTCGAGCATACGAACGCCCAGCACACCGAGCATGACGCCGGGCACGACCTGCATCTCGCCGAGATTATGGATGCGAAAGCGTCCCGTCTGCTCGACCCAATCTTCGATAAAAGGATCGCGCAGAGCGTGCTCGGCTTCCGACTCGGTCAGGTACGAGCCTTCAACGACGACACAATATTCAGTTGTTCTCTCGTCCTTCATGGCGTGAGTTAAGCAGGCGCGATTGCTGGCCTTCGGGCAAGAAAGGCAATCCATCCAGAGCGCGCGGAGCTAACTTTACCACCGCCGGGCAATGCGCGCCAAAATTTTTTTTCGCGCACCCGCAAAGCGTCGGGACACAAAAAGCCGCCCCCTAGAAATTAAATTAATAGCCGCGGCAAACCTGAACAAAAGCATACAGGCTTTTATTGACCCCTTTAGCGCCTGGCGCGGCGCGCTGGTCGCCCCGCACATTCACGCCGTTATTATTCGCCGACAGACTGCTGGTTAAGCCTCCGGCTCAGGTCTTTGAAATAAGCGTCGAAGGTGACGAAGCTTGTGCCCTGAAAAAAGGCGCGTCCGCCGGTCTCCTCGGAGAGGCGATTGAGCGCGCTCTGGCCGAAGTTAATAGCTGTGCGATTCCAACTCGTCAAACCAGCCGAAGGAGCATAGAACGAGTAGATGGCGACGCCGCGTTTTTTCGCTTCGAGCGTGGCACGGTGGAGGTCAATCGAGTCGACGCTTGAAGAGTAGTCGAAGCCGCGCGACACGTCCAAGCCATCGGAGATTAAGAGCATCGCGTTGCGATTCTCACCTGCCGCCGGAAACTGCTTGAGAGCCTCGCGCACTTCAACGTAAGGGTTGTAAGGCGAGGCGGCGGTGCTGCCGATAGGCACACGCAGGGCTGTCGTCGCACGCTCCAAGTCGGTCGTAAACGGCTGGCGAACCTGAAGCGCGCCGGTCGTAATATAGGCCACCATCACGCGCGAACCGGCAGGCAGTTCGCGGATGAAGTCATGCGTCACCTGAAGCTCGTTGCCGACACGCGAGACGAGGTCATCCTGAATCAAAACCGCGAGATTTAGAGGCTCGCGCACGCGCGCAAAACTCGACGCGCGAGTCTTACCCGTCTTGCTCTCAGGCGCGATGGCGAACGCGCCGTGCGCCGTGGCGAAAATCAGTATCAGAGCCGCTAAAGCCGAATATATCTTCCTTGTCATGATGTTTAACTCACGCTCTGTCATGCCCGGAAAATCGGGCGATTTCTTTAACTTGCTGACTTGTTTGTCGTGAAAATTAGATGCCGGAAGGTGTGCGCGCGTGGCCTGCGCGAGCGGTCTCAGCGGGAGATTCGGAAGCTGTTCGAGCAGTCCCGTAGGGACATCAAGAGCCTGCTTTCTAAACAACTTCTCAGTTGTGAGGTTTGTGCAGCGAGCACACGCCGTCGGGGTCGCATGGCGGCGGGATACCGAAAAGCTGATAACGGCGGCGGGCGAGATTTCGATAAAAGACGGGGCCGAGACTTTTGAAAGGCCAGACCGACAACATGCGTGCCAGCCAGCGCAGTCGCGGTAAAACTCTGAGCACGTCAAGCCAGCCCTCGAAACCTTTCGACCACGTTCCGTCTGTGCGATGAACGTGCATCTCTTCAGCCATCTCGTGAAAGGTATGCGGCGCGGCACGCTTGAGTACTTCCGGGTCGTTATAGTCTAACCACTCGATGCGCCCTTCGCGGTCGAACGGCTCGACGCGCTCGCGCGACCAACGACACAGAGGGCATTGCCCGTCCGTGTAAACCTCAATACGTGCTGTCTGCTGTCGGCTCATCACTCTTCTCTCGAATTTACAGCAAGCTTTCCCGCTGCTCCAAGCTTCCTCGTCCGAAAATCAATGTGATGGCGCAGGCTCGGCGCGCGCCCTTGTACGCCTTATTCTATACGCGGATAATGGCGGCAGTCACCCTCTCGCAAAAAACATTGTCAGGATTTCCGCACGCGCGCGGTCAATATTTTGAGCCGTATGCTGATACGGGGAGTGAACTTTGGGAGAGAAGTTTTAACCGGTCGCGCAAACCGCCCTGTCCTTCACTCTCGTATTTCCTGATGCGCGCTGAAGAGGCGACCCGGAAGAGGCACGATAAGCAGAAGCATTATGCTGATTAAGAAACCAGAGCCAATTAAGAGCAGCGAGATTACGCCACACAAGACGTATCTCAATCGTCGCTTGTTCATGCGCGGCGCGGCGCTCGCCGCTTCCACGGCGGCGACCGGCTTTCTCTACAAAGAATTGCTTGCGCCCGCGCCCGCGCCGCCGCGCGCCGCATCTAAGTCGCCCGCCGTCGCGTCGTCCGGCAACGCGGCGGATGCACCCGCGCCAGTCAAAAATTGGAATCTGCCCGGCGAGCCTGCGAACACCTTTGAAGAGATTACGACTTATAACAATTTCTACGAGTTTGCGACCGACAAAAGCAGCGTCGCGCGTCTCTCTGAAGGATTTCAGACGAGTCCTTGGACAATCGCGGTTGAAGGGCTGGTGAGCAAACCGAAGGTTTACGACCTCGGCGAGTTGATGCAACTCAGCCCGCAGGAAGATCGCATCTATCGCCTGCGCTGCGTCGAGGGTTGGTCAATGGTCATCCCTTGGCAGGGCTTCTCACTGTCGAAGGTTTTAGAGCAGGCCGAGCCGCTTTCAAATGCGCAGTACGTCGCATTCGAGACGCTCTACGACCCGAAGCGAATGCCGAATCAACGCAGCAGCGTGTTGCGCTGGCCTTACGTCGAAGGCTTGCGTCTCGATGAAGCGATGCATCCCCTAACGATTCTCGCCACGGGACTCTACGGCGATTCGCTGCCGCCGCAGGACGGCGCGCCTATTCGTCTCGTCGTCCCTTGGAAGTACGGCTTCAAGAGCATCAAGTCAATCGTCAAAATCAAACTCGTCGAGCGTATGCCGCCGACGACATGGAATCTGGCAGCATCCGACGAATACGGTTTCTTCTCGAACGTCAATCCGGCGGTTGCCCATCCGCGCTGGAGTCAGGCGACGGAGCGGCGCATCGGCGAATGGGCACGCCGCAAGACGCTGATGTTCAACGGCTATGCGGACGAAGTGGCGCAACTCTACACGGGAATGGATTTGAAGTATTACTTCTGAAACTTGTTACGCGCGCCTGAAGATACAAAGAAATGAAAGACATTAAGTTCAACAAGGCTCTCGTCTTTATCAACTGCCTCGTTCCCATCCTTCTGCTCGGCTGGGATTGGCTGCACGCGCGTCTGGGCGCGAACCCGCTTGAGTTCGTCACGCGGACGACGGGCATCATGACGCTTCTGTTTCTGTGCCTCACGCTCGCCATCACTCCGGCGCGCAAGTGGACGGGCGCACAGTGGCTCATCAAGTTCCGGCGCATGCTCGGCCTCTACGCATTCTTCTACGGGCTGCTGCACCTGACAACTTACGTCTGGTTCGACAAAGTTTTCAATCTGAGCGCCGTCGTCGAGGATGTCTGGCGCAGACCGTTCATCGCCGTCGGCATGCTCGCCTTCTCGCTCATGATTCCGCTCGCCGTGACCTCGACCAACGGGATGATTAAGAGGCTCGGCGGCAAGCGTTGGGCGTTGTTGCATAAACTGATTTACGTCTCAGCCATCGCGGGCGTCCTGCACTTTTACCTGCTGGTTAAAGCCGACACGCGCCGCCCGCTCGTCTTCGCCGCCGTCCTCGCGCTGCTTTTAGGCTACCGCGTGTTGGTCGCCTACCGGCAGAAGAAACCGCTCAGTCTGGGGATTCAGGCGCGTTAGCTCGTCTGCCATGCACAAGTAAAACGGGCGCGGCGGGAAAATTTAAGCCCCGCCCGCCGACATAAAAACCCGCACGAAATTTAAACGCTGCAATTTTTCGCCGACCGTGGCGGTGGTTGCTCCTGAAAGTCTGACGCTCCTGCCGTTGTTGAATTCTAAAATCACGCCGCTCATCTCGCCGCTGCTCACGGAAGTCGCGCCGTTCGTCTCTGCGGTCATCACGCCTCTCACGCCTCAACCGCCAACGGTTGCTGTTCCCCCGATGTTGCGCCCATCCGAGATGGCGGCCACTATCGTGGTGGCGTCTGTAGGTTTGCGCGAAGCCGTCGGTAGCCGTCACGCCGAGCAGTAAGGCACACATGCCGAGTGCGCTAATCGTTCGTTTGAGTGTATTGATTCCGAGTCTCATTTCCTGCCTCCCGAACTTAAAATTTAGATTAAGGGAGAGATTACTAAAGCTTTCACGGTGCGAATGCGCGCCGACAACAAACGATTGGCAATTACAGTGCCGCGCGGGCGAAATACGGAATGCGGAACGCGAAATGATGAATTTAAAGATGCCCGGTTTTTATTCAGCATTCAGCATTCAGCATTCCGTATTTCCTTATCCTCGCCCGCTTGCTTTTACGCTGCTCGCTCGGATAAATTAGCTTCTCAACCTGAAGTTCTACTCCGCATTCCAAGCTAACTAGCTAACAGCGACGCGGCAGAGTTTCGATTCCTACCGCCGAGCCGAGAAACTCATCGAAAGGAAGCTTCGCTCTCAAATATCATGAAAGCTTATCCGACCAACATGATTCGCAACCTTGCCGTCATCGGGCACGGCGATGCGGGCAAGACGCAACTTATCAGTTCCCTCCTCTACGCCGCAGGCGCGACACCGCGCTGGGGCAAGACGGAAGAAGGCACGACCGTCACCGATTACGAAGAGGACTCTATCGCCCGCAAGATAACCTTGAACAACTCGCTGGCACATCTCGAATGGCGCGAACATAAAGTTAATTTGATTGACACGCCCGGCTACGCCGCCTTCGTCGCGCACGCGCGCCCTGGCCTGCGCGTCGCAGACTGCGCGCTCGTCATCGTTGACGGCGTCAACGGCGTCGAAGTTCAGACAGAGAAGACTTGGGGCTACGCCAATGAGTTCATCGTCCCGCGCATGATGGTCATCAACAAACTTGATAAAGAGCGTGCGGATTTCGGCGCGGCGCTCGACAGCGCGCGCCACACCTTCAGCCGCGCAATCGTTCCCTTCACGCTGCCCATCGGCAAGGAAGCGGATTTCAAAGGCGTCGTGGACATCGTTCACATGAAGGCTTACGAATACGATGCGGCGGGCAAGGCGAAAGAGATTGAGATTCCGGCGACGGGGCGCGAGTTGGTGGATAAAGAGCGCGAGCGCCTTATCGAAGTTATCGCCGAATCGGACGACGCGCTGATGGAAAAATATTTCGAGCAGGGAACGCTCGACGAGGCGGACATCGTGCCCAACATCGGCAAGGCCATCGCCGCCAGCCGCCTCTGCCCGGTCTTCGCCGTCTCTTCCGCGACGCTCGTCGGATTGCAGAACTTGCTCGACGGCATCCTTGATTACGCGCCCGCCCCAGACCATCACGAAGCCGAACACGGCAAGACCAGCCCGGACGGCGACGGAGGCGAACCGCTCACGCGCAAGTACGATGCGAGCGAGCCTTTTTCGGCCTACGTGTTCCGCACCATCGCAGACCCTTTCGCCGGACGCATCAACGTGATGAAGGTCATCAGCGGTCATGTCAAACATGATGCGACCGTGCAGAACACGACGCGCGGCGTCACCGAGAGGCTCGGCGCGCTCCATTCAATGCAGGGTAAGCAACTCGACAAAATCGAAGAGGCCAGCGCGGGCGACATCATCGCGTGCGTGAAGTTGAAAGAGACGCAGACGGGCGACACGCTCGCGGACAAGGCCGCGCCCATCGTCTACGACCGGGTCGAATATCCAGAGGCGGCTATCTCCTTCGCCATCGAACCGAAATCGCGTCAGGATGAAGAGAAGATTTCTGTCGCGCTCCACAAGATTCTGGAAGAAGACCTCGCGCTCCACTTCACGCGCGACGCTCAGACAAAGGAGTTTATCCTCTCCGGCTCAGGCCAACTGCACGTCGAAACGGTCGTCGCCAAACTACGCGACCGCTATCACGTCGAGGTGGCTCTGCATCCGCCGAAGGTTCCGTACAAGGAGACGATTACGGCGCGCGCCGAGGTGCAGGGTCGTCATAAGAAGCAGACGGGCGGGCGCGGTCAGTTCGGCGATTGCAAAGTGATCTTCGAGCCGATGGAGCGAGGCGCGGGCTTCGAG
Organism: uncultured Pyrinomonadaceae bacterium; assembly: GCA_964246705.1. Lineage (GTDB taxonomy): Bacteria > Acidobacteriota > Blastocatellia > Pyrinomonadales > Pyrinomonadaceae > DASZCR01. The sequence continues at coordinate 36,365 of CAXTRQ010000039.1, forward strand.
TTCATAGATAAGATTTTCGGCGGCAGCGTCCCGCAGCAATTTCGCCCGGCGATTGAGAAGGGCATCATCGAGGCCGCTTCCGGCGGAGCGATTGCCGGATACCCGCTCGTAGATTTTAAGGTCACGCTCATTGACGGCTCCTATCACAACGTTGACTCGGACGAGCATTCCTTCCGTGCGGCGGGGCGCAAGGCTTTCCGTAACGCGATTGATAAAATCAAGCCGACCCTTCTCGAACCGATTATGAACGTCGAAGTGGTTGCGCCCGTCGAGGCGAGCGGCGACATTATGGGCGACCTCAATTCGCGGCGCGGTCGCGTGCAGGGGATGGAGATGCGCGGCAAGAATCAGGTCATCAAAGCGCAAGTCCCGATGGCCGAGATGCTCGACTATCAATCGAAACTCAACTCCATCACCGCCGCGCGCGGCTCCTATCACATGGAGTTCTCACACTACGACCCCGTTCCCGGCCAACTCACGCACAAGATTGTCGAACAGGCGCGCGCCGAAGGACGCATCAGAGCGGAAGAGGAAGATTAGAGTTTATTTCAACAACCTCACAGGAGTTTTTCTTTTGCGCCAAGGCGCAAAGAGAAAGGAAAGAGGCGGAGAGTGTGTGCAGGCTCTCCGCCTTCTGTCTTGAACGTCTAAGCTTTCCAGTAGACCCACGCCAGACACAGCCAGCCCGCGAGGAAGGCCAGCCCGCCCAGAGGAGTAATCGCGCCGAGCCAGCGCGCTCCGGTTAAGCTCAAAAGATAGAGGCTGCCGGAAAAGAGCACCGTGCCGATAACGAAGAACCAGCCGCTCGCCGCGACGAACGAACTAGGCCAGCGCGTCTGCGCCCATGCCGCGACGATCAACGCGAAGGCGTGATACATCTGATAGCGCACGCCGACTTCAAATGTCGCCAGCATTTCCGGGCTGAGCCGGCTCTTCAAGCCGTGCGCTCCGAACGCGCCTGCCGCCACCGCGATGAAGGCTGAGATAGCCCCGATAGCAAAGAATAGACGCTCCATCCTCTTGTTTACCCTCTCTAAGCGAAGCCTTCAACGCTGGCTGACAGGCGACCCGGTTTCGATTCCCTAACCGGCCTTCGCCAGATACCGATGGTCAACCATCAAGCATCTGTCTTGCACCACCTTGATGCCCGCTTCCGCGAGCCTCTGTGCGACCGCCGTGTGCCGGATGCCTGACTGCAACCACACGGCCTTTGGACTTTTCGCCAGAATATCTTCGACGTGCGCGGGAATATCTTCCGCCCGCCGGAACACATTGACGAGGTCTACTTCGACAGGTATCTCGCTTAACGTGCGGTAAACTTTGTGTCCGAGGATGTGTGTAACTTCCGGGTAGTAGACGGGAACGGGGATGACCTCGAATCCCGCCGAATTGAGATAACTGGGAACGTAGAAAGCGGGCTGGTTGGATTGCCCTTCTGTTTTAATGCCGAGCACGGCGATAGTTCTGGTGTCTGCCAGCAACTCACGGATTCGCGCGGCGTCGTTAATGATATTTTCCTGCCAGTTCATGATAGCCGGAGTATAGAGGGTGTGCGCTCGAAATCAAAAGGCCGCACAACCACGGGCTTCCGGCGGCGTGCGCGTTCGAGACAGCCTATCCTTATCTCGTGACCACAATTTTAATACTCGTCTGTTGCTGACGGGTGAATATCTACAGGCG
>CAXTRQ010000040.1:0-38016 GCA_964246705.1 uncultured Pyrinomonadaceae bacterium
GGCAGGGCTTTGCGATCCACCTTGCCATTGGGCGTGAGAGGCATCTGCGTCAGCAACACGTACCACGCCGGCATCATGTAGTCCGGCAACTTCTGCGATAGATATTCCCGCATCTGTTCCGCTGTCGTCTCGGCGGCTGCTTCTTTCCCGACCACGTAGGCTACCAGTTGCTTCTCTCCCGTCTCATCCTCGCGCGCCAGAACGACGGCCTCGCGCACTTCCTCTAGTCCTACTAAGGCGGCTTCAATCTCGCCGAGTTCGATGCGGAAGCCACGCAGTTTGACCTGATTGTCGGCGCGGCCAAGGAATTCGAGTTGCCCATCTGGGAGAAAGCGTGCGAGGTCGCCCGTGCGGTAGAGACGTGTGCCGGGTTGCGTGCCGAAGGGGTCTGGGATGAACCGTTCGGCTGTTAATTCCGGGCGATTCAGATAACCTCTCGCTAATCCGTCGCCGCCGATAAACAACTCTCCGCCGACCCCGACCGGCACGGGTTGCAGTTTGGAATCCAGCAAATAAATCTGCGTGTTCGCTACGGGGCGGCCAATCAACGGCGCGCTATCGGCATGTTTTTCCACCAGAGCATAAGTCGAATACGTCGTATCCTCCGACGGCCCGTAGAGATTGAAGACACGCTCGACCGTTGCCTGTTCATAGACATCCCGAACCACCGCCCTCTTCAACGGTTCCCCGGCCATGTTCACCGTCCGCACCGCCGACGGTATGGCCTTTAATCTTAATAACTCGCTTATGGCGGAGGGCACGGTGTTGATTAACGTGACATTACTAGCGGCGGGCAATTCTGCGAGTTGCAGTGCGTTGTCGGCGAGGATCACCATCCCGCCCCAACTGAGAGGGGCGAACATCTCGAAGACAGACAGGTCGAAGCAGATCGAGGTCGAGGCCAGCACGCCCGCCAACTCCTCCGGCGTGAAGACTTCCCTGCACCAGTGCAGGAACGTGACGACACTACGATGCTCCACGACGACGCCCTTCGGCTGGCCTGTCGAGCCGGACGTGTAGATAACATAGGCCATGTTCTCCGGACGCACAGACCCCGATTCATTCTCGACGCTCTGCGCGCCGATGCGCTCCCACTCCCTATTCGGACACACCTCTTGCGCGCCCACGCGCGGCACACGCGCGGACAGTTCTTCATCTGTCAAGAGCATGCGCGCGCCCGCGTCGGCGAGCATGAACTCGATCCGCTCGCGCGGATACTGTGGGTCGAGAGGCAGGTATGCCGCTCCCGCCTTGAGGACTCCCAACACGGCGACCAGCATTCCTATCGAGCGCCGCATCATGACGCCGATGAGCGTCTCCGGCTGAGCGCCGCGTCGCCGTAGATAATGTGCCGATTGATTGGCGCGCTCGTTCAACTCTCGATAGCTGAGTCGTTCGCCCGCGCCAATGAGCGCGACGGCGTCGGGCGTGCGTGCGGCCTGTGCCTCGAAGAGTTCATGCAGACAAAGGCCGCGTGGGTACGTTCTGGAGGTGTCGTTGAAGCGAAAGAGCAACCGCTTCCGCTCGCTTCCGCTCAGCAGCCTTAATTCCGAGAGACGTTGCCCTGTATCTTCCCCGATGCTCTCCAGCAGATTCCTGTAATGCTGTGCCATCCGCCGCACCGTCTCTGCCTCGAACAATTCCGTGTTGTACTCGAACGAAGCCGTCAGCCCGCCGTCCACCTCAGCCAACATGAGTGTGAGATCAAACTGCGACACACGCTGTTCGAGCGCGACGGATGTCACGTCGAGTCCCCAGAGTTTGGTTTGCACTCCGGTTTCGCCAAGGGCGAACGCCACCAGATTTTCTTCGTCGGCAAGATGCGATTTCTGAAAAACGAATGCGATATTAAAGAGCGGCGAGCGGCTCGCGTCGCGCTCAGGCTGCAATCGCTCGACCAGTAGGGAGAAGGGATAATCCTGATGCCGGAAAGCATCTAACACGGTTTGGCGAACCTGCCGGAGGAAATTCTCGAAAGTCGGGTCGCGGGAAAGGTCTGCGCGGAGTACGACCGGGTTGACAAAGTAGCCCACGATGTCTGAGAGACCGGAGTGCCCACGGGCTGCCGTCATAGAGCCGACGACCAAATCATCTTGACCCGTATAGCGGTGAAGCAATGCGTAGAAGGCCGCCAGCAAAGTCATGAAAAGCGTTGCGCCGTTGGCCTCGCCACTCTCTTTTATCGCTTGTGTTAGTTCCGACTCGATTTTTAGGACTTCCGAAGCTCCCCGATAAGTTTGCACGGGCGGGCGCGTCCGCTCCGTATGCAGGTCAAGCACAGGCAATGGCTCAGCCAATTGCTGTCGCCAGTATTTCCAGTGCTCTTCACCTTCAGGACTGCGTAGCATGTCAGCCTGCCAGTTCACGTAATCTGAATATTGCAGCGCCGGAGCTTTCAGAGTTGCGGGTGCGCCGGTTAACGACGATTGGTAGAGGATTCCCAGTTCGTGCATGATGAGGCCGAGCGACCAGAAATCCGTGATGATGTGGTGCATGACCAACAGCAGCACATGTTCCTGCGCCGGGCAGTTGTAGAGGATAACGCGCAGCAGCGGGCTTTCCTCAAGATTGAAGGGACGGTTGGCTTCTGCGGCGAGGCGTACGTGCAGATACGGCTCGCTGCAAGTTGTCGCATCCTGAACGGAGAATGATATTTCTCCCCGCTCCTGTATGCGCTGCATCGGTTCGCCCTCGACGAGGGTGAAGGTCGTACGAAGCGATTGATGACGATTCGTCAGCGTTTGAAATGCATCGCGCAAGGCCGCAAAGTCCAACGCTCCGTGAATGCGCGCCGCCCTCGCAATGTTGTAAGCGGCGCTCTCCGGCGCGAGGAATTGCAGGAACCAGAGGGCGCTCTGTCCGTAAGATAGAGGGCTTTCGACAACGCCCTCCGGCGCTCGCGTGGGCAGAAGGACTGCGCTCGAAGAGTCCGTCGTCAGTTGCGACATCGCTTGCGTCGCTAATTGCGAGATGCTCGGATTCTCAAGCAAGGCCGATATTGAAAGGCTCACACCCAGACCGGATTCGATGCCGTGCGTCAACTCAAGCGCGAGCAGTGAATCTATGCCGTACCGGCTGATGGGTTCGTTGACATTTATCTGAGCCGCATCAACTCCCCAACGCACCGCCAACTGAGCCACAAGCCACGCTTCGATAGCGGCTGCGCTCGGCTCCAGCGCAACGACAGAGAGCAACTCCGCGTCAACTTCGCTCGTCGCGCCGGCCTTCCACTCGACCAGACTGTTGAGACTTCCATTGAGATAAGCCGCACGGCAGGCATGGCGTTGAATCTTGCCGCTCGATGTCTTAGGAAGGCTTCTGAATCTGATTAGCGTCACGGCATGCGCGCTCACTTCGTGCTGTTCCGCTACCGCTTGCCGAATGGCTCTAATCAGCGCGTCGAGGTCGGAATCGCGTTGCGCCTTCACTTCCTGCACTATGACAAGTTGTTCCTCGCCCGCGACATCTACGGAGAAAGCCGCGCCCCCTTCAGGCTGCAACGCGGAATGGCAACTCGCCACCGTCAACTCTATGTCCTGCGGGTACAGGTTACGCCCGCGAATGATAAGCAGGTCTTTCAGTCGTCCCGTGACAAACAATTCCCCGTTCTGCATGAAGCCCAGATCGCCGGTGCGCAGGAAATTATCGGAGGGTGTGCCGACGAGACGAGCATGAAAGACGCGCTCCGTCTCTGCGGGATTGTTCCAGTATCCCTGTGCGACGCTGGGGCTTGAAATCCAAATTTCGCCGACCTGCTCGGATGAGCACTGCGTCGAGGTGTCGGGATGAACAATGACCACCTTCTGCTCAAGCAGTTTGCGACCACTGCTGACGACTGCTGTGCAGCCTTCCGAACCCGTCGAAGATTCGACGATTCTGTTGTGCTCAAGCGCGGTCGCCTCGACGGTTTTGATAATCGGCGAAACCGCCTTTGCGCCGCCGGTCACAATCAGCGTAGCTTCGGCAAGTCCATAACAGGGATAGAAGGCTTCGCGGCGAAAGCCACAGGCGGCGAAAGTCTCTGCGAAACGATCCAGCGTTTCTCGGCGGATAGGTTCTGCACCGTTGAAGGCCGAAGTCCAACTGCTCAAATCAAGTTGCGCTCGCTGTTCGGCGGAAATCTTGCGCACGCATAAATCATAAGCGAAATTCGGACCGCCGCTGATAGTCGCCTTGTAGCGGGTAATAGCCTTGAGCCAGCGGAAGGGACTTTGCAGAAAAGAGGCCGGCGACATGAGTGTGCACGCGTATCCGCCATACAGAGGTTGGAGGATGCAGCCGATCAAACCCATGTCGTGATACATCGGCAACCACGACACACAATGGCTCTCGAAGTCGTACTCGAACGCATCTGCGAGCAGCGCCGAATTGTGCAACAGATTCCGATGGCTCAGCATGACCCCTTTGGGAACTCCGGTCGAGCCGGAGGTATACTGAAGAAAAGCGAGGTCTTCGGCGTCAAGGGCGGGTTTCTGCCAGTCCTGCGCCGAGGCGTCCGCAATCCCATCGGTCGCTATCACGCGAAGCGACTTTAGTTCGACCACGTGCGCCAGCAAAGGCTCGATTCTTGATTTGATGACTTCCGTGGTCAGGGCTAAGGTCGCCTGTGCATCTGCGACGACGGCCTGAAGCCTCTGCAAACTCTGGTTGAGCCGTGGCGGATAGACCGGAACCGCGATTGTCCCGGCATAGAGGCAACCGAAAAAGGCGACGAGGTATTCCAGTCCGGGCGGATAGAGCAAGAGTGCGCGCTCGCCGCTGCTCCCCGTCGCTTGAAGCCGCGCGGCGAGCGCGCGCGCGCGCCGGTCTAATTCTTCGTATGTTAAAGAGACGGCCTCTACGTCGCCATCCGTCAGAAAGGTGTAGACGAGCCGGTGCGGCTGTTGCAGCGCCCGCTGACGAAGCAACTTGACCAGTGTGCCGGGTTTCATAGAATCGCCGCTGGAAAGATTGTCCCGCATGGTGCTCAACTAATCATTTAACGTGAAGTCGGCATAGGCTCTTGAAGAGGCTGGTATATGAGTGACGGTGGCAGCGTAGAGGTACTCTGCGTGCAATCAATTTCCCGAACGAGGTCGGCTCGTCTTGAGCAAGTTCGGTGCGCGCGACCCGGAACGAATCCGCACACCTATCGGTTAAAGTATTCAAAGCTCCTCTACCTCAATCCCGATATGACGAAGATGGTGCTGCAAATGCTCGACATACTCATTGAAGAGTCGGGTCAGCGTAACGGGTTCGGAGCCGTCGAATGGAAATGTGAGTGACCAGTCAGCAGATGTCAACGCTTCGGCGGCTTTCAACAATTGATTGTTCAGCGCACGCCACAATTCTATAATTTCCGCCCAATCCCTCTGCTGGTAAGCGTGCAAACCAACCCATTGCTCGCCATTGTATGAAAGCGAAGAGACCGGTTCTTGCAGTTGCGCGCGCACGATACGCTGATGGTTATTGCTGGCCGAATCAACTAAGTGGCCGAGTTCCTCTTTCGCCGACCAGCGGTCTGAAAATGGTTTGGCGCTGACCTGAGCGGCGTTGATTTTCAACAGGCGGGCGGGCGCGACCGAGAGCAGAAATCGCAAACTTGAGAGTGCTGCGGGCACTCCGATTTCCTCCACCCTACCGCTCGTAATTTCAGCCATACAGCGCCGGAGTCCTTTGCGGCAATGACAATAAGAGACCGAGACATGATAACCGAGCCGGAGCAGCATCTTAGCGCGCGGCGCAAAGAAACCAAAACAGGTCAGTCGCGTTTACGATATTCGGCCACTTGAGATGCTTCACGAAGTGTCAACTGCCCTTGCCTCTTCACAGCCCCGCTCCCGCGTTCTCTAAACGCTCAATTCTATCTGCGGAGAATGGCTCTCAACAAAGGCCAAGTCTCCGACGACTGCCCCGTTGGCGGAGAGGGTCTGACGCAATTCTTCAAGCGCCTTTGCGATTGAATGATGTTGCTCCATGCTGATAGCTTCACTCAAAAACAGGGCGCGCTGCGTGTGTTGCTCAAGGCAGGTTAGTCTGGAATCTCGATGGTTGAACGACCAGCAGATGATCTCTGCGTCACAGGCATAGACAGCTACGGTTGGCGTCAGAGGCATGTCTTCGCGCCGACCACCGAGCGGGTGAAAGTTATCCTGTTCCGGACGGGCGTAACGAAGCGTCACCTTCATAGTCGTCAGGCGGTCTAAATCATAACCTCCCATCGGGGCCAGATTCCTCGCTGACACGGCGCAATAAGCATTTACGATAGGCAGAGGAGTGGCGATGTTCTCGCCTTTGAGAAGCCTTCGTGCAAGCTGCTCAGGGCTGCTTCTGTAGGCCGAGGGTTTAAGTCCCGAAAGCCTGAAAGCATGTCGCCATGCGGCGATTCGCGGGTCGGCTGTCAAATTCTCAATCGTCAATCCGTGCCCCAACAATTCAGAGCGGGCAGACTCCCACTGCGAAGCGTGCGCGCCGGTCGCGCCGGACGCCGTGTCGAGTTGCTCGACGAGAAAGCCGCCACTTCTGACATCCGGGAAGCGGCGCGAGATTTCTTCTTCGATTTCGAGTAAGAGTTTATTCATTGCAACCACGTTCGGCGCGAGCGTACGGAGGTGTCTCGACGAACCGGCAACTCAGCTTGATTATCGCCTGATACGTGCTGTGCTATCCAGAAATCCCTGTCATCATTCGCGCTGAAGATTTACTTATGCAGCGACTATGATACGCTGCTCAAGCCGCCGTACCCAGCGGGAACTTAAAAATGGCACTCACACGATGACCGCCTCCGCGACCAGTGCGTGAACGCGACGCCGTAGTTTAAAGCCCCGGTAATTATAGAAGTAATAAGGAGCCGTGCCGATGCCTGAACAAATTAGATACCGTTTAGGTAACTCGACTGTCGCCGAACCGCTCGTGAACAAGTGGGTGGCGTGGTCGCATCTCATCCCGCCAATCCCTTATAGCCTGCACCTCCAGCAATATCAACTCAACCTGCTGGAATCTTATTTGCGCTATCCGAAGGTTCATCTTCAGTCGTGCAAAAATCCGCAACTTCGTTATGGACCTTTTGTTGATATTCCTGCGGAGAGGGTCGGCGAAGTGAGGGATTTACTGAACGCGACTAAAGCTCAGCAGAGCGGCAATCTCGAACTCGCCCAAGCCTTGATACAATTCCAGAATTTCCTCGCCAAAGAAGCCAAAGGACAATCGCTCGAACCCTACTACGAGCGCATCCCGCAACCGCTTCGCGGTTACGTGGAACTTGTTTACGACTATTATCACCACCCGATAGTCAGGCTCTTTGAAAGGCTGCTCTATGAAAGCCCTTACTATCAGAAGGGATTTCAATCCTTCAGGATTTTTCAGCAAAAAAGCGATAGCTCCCGCCCTTTTTTCATGAGCACGCCGCGCTTACTGGAAGAAGATCAGATAGATTGGGCGCTGCCGTTCGATGACCCTCTGATTGACGAGTTCTTCAAGCTCGATGTCTCTCCGCAGCCTCTCGGCCATATTCGTGAAATCCTCGGCTTGCAGGCGAGCGATGAACCGCGTCTGCTTCCGCTGCTTTCGGCGCAGACCGCTTCGCCGCCGATTGAGGGCTGGGACGGCGCAGGGGTTCGTATCCGTTACATCGGCCACGCCTGCGCCCTAGTCGAATGCAATGGGATTTCTATTTTAACCGATCCATGGATTGGGGTGATGCCGCAATCCGGGGGCGTCGAGCGCATCACGTTCGCAGACCTGCCGGAAAGAATAGACTACGCTTTGATTACGCACGGACACCCAGACCATTTCGGGCTTGAAACATTATTACGTCTTCGTCACCGGATTGGACAACTGGTCGTTCCCAGAGCCTTCGGGATGTTTTACGGTGATATTTCTTTGAAGCTGCTGGCCGAAAAAATCGGCTTTAAGAACGTCGTCGAATTGGAGACGCTCGACTCCATCTCTTTTCCCGGCGGAGAAATTATCGGCGTGCCGTTCATGGGCGAGCAGGCAGACCTGCCCCACGGAAAAAGCGCGTACGTTATTCGCGTCGGGGATGAGCGGGTTTTGTTCGGAGCGGATTCTAATTGCCTAGACGTGCTGATGTATCAACATCTACGCAGGATTCTGGGGCGGATTCAAACCGTCTTTATCGGGATGGAATGTGTGGGCGCGCCCCTCTCTTGGATGTATCAACCCTTCTTCCCCTCGAAGTTGGAGCACAGTATTGACCAATCTCGCAGACTGCTCGGCTGCAACGCCAACGGCGCGCAGCAAATCTTAGAAGCCGTCGAAGCCGAGCGTATCTACGTTTACGCAATGGGTCTCGAACCTTGGCTAGAGTATCTGCTCGGACTGGCCGTTCCCGCAGATTCCGTGCAAATCAAAGAGTCAAATACGCTCATTCTCAACTCTCGCCAGAGAGGGCTGCTCGATGCCCAACTACTGGAAGGCACCCGCGACATCTATCTGAAGCATTCGGCGGCAGGTCCGACGAATACAGCCACGGCCTGAGAATTGACATCAGCGGCGACGCGGCGCGCCTGCCATGCCAAACCGCCGGAGGCTCGAAACGTAATCGAGACTTGCGGCTTTTATTCTCGAACGGTGGCTGCTACAATGCCGCCGTATTTGAAGACGCCGTGCGCGAGCGGTCTCTACCATTGTGCATCTGCAAGCAATGCTAGTCATAAGGTGAATGAGCGGTTCTGCTCACCCGCTTACCACGGCCATGCTGATCTTCTAAACAACGCGTGGCAATCGCTAATATTTTGTTACTTGTTTGTCATTAGCCGCGAGCGGTGACACCTCACGGGTTTTCAGCTACGAATGAGAAGTTCGCAGCATGAATGTTCCCTCAACCCAAGGAAAGATTCCCGGCCTCTCATCTCCCATCTTGATACTTAGGAAGTCGCGTCGCATCGGGAGTTCGGGTGACCGCCGTCAGTGAATTCTCTCAAGGTGTTATCCGCAAGCAACCATTTTAACCCCTGATTCTCAACATAAGTCGTGACACATGCGCGTGCTTCAGGCTTATTAACTCTCTGTTGATTCTCGTTCTGGTGGCGTCCTCTGTCACAAGGTCTATGTAGGAGATGGAAAGATGATCTCTGTCGGACAAGAGCTTCAAGGTCTCAACTTACGTGAGTTGGCGAAGGTGCGGAGCATCCACTTTCAAATCAAGCTGGGGGTCATAATTTTCATTACGGCCTCATTGATTACCCTCATTATTTTGCTGCCGCGCATGTGGTGGATTTTGCCATCGCTGCTGCTGGGTTTGGCCTATGCCCACGCCGTCGAGTTGCAGCATCAATGCTTGCACAACACGGCCTACGGCAGTCGGCTGTGGAATCGCTTCATCGGGGTTCTTCTGGGGATACCATTGCTGGTTTCGTTCTCGGATTATCAGAACAGCCATCTCAAGCATCACAGGTTGCTGGGCACGCCGGAGGACAAAGAGTTTTTCAACTATGGCTATCGGCATTTAACCTCTCTGGCGGCGCTCATCCCGCATCTGTGGATGGTGAATCATTATTATGATGTCATCCGTTACATTGCTCGCTCATTTCTCGGACAACTCGTCCGGGCAAAAGAGGCGACGCCGAAGATGGCGCGGAGGATTCGCTTCGAGTATCAACTGATGGCCGTCTTTCTTCTGGTGATGGCGTCGCTGACGATAATCTGGCCGACAGCGCTCTTCCTGAAACTATGGTTGATTCCGTTTCTCATCGGCGTGCCGACTCATGCCTTGATCGAGTTGCCGGAGCATATTGGCTGCAATACCGTCGTGCCGGACGTGCTGGGCAATACGCGGACAATCAAAGCGCCGAGGCTGGTGGTCTGGTTTATGAACGGCAATAACTATCACGTCGAGCATCACTGGCTTCCGGCGGTGCCCAATGACAAGTTCCCCGTCCTGCACACTTACGTGGCGAAGGACATCCGGTATCTCGACACCTCTTACCGGTCATTTTACTGGCAGTTCTTCAAACATCTCAGCAACAAAAATCTGCATGGGGCGTGGACATCCGAGCAGCAGCTTAAGATGAGCCGGCAGGATGCTTCCGAACAGGCAAAACATGGAAACGAAAACAAGTAAGGCGTCCGTCGAATCGTTGAGGTTTCTCAGCCCGGAGCAGGTGCGGACTGTGAGAGAGCAGTTCGGCACGCCCGTTTTCCTCTACGACGAAGCGGCGCTGGAGCGACAGGCGAGAATTATCAATGAATTTCCCAATGCTTTCGGTCTCACGGTCTACTTTTCTCTGAAGGGAAATTCGACCGGCGCGATTATCAAAATCTTTGACCGTCTGGGGTTGAGCTTCGACGCCAGTTCTCTTTGGGAAGCGTTGAAGGTGTTGGCGGTCGGCGTCGAGCCTTCAAAAATCCTCCTGACCGCGCAGGAAGTGCCGGAAGACCTCCGACAGTACACGGAGCGTGGATTACAATTCAACGCCTGTTCGCTTCGGCAGCTTGAACTCTACGGCAGGCAATCTCCGGGCGGCGATGTTTCGCTTCGCATTAATCCGGGTCAGGGGACAGGGTTCATTAATCGTCTGACGAGCGGAGGAGCGAAATCGAGTTTCGGTATCTGGTACGAGTATTTGGATGAAGCACGACAACTCGTAGAGAAATACCGGCTCAAAGTTAAACGCATTCATCATCATGTCGGCTCCGGCCATGATCCTGAGACGTGGCTGCGCATCGCCTCGTCAACGCTGGAACATGCGAAAATGTTCGGACCTCCTTCGATTATTAATCTCGGCGGCGGCTACCGGGTCAAAGGCTTGCAGAATGAAGAGGACATTGATTATCGGAGCATCGGCGAGCGGCTGCGCGAAATCTTTGAAAAGTATGCGCAGGAGACAGGGGTTCAGCCGCATCTGGAAATCGAGCCGGGAACTTTTATGGTAGCCAATTGCGGCTCGCTGGTGACGAGCGTCGTTGATGTTGTTGACACGGGCGCTGAAGGCTATAAGTTCATCAAACTCGATGCGGGCTTGACCGAAGTGATTCGCCCCGGATTCTACGGCTCATTGCATCCTCTGGTGAGTATCCCGGCGCGGGGAGAGTTGCGGACGACGGCCAGAGAATATGTCGTGACCGGGCATACCTGCATCGCGGGCGACATCCTGACGGTGGCAGTTCGTGACCCGGAAACCATCGTGCCGCAATTGATCTCCGAAGTCGTACCCGGTGATTTGCTGGTGGTCGAGCGCGCCGGCGGTTATTGCTCCAGCATGAACATGAAGAATTTCAATTCTTTCCCCGAATCGCCGGAAGTGCTTTTGCGCAAGGATGGCAGCTTCGACCTGATTCGCCACCGCCAGACGCTTGAGCAAATGACGCAGAATGATGTCCTCCCGAAAGACCTGATGATGAGCGCAGCAGTCTGAACGGCGTCAAACGCGCGCGCGTGGAGGTGCGGCGGAGGCGGAGGCGCACAGACGAAGTTGACACGAGGCCGCGCGTCGAACCGTCTGCCCCACCTGCGGCGAGCAGAGTTTCCCCAACTACAGGGCGTGGGCGTTAGACTCAAGCGCGCTTCGAGGTCGCGTTTGTCAATCTACCCACCTGAATTCAAGCGCGTGACTGATTCGACACTTCCCTGCAAATTGGCATGGGATTGAAGACTCGCTGACGGAGCGTTAGGTATTCACATGTTAAGTCAGTGGCAATGCGCGGATGAGACGCCGCATCTCTCTTTGCTGCGCATGATTCATCTTCGACGGGACGGTCGGACGCAATCGGAAATCGGATGATTCACATGAGAGAGCTTACTCCAACAAAGCGCGCGCTGTTTGAAAAGTTGCTTGAGAAGGCAGGTCTCGAAGTTTCGGACACTTCCGGCATCCCTCGCAGGAAAGAAGAAGGGGCTGTGAGTTTATCCTTTGCTCAGCAAAGGCTCTGGCTCGACAATCAACTGATGCCCGATAGTCCTTTTTATAACATGCCGGGCAACGTGCATGTGGAAGGCAAGCTTGACGTGGCGGCGCTGGCGCAAAGCATCAATGCGTTGATACGCCGCCACGAGGTGCTAAGAACCTCTTTCCCCGCGCATGAAGGGCGACCGGTACAGTCCATCGCGCGCGCTCTGGAAATCGAGTTGCCGGTGCACGATTTATCAGAGGTTCCCTGCCCGGAGCGGGAGGCCAAAGCCTCTCAACTCGCGCTCGAAGAGGCTCGCCAACCCTTCGATATGGAGAGAGATCCACTGTTGCGCGTCGGTCTGTTGCGCATGGCGCAGGAGGAGCACATCTTGCTCCTGACCATCCACCACATCATCACTGATGGCTGGTCAACCGAAATCCTCATCCGTGAAATGATTACGCTCTATGAGGCTTTCGCTGCCGGGCGACTGCCTTCTCTTCCCGAACTGCCCATCCAGTATGCAGATTTTTCGGTGTGGCAAAGGCATTGGTTGCGAGGTGAGATTTTGGAGACGCAGCTTTCCTACTGGAAGCGGCAACTGCGCGCGCCCCTGCCCGTTTTACAATTGCCGGGCAGGCGACCGCAATCGGAGATAGAGACATTTCACGCTCAGAAATATGAACTGGTCATAGCTGCCCCTCTCACCGGCGTCTTGAAAGCGTTGGGACAGAGTGAAGGAGTCACACTGTTCATGGTCTTGCTGGCCGGGTTCAAGACGCTTCTTTATAGGTACACGGGGCAGAGTGATATGCTGGTCGGAACGTGGATTGCCAACCGGATGCGCCCGGAGCTCGAAGGATTAATCGGCTTCTTCGCAAACACGCTCGTACTGCGCACGCAGGTCAGCGGGGTGGAGAGTTTTCGCGATCTTCTCAGACAGGTCAAGCAGGTTTGCCTCGATGCCTACGCTCATCAAGACCTCCCCTTTGAGAGCTTAGTGGATGAACTCCGACCACGACGCAAGACGCTTCATAATCCGCTATTTCAGGCCGCGTTTGCTTTTCAGAACGCGCCCCTGCCCAGTCTGGAATTTTCAGGGCTGAAGCTGAGGCCGTATGAAGTGGCGACGGATTACGTGATCTTCGATTTGTTGCTAAGAATCATTGATAGAGGCTCCGAGTTGAGCGCCCATCTCTATTACAACACCAGCTTGTTTGAGGACGAGTTCCTCAAGTTCATGTTGCATCACTTGAGGAAGGTGCTGGAAGAGGTGGCCGCACAGCCTGAAAAGAGGTTGCTTGACATCTCATTACTGGACGAGGAAGAGAGGGCTTTTTCGACGCGTCAGCCGGTTGATTTAAACCTGTACGAAGGCGAGCAGTTCGGCTTCAACGGGTAAGGAAACAGGAGACCTATGATGGCGACAGATTGTCTGATTATCGGCTACAACGATTCGGATTTCACTGAGTACGTAAAGATGATCGGCTCGATGGGAACGTCGTCCGGCGCGTACAGGGATGTCAATCTGGCTTTCATTGAATATGAGGGCAAGCCGCAGCGGAGCATGGATATATTGAACCGCTTCTATTTCGAGAACAAAAGCGGAGCGCAGAAACAGTTTAGCAACGTGGATTTTCTCTGGCCGGTGATTACGTATCTAGGCAGCTATCTCGCGCAGAGGGGATTCAGCTTCGACTATATCAATCTGCCGCATTTAGAGAAGGACAAATTAAAAGAGAACCTGTTGACGAATGACATTTTAACAATTGCCATTACCACCACCCTCTACGTCTCATCACATCCGATACTGGAGTTGATAGCATTCATCCGGGAACATAATCGGACAGCCAAAATCGTGGTTGGCGGTCCCTACATCTCGAACCAGCCGAAACTCAACGAGCCACAGGCCATCCAAGAACTGTTCAAGTTTATCGGCGCAGACATCTACGTTATCAGTTCAGAAGGAGAAGCCGCGCTGACGAACCTCATATCCGCGCTCAAGGGCGGCTCTAGCCTGCGCGCGGTCGAGAACATCGCTTACCGCGACGGCGAAGATTACGTCTTCACGCGCACCTCCATCGAGTCCAATCCTTTGGAAGATAATCCAATCAATTATTCCTTATTCCCGAAAGAGGAGATCAATCAGTTTGTGACTCTCAGGACGGCCAAGTCCTGTCCCTTCAGTTGCTCTTTCTGCGGTTTTCCACAGCGAGCCGGTAAATACAAGTACGTCGGTGTCGAACTGGTGGAGAGAGAATTAGATGCCATCCGTGACCTCGGTAACGTCACCACACTGACGTTCATTGACGACACCTTTAATGTTCCGAAAGCGAGATTCAAGGAACTTTTGCGCATGATGATTCGGAACAATTACGAATTTAAATGGAACTCCTTTTACCGGAGCGACCATGGGGATGAAGAAACCATTGAACTAATGGGACAGTCCGGTTGCGAGGGCGTCTTTCTCGGCATTGAGTCGGGCAGCGATGCGATGCTGCAAAGGATGAACAAGTCTGCGCGACGCGATGATTACCTGAAATCCATTCCACTCTTGCGGGCAGCAGGCATCTCGACGCACGCCAATGTCATCGTCGGGTTTCCCGGCGAGACATTTGAAACTTACCAAGAGACAGTCTCTCTAATCGAAGAGGCGAAACCTGACTTCTATCGCGCGCAGTTATGGTATGCCGACCCGATCACTCCGATCTGGGAGCAGCGTGAGGAGTACGGCGTCAAGGGTTTGTCTTTCAATTGGTCGCACAAGACGATGGATTACCCGACGGCATCCGACCTCGTGGATCAGATGTTCATCTCCGTCAAAGGCTCGCTCTGGCTTCCTCAAAATGGATTTGAACAGTGGAGCACTTTCTACTTGCAAAGAAAAGGGATGACGCTAGAGCAGATTAAAACCTTCCTGCGCTGCTTCAATGCCGCCATTAAAGACAAACTCATCCACCCGCACAAGAAAACAGTTGATGCTGATTTGCTTGAGAGCCTCAAAATCAGTTGCCAGTTCGATTCTCAGGTCGAGACGGACATGCGCCCCGTCGAAGTTTTTTCCGGCTATGACAACGCGGAGCGGTACTGGCTTCAGACTATCGGACGGGCTGCTACCGCCTCAAACATAGAGATGCTGCGCGATGAGCACTCTTCGGACGACCGGAGTTTTGACTTCTTATCCTTGCGAGTCGAAAAAGCCGCATTGGAAGAGTTGACCGGAGTCGTCGGAGTTCCGTTATCGGAGATCGTGCTGGCCTGTTTCAGCATCTTGCTTTCGCGTGTGAGCGGACGCGTCGGGACGCTAATCGTGGACGGAACGAGAGCGCACGATAGACAGGAAGCACTGCCCCTGCATCTGGAACCGTCCCGCGAATTATCTTTCGCCGATTTCCTGCAAGGTCTCCACTCGCAGAGACAACAGGCGATGCCCCATCGTCTCTATGCTTTCTACATCCTCGGCAATCCCGTGTTGATGCAGGCGCGTGGCGGCACGTCTCCCGTATTCGACGTGGGCTACTTATATCGAGAGGCAGCCGAGGAGAAGGACAATCCGGCATCGTGCGCCGGGTGGAAGTCGCACTTTGAAGATGCGGATAAGCTCGCTCTGGTGCTTGAAGCGAGCGCGGGCGAGGAAATGCAACTGAGGCTCATCTATCGAAAGGATTGGTTGCGCAGAGAGGTCGTCGAACAACTCGGCTCTTTCTTGAACTCTATTATGCATCAGGCCGCACAGCACCCGGACGCGCCACTCAAAGAGATTTCCATTGAGCGCGCGCGCAAGAAAGCCACTCCGGCAGTCGAGGCGCACATCAGCGAAGTCTTCAATTTCTGACAGGTACGATCCTTGAAAGAGGGGAAGTTAATAGTTTATGAGCAAGAGGTCTGAAATTATAGTTTTCGATGAAAAGCTGATCGAAGAAAAGAATTATTGGCTCCAAAAATTGACGCCGGTCATCGAGGCGGAGGGTCTGCGTCTGAGCGGCGCAAGACATCTGCACCGCTCCGTCGAGATGGAAGTTTTCGAGTTCGACATCAGCGGAAGCGTCTATCAGAACTTATCCAAGCTGACGGGCGACGGCCTCTTCCTCTCGCTGACGACGCTCATGACGGCGCTGAAGGTCTGTCTCTACAAGTACAGCAGAGATAATACTATCGCCGTCGGAAGCCCTGTGCTTAAAGCTGACGGCCAGCCGGAGACAAAAAACCTGCTGGTGATAGTTGATGATATTGACGAGCAACTCTCTTTCCGGCAGCTTCTTTTGAACGTGCGGCAAACTTTATTAGATGCCTATACGAGACAGAATTATCCTTTCGACCTGCTGGTTAGAGACTTGGAGCTTTCGTCCAACGGGGACAGAAATCCTCTGTTCGATACGGCTCTGGTGTTCACAGATATTCATAGCGAGATGCCTGAGCTAAAGGACGCCATCACATTCATCTTCAGTAAAGGCACAGACCGCATTCACGGAACCGTCACATTCAATAAGAATTTATTCGATGCGGAAGCCGTCCGTCGCTTCGCCGGTCATTTCTCGAACGTCCTGCGCGCAAGTCTGGAAGATACAGGCAGGCAGCTACGGGGTTTGGAAATTCTCAACGAAGCGGAGCGGAGCCAACTATTGGTGGAGTGGAATGCTACGCAGGTCGAATACGAGGAGGATAAATGTGTCGTCGCTTTGTTTGAAGCTCAGGTTGAGAGAACACCCGATGTCGTCGCCGTGACGTACGGGGACGAGCAGTTTACCTATCAGGAATTGAACCGCAGAGCCAATCGGTTAGCGCACTATCTACGGAAGAGGTCGGTCGGGGCGGAATCGGTGGTCGGGATTTACGTCGAGCCGTCGCTAGAGATGGTGGTCGGCTTACTCGGCATTGTTAAAGCGGGCGGCTCATACCTGCCACTCGACCCGGTTTATCCACCGCAGCGCATCGCTTTCATGTTGGAGGATGCACAGGTGCGCGTGGTCTTAACGCAGGAACGGCTCGCGCGGTCGCTCCCGCAATCCACGGCGGACATGGTGTGTCTCGACACGGAGGCGGACATCTTCGCCAATCTTCCGCAGGACAATTCGACGCCGGAGGTGCAGCCTGAGAATTTAGCCTACGTCATCTACACTTCCGGCTCGACGGGCACGCCCAAAGGAGTGGAGATTACGCACAGAGGCTTGTCGAATCTGGTGGCATGGCTGCGCCGCTCCTACGACATCACGGAATCAGATCGCACCAGCCAGATTGCGTCGCTCGCCTTCGACGCTTCGGTCGGCGAGATATGGCCTTACCTGTGCGCCGGAGCAAGCATTCACCTCGCAGATCAAGAGACGCGCGTGAGCGCGACGAAACTGATTCGATGGTTGAAGGAGAAAAGAATCACCCTCAGTTTCATCACGACCCCTCTGGCCGAGGCGATGCTGTTAGAGCCGGAAGTTCGGACACTGAAGTTGAAAGCGATACTGACGGGCGGCGACAGGCTGCACAGGTGTCCCGGCGAGACTCTTGACTCGCCCCTCACGAACCATTACGGGCCGACGGAAAACACAATGATTGCGACGGCTGGCGAAGTGGCGAAGCATGGAGAGGAAGGAACTCCGCCGCCAATCGGCAGGCCGATAGCTAATACAAAGGTGTACTTACTTGATAGCGACCTCAGGCCGGTGCCGGTCGGAGTGGCTGGGGAGTTGCACATCGGCGGAGTAGGGCTGGCGCGCGGCTATTTGCGAAGGCCGGAGATAACCGCCGAGAAGTTCATCCCGAATCCGTTCGCAGATGAGGCGGGCGCGCGCTTGTACCGGACGGGAGACCTCGCACGCTACCTGCCCGACGGCAATATTGAGTTTATCGAGCGGAAGGATCAGCAAGTCAAGGTGCGCGGCTTCCGCATCGAGCTTGGAGAGATCGAGGCGAGGTTGGCTGAACACGTTGCCATACGGGAAGCTGTGGTGCTGGCGCGCGAGGATGCGCCCGGACAGAAACGTCTGGTGGCTTACGTGGTCGCTAATCAGCAGATAGAATTGACGGCGAGCGAACTAAGCGGCTTTCTGAAAAAGCATCTCCCGGATTACATGATTCCCGCCATCTTCGTGATGCTCGATGCGCTGCCGCTCACGTCGGGCGGCAAGGTTGACCGCAACGCGCTCCCGAAACCTGCCGAGTCAAAGTCGGGGATGGAAGACAGCCTCACGGCTCCGCGCACGCCTCTGGAAGCGATAGTGGCGGGCGTTTTGGGTGCTATCCTGAAACTCGAACGAGTCGGGGTTCATGAAGATTTTTTTGAGATCGGCGGAAACTCGCTGCTCGCCACGCAAGTCGTCTCGCGCCTGTCGAGCGTCTTGCAGGTCGAGATACCTTTGCGCAGCCTGTTCAATTCGACGACCGTAGCGAAACTGGCCGAGAGCATTGAAGCGATGATGAGAGACGGGGCGGGTTCGGTACTGCCACTCATCACGCCCGCGCCGAGAGACCAACATTTGCCGCTCTCTTTTGCGCAACAGCGATTATGGTTTCTCGATCAGTTCGACCCTGAAAATCCTTTCTACAACATCGCCGCCGCACTGCGTCTGAGCGGACAACTAGACCCGGACGTGTTGCAGCGGACGCTCAGCGAAATCGTCCGTCGGCATGAAGTATTGCGGACAAGCTTTACGATGTTCGAGGGGCATCCCGTGCAGGTCATCATGCCCCCTGAGCCGATTCCCTTGCCCGTCATAGACCTGCGCCATCTGCCTGCGCCGGAGAGTGAACAAGAGGCGCAAAGACTGGCCGATGAAGAGACGCAACTTCCCTTCGATCTGACGCAGGCACCCCTACTACGAGCCACACTACTGCAACTGGACGAAGAGGAATACGTCGCGCTGGTCACGATGCACCACATCGCCAGCGATGGATGGTCAATGGGCGTGCTGGTGCGAGAATTCGCGGCGTTATATGAAGCCGCCTCGAAGGGTGAGCAGTTAAGGCTGCCGGAGTTGCCGATTCAATATGCCGATTACGCCATCTGGCAGAGGCAATGGTTGCAGGGCGACGCGCTGGAGACACAACTCGCTTACTGGAAACAGCAACTGGCCGGAGCGCCTCCGGCGACCGAGATGCCCACCGACCGCCCGCGCCCGAAAGTGCAAAGCTTTCACGGAACGGGCATCCCCTTCAGTTTGCCCGGAAGTCTGCGCGACGACCTTCAGGCGTTGAGCCATCAAGCAGGCGTCACACTCTTCATGACCTTGCTCGCGGCCTTCCAAACCCTGCTCCAGCGTTATTCGGGACAGGACGATATTATCGTCGGTTCTCCAGTGGCGAATCGCAAGCGCGGCGAGATTGAAGATTTGATCGGGTTCTTCGTCAACACGCTCGTGCTGCGTACGGACTTATCAGGAGACCCCAGCTTTCGCCAATTATTGGCGCGAGTTCGTGAGGTGACGCTCGGCGCTTACGTGAATCAGGACGTTCCCTTCGAGATGCTCGTCGAAGAGTTGCAGCCTGAGCGCAGCCTGAGCTACACGCCGTTGTTTCAGGTCGCCTTCATCCTTCAGAACATGCCAATGCAGGCGTTGGAGTTGCCGGGGCTGGCGCTGCGCCCGATGGAAACCAGCAGCGGCACGGCGAAGTTCGATTTGACATTATTGCTGAAGGAATCGGAGTACGGGCTGACGGGCACTTGCGAGTACGACACGGAATTGTTCGACGATGCGACGATGCGACGGATGCTCGACAACTTCCGTAGATTGTTGGAAGGCATCATCCTCAATCCTGAAAGTCGCATCTCGACATTGCCTCTTCTGGCAGCCGCCGAAGCGCAGCAAGTGCTGTTGACATGGAACGAGACGGCAAGCGAGTTCCCGCCTGTTCAATGTATTCACCAACTCTTCGCGCAACAGGTCGAGCGCACGCCTGAGCATGTCGCCGTCGTGTTCGGGCGCGCGCGGCTCAGCTTTCGAGAGCTTGATGCGCGCTCCAATCAATTTGCGTGCTACTTGCAAAACCTCGGTATCAGGCCGGAGTCGGTCGTCGGCCTCTGCATCGAGCGATCCGTCGAAGCGGTCGTCGGGTTGCTCGGTATTCTCAAGGCGGGAGGCGCGTACGTGCCTCTCGACCCTGCTTATCCTGCCGAGCGGCTCGCCTTCATGTTGGATGACACTCAGGCCACGGTGATAGTGACGCAGCAGCATTTGGTCGAGAGACTGCCGGAGCATCAAGCCTCGGTTGTCTGTCTGGATGCCGACGCGGACATCATCGCGCAGCAGAGCGCGGAGTTTCCGGTCGTTGAGATGGCCGCCGACAATCTGGCCTACGTGATTTACACCTCCGGTTCGACGGGCAAACCCAAGGGGGTGACGATGTGCCATCGTGCGCTCGTCAACCTCATCCGCTGGCAGCTACAGAGCACGGCTGTTCCGGGCGACGCGAAGACGCTGCAATATGCCTCGCTGAGTTTCGATGTCTCATTTCAGGAGATGTTCACTACATGGTGTTCGGGCGCGAGCTTGGTGCTGACGACGGAGGAGAACCGCCGCGACTTCGAGAGCCTATTGCGATTGCTCAAGGACGAGAATGTTGCGCGATTGATGATTCCTCCCGTCGCCCTTCATCAGTTGACCAAAGTCGCGGCCAAGGCCGACACGGCTCCGACCTCTCTGCGCGAAATCATAGCGGCGGGCGAACAGTTGCAGGTCACTGAACAGTTGGCTGAATTTTTCAGAGGCATGCCGGATTGCACTCTGCAAAACCAGTACGGGCCATCCGAGAGCCACATCATCACTCAATACACCTTCACAGGCTCGATCCGCGATTGGCCGACGCTTCCGCCTATCGGGAAGCCTGTGTCGAACAATCAAATCTACATTCTGGACTCACATCTTCAGCCAGTGCCTATCGGCGTCAGCGGCGAGCTTTACATCGGCGGAGAGAATCTGGCGCGCGGTTATTTCCAACGACCCGATTTGACCGCCGAGCGGTTTATCCCGAATCCCTTCAGTGCAGTTCCCGGTGCGCGGCTCTATAAATCGGGCGACCTCTCAAAATTTCTGCCCGACGGGAATATCGAGTTTCTCGGACGCTTCGACACACAGGTTAAAGTCCGTGGCTTCCGCGTCGAGTTGGGCGAAATCGAGATTGTGCTGAGCAGTCACAAGGCGGTGCGTGAGGCCGTAGTCATCGCGTCGGAAGACGCGGGCGGTGACAGGCGTCTGGTCGCCTACGTCGTTGCAGTCGAGGGAGCGGATGTTTCGGTCAGCGAGTTGCGCGGCTTCCTAGCGAGGCAGATGCCTGAATACATGGTTCCATCAGCATTCATGATGTTGGACAAGATGCCGTTGACGCCGAGCGGCAAAGTGGCGCGACGAATGCTGCCCGCACCGGAGATATCGCGGCAGGCGGTGCAGGAAGATTTCATAGGAGCGCGAACACCCGTCGAAGAAGCGTTGGTCGGGATTTGGGGTGAGGTTCTGGGATTGACCGAAGTCGGTATCAACGACAACTTCTTCGAGCTAGGCGGCCACTCGCTGTTAGCGACGCAATTCATTTCGCGCGTGCGAGAGGTGTTCGATATAGAAATGCCCCTCCGCTCTCTCTTTGAGACGCCGACCGTCGCCGGTCTGGCAGAGAGTATCGAGGCGGCGCGGCGTACCGGCCACGCCGCGCCGTCTCTGCCTGTCGAGAAGGTTTCACGTACGCAGAACTTACCGCTCTCCTTCGCGCAGCAACGGCTCTGGTTTCTCGATCAGTTGGAGCCTGACAGTCCCTTTTATAATCTCGGCAGCGCGATTCACATGAGCGGCTCGCTTGACGTAAGCATTCTGGAGCGATGCTTCGGCGAAATCGTCCGCCGCCACGAAGCCTTACGCACGACGTTCGACGTGGCTGAGGGTCAGCCCGTGCAGGTCATTTCAAAGCATCTGCCTTTGACGATACCGATAATTGAACTGAGCGCATTCCCGAAGCAAGAGCAGCAGTCGGAGGCGGCGCGACGGGCGCTCGAAGAACTGCGGCGACCCTTTGACCTCTCACAAGGCCCAATGCTACGCGCCAGCGTGCTGCGTTTGGAGAGGAACCAGCACGTTCTGGTTGTGGCGATGCACCACATCGTCTCCGATGGCTGGTCTCTGGGAATACTTATCAGGGAGATTGCCGCGCTTTACGCAGCCTATTCGACAAATCGCCCCTCGCCGCTTCCGGAGCTTTCCATACAATATGCCGACTTCGCTTTCTGGCAACGGCAATGGCTTCAGGAGGAAGCGTTGGAAGCACAGGTTTCATACTGGAGAGAGCAACTCGGCGGGCGGCTCCCGGTTTTGGAATTGCCGACAGACCACCCGCGCCCGCCCGTCCCGACATTAGAGGGAGCAATCGAATCGTTCGATCTCTCCGGTGAACTCACACAGTCGCTCAATACTTTGAGCCGTCAGCAGGAAGTGACGCTCTTTATGACCCTGCTCGCGGCTTTCCAAACTTTGCTTTCACGCTATGCCGATCAGGATGAGATCATCATCGGCTGCGACATCGCCAATCGCAACCACGCCGCCACTGAAGACATCATCGGATTCTTCGTAAATATGCTGGTGATACGCACCAGCTTTTCCGGCAACCCGACTTTCAGGGAGTTGCTTGAGCGTGTGCGTGAGGTCACGCTCGGAGCTTATGCACATCAAGACCTGCCATTCGAGCAATTAGTCGGTGCACTTCAGCCGGAACGAGACCTGAGCCGCAATCCGCTGTTTCAAGTGAACTTCGCTTTCCAGAATACGCCTTGGCAAAAACTGGAATTGCCCGGTCTGACGCTCACCCCTTTGGAGATGGACGCGGCGATTACCAGATTCGATATGACCCTCTCAATGGAGGAAACGCCGCAGGGGCTTCGCGGCTCTCTCGTCTACAGCACAGACCTCTTTGCAGCCAACACGATCAGACGACTGATCGGCCATTTCAAGACGCTCTTGCAGGGCATCGTCGAGCAGCCGGAACAGCGCGTCTCCGATTCGCCGCTCTTGACCGAGGCCGAACAGGAGCAATTGATCGTCGCATGGAATCATCCCGTGCAGGACTATCCGCCTCCCCTCACTATTCATCAGCTATTTGAAGCGCAGGTGGAACGCACGCCCGACGCGGTGGCCGTCGTCTTTGATAATCAACAACTAACCTATCGGGAATTAAACCGCAAGGCTAACCAGTTGGCGCATCACCTGCAAAGCTTCGGCATCGGCCCGGAGGTGCTGGTCGGCATCTGCATCGAGCGAAGTCTGGAAATGGTAGTGGGACTGCTCGGCATCCTCAAGTCGGGCGGCGCGTATGTCCCACTTGACCCGAATTACCCGAAAGAAAGATTGTCACTGATTCTCGACGATACGCTTGTGCCGGTTCTGCTGACGCAACAAGCTCTCACAGAAAGGCTGCCGGTCACATGGGCGACCGTCATCTGTCTGGATACCGGGTGGGCTGAGATTGCTGCCGGTGGCGACGAAAACAGCGAGAGCGAAGCCGGGGCGGATAACCTCGCTTACGTCATTTACACATCAGGCTCGACGGGCAAGCCGAAGGGGGCGATGTTGCCTCACGCAGGCGTCTGCCATCGCCTCCTGTGGGGCGTGGCAGACTACGGGCTGGGCGCGGGCGACAGCGTTTTGAACAAGACCGTGCTGAGCTTTGACGTGTCGGTCTGGGAAATCTTCGCGCCATTGATTTGTGGGGCGCAGTTGGTCGTAGCCGTCTCCGGCGGGCAGCAGGACAGCGCCTACATGGTTGATTTGATTGCCGCTCAGCAGGTGACGCATGCCGACTTCGTGCCCTCCATGCTCCACATCTTTTTAGAGGAGAAGGAACTGGCGGGCTGTCACCATCTCAAACGAATTACCGCCGCCGGAGAAGCCCTGACGGTTGATTTGCAGCGACGATTTTTCGACCGGCTGGACGCGGACTTGTACAACCTGTACGGCCCGACCGAAGCCTCGCTGGCCGTCACCTACTGGGCGTGCGAGCGTGCGGATTACCGGCGGGTCGTCCCCATCGGCAAGCGCATGAGCCACGCGCGCATCTATATTCTGGATAGACGATTACAACCCGTGCCGTGCGGCGTGGCGGGTGAAATCTACATCGGCGGAGTGGCTGTCGGGCGAGGTTATTTCAATCGTCCCGAACTCACGGCAGAAACCTTTATCGCCGATCCGTTCAGCACGCAGGGCAGCCAGAGACTATATCGCACGGGAGACTTGGGGCGTTTTCTGGAGGACGGGAACATTGAGTTCCTCGGACGCGTGGATTATCAGGTGAAGGTGCGCGGCTTCCGCATCGAGTTAGGAGAGATCGAGGCCGTCCTCGGCGGGCATCCCTCAGTCCGTGAGACGGTCGTGCTGGTTCGGGAAGACGCGTATGAAGATAAGCGACTGGTGGCTTATGTCGTGCCGAGCCGGAATTCCGCGCCGACACCCGGCGAGTTGCAGGGCTATCTCAGAGAGGCTTTGCCGGAATATATGGTGCCAGCCGCCTACGTCATGCTCGACGCGATACCTTTAACTCTGAACGGCAAAGCAGACCGCAACGCGCTGCCCGCGCCTGACATGGCGGGCGTGGCGAAAGAGACGTTTGTCGCGCCGTGCAATGAGATCGAAGGAATCTTGGCCGGTATCTGGAGCGAGGTGCTGCGTCTCGACCGCATCGGCATTCACGATAACTTCTTCAATCTGGGAGGCCACTCGCTGCTGGCAACGCAGGTCATCGGCAGAATGCGCGAAGTGTTCGAGATCGAAATTCCGTTGCGGAATCTGTTTCAATCGCCGACCGTGGCGGGATTAGCCAGCTACGTCGAGGAAGCCGTCAGAGAAGCGCAGGGCGTGGCGACGCCGCCGATCCGGCACATCGAGCGCGACTCGAAAATACCGCTCTCCTTCGCGCAGCAGCGTCTATGGTTCATAGACCAACTGGAACCCGACAGCGCGGCTTATAACATTCCCATGGGAGTGCGTTTGACCGGCCAGCTTGATAGAGCGGCACTGGAGCGTACTTTCAGCGAGATACTCCGGCGACACGAAGTTCTGCGTACAACCTTTAGCACGCAAGACGGAGAGCCTGTGCAGGTTATCAACGCCGCCGCAGCGCTGCGCCTGCCGGTCAAAGACCTCAGCGCCATGCCGGAGCGCGAGGCGCAACTGGTACGGATGTCGAGCGAAGAGGCGCAACGACCGTTTGACCTCGCCAACGGTCCTTTGCTGCGAGCGAGCCTGTTCAAGATGAGCGAGCAAGAGCATGTCGTGCTGCTGACAATGCATCACATCGTATCGGACGGATGGTCAGCCGGAGTGTTCGTGCGCGAAGTGGCGGCGCTCTATCGCGCGTTTGCGAGCGGAGAAGCGACACCGCTGCCGGAACTCGCTATTCAGTATGCCGACTTTGCGAACTGGCAGCGCGCGTGGCTGCAAGATGAAGCGCTCGAACAGCAACTCGCTTACTGGAAACAACAAATGGCTGGCGCGCCCGAAGCTCTGGCATTGCCGACGGATCGTCCGCGCCCGCCGGTTCAGACCTCGCGCGGCGCGTATCAGGAATTCAAGTTGTCTCCGGCTCTCTCAGGTCAGCTTAAGGATTTAAGCCGGCGTGAAGGAACGACGCTGTTCATGTTTTTCCTCACGGCCTTTCAGATTCTCCTCTCTCGCTACACCGGACAGGAAGACATACTGGTCGGGACACCGATTGCCAATCGCAACCACAGAGAGTTGGAAGAGTTGATCGGGTTCTTCGCCAACACGCTGGTCATACGCACAGACCTCTCCGGCAACCCGGTTTTCCGTGAACTGCTAGGACGTGTCCGCAAGACGTGTCTGGAAGCATACGCACACGAAGACATGCCTTTTGAAAAGCTGGTCGGGGCACTTAATCTCGACCGCGATATGAGCCGGACACCGCTCTTTCAAGTCATGCTCGTGATGCAGAACGCATCGCACGAGACGCTGACGCTGCCGGGGCTAAAGTTGGAGATGATGCAACTTGATAGCGAGACGGCCAAGTTCGATTTGACGCTATCGGTCGTCGAGGGCGAACAGGAATTGTCCGGCGCTTTGGAATACAACACAGACCTCTTCGATGCCTCGACTATTGCGCGGATGCTGGCGCATTTTGAAACCTTGCTGGATGATTTGGCTGCCAATCCCGACCAGCGTCTCTCTGACTTGGCTTTGTTAGGAGAAGCCGAAGAACGTCAAATACTCGTCGAGTGGAACAGTACACGCGCAAGCTATCCCAGAGAATCCAGCGTGCAGGAACAATTCGAGGCTCAGGTCGAATTGAAGCCCGATAGTCTGGCCGTCATCTTCGGGCAAGACCAGCTTACTTATAGAGAACTCAACCGGAGAGCCAACCAGTTGGCGCATTACTTACAGGCGTGCGGCGTCGGGACTGAGATACCCGTCGGGGTATGCATGAAGCGATCCACGGAACTATTGGTCGGGCTGCTGGGCATTCTCAAAGCCGGAGGCGCATACGTGCCGCTCGACCCTGACTACCCGCGCGAGCGGCTGTCATTCATGGTGGAGGATGCGCGCCTGCCGGTGCTGCTGACGCAAGAGCATCTGCGCGAAAGTCTGCCGCAGAATCAGGCGCAGGTTGTCTGTCTCGACTCGGACTGGCCTGCTATCTCTCTACACAAAGAGGAGAACACGCGCCCCCTCACTGATGCCGGTAACATGGCGTACATCATTTATACCTCCGGCTCGACCGGGAAGCCGAAAGGGGTCTGCGTCTCGCATCGCAATATCTTGCGACTGGTCAAGGGGAGTAATTATGCCGACCTCGATGACGCTCAAGTGTTCCTCCTTTTAACTACTTTTTCCTTCGATGTTTCGACCTTTGAAATTTGGGGCAGCCTGCTAAACGGTGCACGACTGGTGGTGATGCCGCCGCAGACGCCCGCGCTTGAAGAAGTGGATGAAGCCCTACGGCATTACGGCGTGACGACGCTCTGGCTCACCGCCGGGCTGTTTCATTTGATGGCCGACGAGCGACCGGAGAGTTTTCGAGGGTTGCGGCAATTGCTCGCCGGGGGCGATGTTCTGAATGTGCAGCATGTGCGTAAGGCGCTGGAGGCCCTCGAAGACGGACGGCTCATTAACGGCTACGGGCCGACGGAGTGCACGACTTTTGCCTGTTGTCATCCGATGACGAAAGACAGTCAGATTGGTGCGACAGTGCCGATTGGCCGACCCATCGCCAATACCGACGTGTATATTCTCGACAATCAGATGCGCGTCGTGCCGAGGGGTGTGACCGGCGAACTTTACATCGGCGGCGACGGAGTGGCGCGAGGTTATCTGAATGATCCGGGCTTGACCGGGGAGAAGTTCATGCCCCATCCCTTCAACAGAGAGGAAGGAGCACGGCTGTATCGTACGGGCGACGCCGTGCGTTACATGGCGGATGGAACTATCGAATTCATCGGCAGACGCGACCAGCAGGTCAAGGTGCGTGGCTATCGCATCGAGATCGGCGAGGTGGAGGCGGCGCTGATCGCTCATGCGGCAGTCAGAGAAGCGGTTGTGATGGCGCGTGGAAGTGGAGCAGGCGACAGGTATCTGGCGGCCTATGTCGTGCCGGAGAATGGCGATTTACCTTTGATAAGCGAACTGCGCGGATTCTTATTGGAACGTCTCCCGGAATATATGGTTCCGTCAACTTACGTCTCATTGGAGAAAATGCCTCTCACGCGCAGCGGTAAGGTAGACCGGCAGGCGTTGCCCGCAGTCGAGAACGTACGCCCCGCACTAGGCGCGACCTACGTCAGGCCGGGGACGAGAATGGAGAAGCTCATCGCCGCTATCTGGCAAGATGCATTGCACGTCGAGCAAGTGGGCATCCACGATAATTTCTTCGATCTCGGCGGCCACTCGCTGATGATTATTCAGGTGCAAAACCGGATTCGAGAAGCTCTCAATCGCCCCGTCTCCGTAGTCGAGCTTTTTAAGCATCCGACGGTCAGTGCGATAGCCAGACACTTGAGCCATCAGGAGGATGATGAACCCTTACTGCAAAAAAGCTATGCCCGCGCCGAGAGCCGCTTGGAGCGGCTGAAGCATCAGCGCGAATCGAAACCAAAGAAACCGGCACTGCAAAATTAAGCGTCACGCGCAGGTGAAGTAACTTGGATACATCTGATCACGGAATAGCAGTCATCGCCATGGCCGGTCGTTTTCCGGGTGCGGCAAACCTCGAAGAATTTTGGCGCAATCTCCGAGACGGCGTCGAGTCGGTATCATTTTTCTCCGATGATGAACTCTTGGCGGCGGGCATCAGTCCGGACATTCTGCGCCGCCGCAATTACGTCAAGGCCAGAGCCGTTCTGGAGAAGATAGAATTATTCGACGCCGCATTCTTCGGCTTCAGTCCGAGAGAGGCGGAGATACTCGACCCGCAGCAGCGCATCTTTGTAGAGTGCGCGTGGGAAGCTCTCGAAAGCGCTGGTTACGATTCGGAAAGATATGAGGGACGCATCGGAGTCTACGCCGGTGTCAGCATGAGCACCTACTTCCTCTTCAATCTGTATTCAAATCTTGAATTGCTGGAAACAGTTGGAAGTCTTCAGGCCATGACGGGCAACGATAAGGATTTCCTGCCCACACGCGTCTCTTATCTGCTCGACCTGAAAGGGCCGAGCGTGACAGTGCAAACCGCCTGCTCAACATCTCTAGTGGCGGTTCACATGGCCTGTCAGAGTTTGCTGTTCGGCGAGTGTGATATGGCGCTGGCGGGCGGCGTCTCCATCGGAGCCGCACAGAAATCCGGCTACTTCTATCAAGCGGGCGGAATCATGTCTCCGGACGGTCATTGCCGAGCTTTCGACGCGAGGGCACGCGGCACGGTCGGCGGCAGTGGCGTTGGCATCCTCCTGTTAAAGAGACTGGAAGATGCCTTGGCTGACGGTGACCATATTCGCGCCGTCATCAAAGGCTCTGCCATCAATAATGATGGGGCGCTCAAGGTAGGATTCACCGCGCCCGGCGTGAGCGGGCAGGCCGAGGTCATCACGGAGGCGATTGCCCTGTCACGCATCGAGGCTGAGACCATCAGTTACGTGGAAACACATGGAACCGCAACGGCGCTCGGCGACCCCATTGAAATTAAAGCCCTCACGCAAGCGTTTCGCATGGCCACCGAGGCGAAGAACTTCTGCGCTCTCGGCTCGGTGAAAACCAATATCGGACACACGGATGCCGCCGCCGGTGTGGCCGGATTGATTAAGACTGTCCTTGCGCTCGAACACCGGCAACTGCCGCCGAGTCTTCATTTCGAGCGACCCAATCCTGAAATTGATTTTGCCAACAGCCCGTTCTACGTCAATCAACGACTCTCGGAGTGGAAAGCCGACGGGCAGCCGCGTCGTGCCGGGGTGAGTTCATTCGGCATGGGCGGCACCAACGCCCACGTCATCGTTGAAGAGGCCGCGCGGGTTGAACCTTCCGAACCGGCGAAGCCATGGCAACTCCTGCTGCTCTCCGCCAAAACAGATTCGGCTCTCAAGGCCGCCACCTCCAACTTACTCGACTATCTAACAGAGCATCCCGAAGTGAATATCGCCGATGTCGCCTACACGTTGCAGGTCGGTCGGAGAGCCTTCAACCACCGGCGCATCCTCGTCTGTCGTTCCGCCGAAGATGCGGCGACGGAGTTGAGAACAACCGGCGCGACACGCATTTCGACGTATCTCAAGGAGATGGAAAAACCGCCCGTCGTATTTATGTTCTCCGGTCAGGGAGCGCAGTACGTGGGGATGGCGGCGGAACTTTATGAACTCGAACCGGCGTTTCGCAAGCAGATTGATCGTTGCTCGGAGTTGCTGAAGCCCGTTCTGGGAATTGATTTGCGCGATGTTTTGTATCCCTCGAAAGATGAGTTGGAAAAGGCCGCCGAACAGTTAACGCAGACATTCATCACCCAACCCGCATTATTTGTATTGGAGTACGCACTTTCGGAGCTATGGATGGCGTGCGGGGTACATCCGCAGGCGATGATCGGTCACAGCATCGGAGAATACGTCGCGGCATGTCTGGCCGGAGTGTTCTCGCTCGAAGATGCGCTGACGATTGTTTCAAACAGAGGGCGACTGGTGCAGCAGTTGCCGCACGGCTCCATGCTCTCCGTGCCGCTTTCCGAAAATGATCTTCAGGTTTTCCTGCGCAATGATAAGCGGCTCTCACTCGCAGCCGTCAACGCCGATTCGCTCTGTGTAGTTTCCGGGCCGACGAATGCCATCACAGAGTTGGAGCGCGAACTGGCAGGCAGGGATGTGCGGTCGCGCCGTTTGCAGACTTCTCATGCCTTCCATTCCTCTATGATGGAGCCTCTCATGGAGGAATTCGCGCAGCAGATGCGGAAGATTAATCTCAGGCCGCCGCAGATTCCCTTCATATCTAATGTTACGGGCGTCTGGATTAAGGCGGAGGACGCGGTAGCGCCTGAGTATTGGGCTAGACATCTGCGACAAACCGTGCGTTTTGCCGATGGCGCTGCCGAATTGTTGAAAGAGTATGGGCAAATCATGTTAGAGGTCGGACCGGGACAGACCTTGACGACACTTATCAGGCAGGTGCATCCGAACAAGGCCGACAAGCAAGCCACGCTCTCATCCGTCCGTCACCCGCACGAGCAGCGATCAGACTATGAATTCTTTTTGAATACAGTGGGTCAACTGTGGATGAGAGGGGCGACGGTGGATTGGTCGAGTCTCGCTGCCGGTCGGCGGCGGCGTCTCCCTCTGCCGACCTACCCTTTCGAGCGCAGGCGTTACTGGATTGAGCCTCTGAGACGTGCGCCGGCGACGGATGCCGCGCCGAATTTTGCGGTACGGGCTGAATCAAATCCTCGCCATTCTTCCGTCGCGTCGAGTCATTCGAGTTTGGACGAACGCGTAACGGATCATACCGCCCCGCCGCAGACTGCTCTTTCGGAGAATGCTGTTGGTCATGGCAACGAAACGGAACGCCGCATCGCCGAAATCTGGCAAGACTTGCTCGGCGTCGAGCAGGTCGGTTTATACGACGACTTTTTCGAGTTGGGCGGCCATTCTATGCTCGGCCTTCAACTCATCTCAAAATTGCAGGAGACGTTCTCGATAGAGATTCCGATTCAGAGTCTCTTCGAGGCGCGCACGGTCTCCAAGCTTGCTTCCGTCGTTGACGAATCTTCGACTACGGACGACAGGAAAACCGTGCGACCATCTCATTCCCAAACACCTCTGGTCGCCATTCAACCGGCGGGAACCCTGAGACCTTTCTTCTGCGTCCACGCCATCGGTGGTAATATTTTCAGCTACATTGAACTGTCGCATCAACTCGGCTCGGATCAGCCCTTTTATGGACTGCAATCTCTGGGGCTGAATGGCGAACATCAACCCCACACCAGAATCGAGAACATGGCGACGGCCTATATCGAGGCCATCCGCTCGGTTCAACCCCAAGGTCCGTATCGGTTGGGAGGATGGTCAATGGGGGGTGTCATCGCTTACGAAATGGCAAGTCAATTGAGAGAGCAGTCGGAGGAAGTTTCACTGCTCGCACTGATAGATAGCGGCGTCCCGGCGTTGGCTCTCAGGCAATTCGGCGACGAACAAAACGACGCGCAATTACTGTGCGGCTTCCTTATCAATATAGGAGAAATTTTCGGGAAAGAGATCGCCGTCTCACCCGGTGATTTACAAGAATTAAGCCCGCAAGCTCAATCGAAATACCTGCTGGAACAGGCGGAGCAAGCCGGTCTCTTATCGCGTCTCGGCGGAGCACGGCAATTTCAGTCTTACCTTGAAGTCTTCAAGGCCAACGTCAAAGCCCTGTTTGATTACACGCCCCCCAAGTCGAGCGAGCGCATCGTCTTATTTCGCGCCGACGGGGGCGAGAATAACGGTCATCATAACGGCGGGCTGGGATGGAGCGAGCTAACGTCGAAGCTTGTGGAAACATACAGCATGCCGGGTAATCACTACTCCATCTTGTTTATGCCTCATGTTCACGTTCTCGCGGAACGTCTGAGAGCCTGCCTCGATGAAACTTGAATCGCCACTAATTTGTCCTGCACGCCTGATTGTTTCGAGGACGGGAGCGTTTTGATGAAGCTGATCTCTTTTCTCTTCCGCTACTCTCCGCGCAGCATGTTTCTTGCTGTGGTCGCCGGAATCATTAGCGGCGCAATTAATACGGGACTCCTCGCGCTCTTTAACATCGTCTTGCGAGGGCAGCACGCCTTTTCCAAGTCATCGCTCATCTTGAGTTTCGCCGCCCTGTGTCTGAGCCTGCCGGTGACGAGATTTATTTCGGAAGCGCTCTTGGCTCGCTTGGCGCAGGGCGCGCTCTTCGATTTGCGTTTGCAGCTTAGCGAACAGATTGTCAGTGCTCCTTTGCGCCATCTGGAGCAGATGGGGACGCACCGCTTGATGACGGCTCTAACCGATGATATTCCGACCATCACGGGCGCGCTGATTTTTATCCCCGGAATCTGCATCAACATCGCTGTCGTCATCAGCGGCCTCGTGTATCTGGGCTGGTTGTCGGTCGCCGTGTTGCTCGCCGTGCTGGGCTTCATGGCGCTCGGAATCATTATCTATCAACTGCCCGTCTTAAAGGCCGTGCAGGCGCTTCGCGGCGCGCGCCAGCACGCAGACGAACTGTTTGCGCACTTCCGCGATTTGACCGGAGGCATCAAGGAACTCAAACTTCACCAATACCGCCGGAGAGCTTTTCTCTCAGAGGTTCTACAGATCACGGCAGCCTCATTCCGTGAACGCAACATCACAGGCATGACGATCTATGCCGCCGCCGCCAGTTGGGGGCAGGCGTTGGTCTTTGTGGTCATCGGATTGATTATGTTCGCCCTGCCCTCGATAAAGACCATTGACCTTCCGACTCTGACCGCTTATACCATCACGCTCCTCTATTTAATGAACCCCTTGCAGGTCATTATGAACACGCTCCCGTCTCTGAGCCGGGCGAGCGTCGCCTTGCAGAAGATTGAGGCTCTCGGATTGGAGTTAAGAGCAAGCGGCACTGAAGGCGAGACGGACGCCGAACCCGGCGATGATCTTAAGTTCGAGCGCTTGGATTTGGTCGAGGTTGTTCACACTTACCGGCGCGAAGGAGAGAATTCCAACTTCACCTTCGGACCCATCAACCTGACGATATTTCCCGGAGAAATGATCTTCCTCACCGGCGGCAACGGTAGCGGGAAGACTACTCTCGCCAAGCTGCTGACCGGCCTCTATGTCCCGGAGACGGGCGCGGTTCGTTTGAACGGGGAGTTAATCGCCGATGGAAACAGGGAGTTTTACCGCCAGCATTTCTCCGTCGTATTCTCCGACTTTCACCTCTTCGACACTCTCCTCGGCATGAATAAAGCGAGCCTCGACGAGCGGGCGCGCGAACGCCTTGTTCAGTTGCAACTGGATCATAAGGTTCAGATCGAAGAAGGCGTGTTCTCGACCACCGAACTGTCACAGGGGCAACGCAAGCGTCTGGCTCTCCTGACCGCATATCTGGAAGATCGTCCCATTTATCTCTTCGATGAATGGGCTGCGGATCAGGACCCGTTCTTTAAGGAAATCTTTTATCTACAGCTTCTTCCCGAACTTAAGAGCAAAGGTAAAGCGGTGTTAGTAATCACCCATGATGACCGCTATTATCATGTGGCTGACAGGGTCATCAAACTGGACTACGGTAAAATAGAAGTCGAGAGCCATCCGGTATAGACAGCCTCGGCTCTCTAAACGCCGTCATGCTCTAAAAAATTCTCGCAGGTGTGATGGGACTTATGGAGACTTTGTTCCGAGACCTCCGCTACAGTATTCGATTACTGTTCAAAAATCCCGGTTATAGCGTCGTCGCGATCCTCACGCTGGCGCTGGGAATCGGCGTCACGACCGCAGTATTCAGTGTCGTCAATGCCGTTTTATTGCGCCCCTTGCCTTATCAAGACCCGAACCGGCTGATGATGATTTATGAGGCCAGACAGCAGAACGAAGGTTATCTGTCGGTTCCTGATTTCATTAGCTATCAAGAGCAGAATGAAGCCTTTGAGCAGATGGCCGTCTCGTGGAGCGAAAATTTCAATCTGGCGACCGGAGACAAACCGGAGACGCTGCCCGGCGAACTCGTCTCCGCAAACTTCTTCTCCACGCTCAATGTCGCGCCGGCGATGGGACGTGCCTTCGTGCCCGGAGACGATAAAACCAACGGTAGCCATATCGTCGTGATTACGTATGGTCTATGGCAGCGTCGCTTCGGCGCTGACCCCGGTCTGCTGGGGAAAACGCTGTTGTTGAACGGCGCAAATTTTACTGTGGTTGGCATCATGCCCCGTTCGTTTCAGCCGCTCAACCGCGAGACGGAGTTATGGATACCTCTTGATCTGGACGGCGGCGACGCGCTCCGACTGCCCGCCTCGCTCCCACACAATAACGTCAAGGTGCGAAAGCTGCGGTTCCTCTCCGGTATTGCGCGCCTCAAACAGAATGTCTCGCTCGAACAGGCGCGGGCGAATCTAGAGACTATTAGCCGAATACTGGAGCAACAATATCCGGATACGAATCTGGGATGGCGCGGAGTTGTCTCTCCACTGTATCAACGCCTCGTCGGAGATATTCGACCGTCTTTGCTCATCCTGCTCGGTGCCGTCGCCTTTGTACTGATCATCGCCTGCACCAACGTCGCGAATCTCATGCTGGTGCGGAGCGTGTCGAGACAAAAAGAGATGGCCGTACGCATCGCGCTCGGTGCCAGCCCGCCACGCCTCGTCCGGCAATTGTTTACCGAAAGCACTGTGCTCGCCCTGTGTGGCGGCGTCGTCGGACTCTTATTAGCTTATCTGGGAATTAGTTTTCTGTTGGCGGTCGGCGCGGGATTCATTCCTCGACTTGAGACGGTCTCGCTCGACATGCGTGTGCTGGGGTTTACCTTGGCTGTGACGGTGCTGACCGGGCTGCTCTTCGGACTCATACCGGCCTTGCACTTCACCAAGCCCGACCTTCAACAGATGCTCAAGGCAGGGCGTTTGAACGCGACGGGCGACCGTAAGCAGCAGCGATTTCGCAGCCTTTTTGTGATTGCCGAAGTCACACTCTCTCTGGTGCTGCTGGTCAGCGCGGGACTCATGGTCAAGAGCCTGTTTTATCTGCATCAGGTTGATCCGGGCTTCAATCCGAACCGAGCCGTCGCCATGAAGTTATCCCTGCCGAAGGGCGCATATCCTAACGAGTCTCAGCAGGTGGCTTTCTTCAACAGCATCTCTGAGAAGATCAAGGCTCTGCCCGGCGTGCGTTCCGTCTGCGCGGTGAATTATCTCCCCCTGTCAGGTGAAGGTTTAATGGTTCCCTTCGACATTGAAGGAAGCAACCCCCTGCCATCCGGGCAAAAACTTTACGCCGCATACAATCTGATTAGCCCTGACTACTTTCGCACGATGGACATTCCTCTACGCAAGGGGAGGGTTTTCTCCGAGCAGGACGACCAGAACGCGGCGCGCGTGGTCATCATCAGCGAAGCCATGGCGCGCCTCTACTGGCCTAATGAAGACCCTCTGGGCAAACATCTAACTCTCAGTATAGGTAACAGTCCACCTATCAAGCCGGAGATTATCGGCATCGCAGGCGATGTCAGACAATTCGGGCTAGACGCTGATTCTGGGGCGCAGATATACGAGCCGTACCTGCAACGGCCTTCGGCGAATATGAATCTGGTGGTGCGCACGGCTTCTGATCCGATGCCGGTCGTGCCAAGCCTTCTCAACACGGTTCTCTCGGTGGACAGGAATCAACCCGTCTTCAGCATCAGGAGTATGGACAAGATTCTCACCGACTCGATTTCACAACCGCATTTTGTGATGCTCTTGCTCGGCATTTTCGCGCTGCTCGCGTTGGCGCTGGCGGCGATTGGGATTTTCGGCGTGATCTCTTATTCCGTTACGCAGCGCACGCAAGAGATCGGCATACGCATCGCCCTCGGCGCGCAAAACAGGGATATATACAAACTAATCATCCGGCACGGCATGGGTCTGACGCTCGTCGGAATGCTTATCGGCGTGCCCTGCGCTTATGCTCTGACCCGGTTGATGTCCAGCCTGCTTTTCGGGCTTAGCGCAGCCGACCCCGCGACCTACGTCGCATCCCTGTTTTTGATGTCTCTCGTCGCGCTCTTAGCGTGCTATCTCCCTGCGCGCAGAGCAACCATGGTTGATCCAAAGATTGCGCTATCAACCGAATAGATTTCGCTGCGGAACGGTTACCACGCCGGAATGTCTCGCGTTCATGAGAGATTATCAATCTCGACGGTGAATTGAGGATACGGCGGCAATGGGTAGTGTTGCAGGAATCACCTCTCCGGCTATAATCCGCCCTTCATCTCAGCCATCACTCATTGAGAATCGTACTCTTGAAACAAAATAAATCCTCGTTCAAATGGCACCACTTCGAGCCAACCTTTATTGAGCAAACCTGCCGGATCAGCAACGAGACGATTAATCGCCACACGCTCGCGGCGCTCCTGCTAGGCAAAGATGTAATGCTCTTGGCGTGGCGCTTCCCATCACCTTCGGTCGTGGCCGCGTCAGTCGGCATCATAATTCAAAGTATTGACGGGACTGTTCTCCAAATTCTCTCTCGCCCGGTCGTACCTCATCACCGTCTTCGGGTCTTTGTGCTTTGTCACCATCTGCACCTCACGATAGCTGTGTCCACGGTTCAGCAACTCGGTCACGACGGTTCGCCGGAGATCGTGTGGTGTAACCTTTCCTACCCCGGAGAACTGTCCCCAGCGCGCCACAATCCGCTGCACGTGTCGAGGGCTGAGCGCTTTGTCGAAGACCAGTGTCCGGTAGTTCGAGTGCGGCTGGAAGAGCGGCGCATCTGGCCCGTCGCTGTGCAAGCTCTGCCGGCGTCGGAAGTCCAGCCTCAGATATTTGTCTATTGCCTCCTTGATGTCCGCTGGCAGTGGCCAGACCTCATCCCTCCCCCCTTTGACTTTACACTTCAAGATCCACCGCCCCTGACTAGCAATGATGGACGAGCGCCGCAGGCCACACACTTCCGACACTCGTAGTGACAGGCGCAACATGACGAGCAGCCGCGCGTAGTCACGCGCCCCCTCCGGCTTCGCCTTGTCAGGCGCGGCCAGCAGGTGACGCGCCTCCTTCGGAGTGAGTGCGCGTCCGGCATGTACGGAAGTGACTGCTGGCGGTGGAACGAGCTTCGTTGAGGCCGGGTTGACGGAGACTACACCGGCTGCTTGGAGATAGGCGAAGAACGAGCGCACGACCGAGAGCTTCGCCGCGACCGTCGCTGGCCTGCGCTTGTCCCGCACGAGCCGGTCGCGGTAGCCGAGCACGTGATCGGGAGTGATATGCGTCGGATGCAAGCCGCCGACTTGAGCGAAGAAATCTCGAATCCCGCGCCGGTACGCCTCCCGTGTCTCGTTTGACAGTGACTTCTGGATGAAGGGGGCAGCGAGCCGCTCCTCGAACCGCAGGGCTGTGGAAGGCGCAAGCTCTATACTTTGCGCCGGCGGTAGTTGCACACTCAAGACCTCCCTGGTGATATTCGCGTCACTCAATTTATTCTTCGTCGCTGACCGGGGCGTGCCGACAGGGGACGCGTCGTCCCCCGACGACTCGCTTGCCCGCCCGGCGGGTGGCCTGACGGACGGCGGAGACGCTTGCTCCGCTTCGCCCATGGTGGATCCGAAGCGGGCGGGCGCGAAGAGTTGTGCGAATCTTTCGCGAGTTGTGCTTCAAGCTCTGAGTTGCGGCGCAGAAGTTGAACGTTGCGATAGCGGAGGTCGGTGGTCTCGGCCTGGAGCCTCTCGATCTGCATCTTGAGCCGCCCAATGTGCTCGGACAAGCTCTTGATCTCCCGCTGTTGCTGGTCAGGGTCGGAAGCACCATAGAGAGCCTGCCTCCCGAAGGCGTCTTCAAAGAGGCGGAAGAGCGCGCTCGGGCCACTGAGATAGGCATGGTAGATCTGCCAAGGCATTGAGATGGGCAACTTCGGCGGCACAGGGCGCTCACCTTCTGAATAGAACATTCGAGGCATCGGCAAAGGCGGGGATACTGCTGACAAATGACGCCTCTGTCTCGCCGGAATCACCTTTTTTTGCTTACCTTTACACGTTAGCTGAACAGATACCCCCGATGGTAACAGTTCAGCTATCGGGGGCGTCTTCTGACACTTAGCGGCGCTCCCCGGCA
>CAXTRQ010000041.1:0-37778 GCA_964246705.1 uncultured Pyrinomonadaceae bacterium
CTGGCAGAAATCATCCTGCCATTATCTACGAATCAGCTTTTTGCGTAAGTCCTAAAAATATTTCGCACTGGGCTAAAGTCGAGATTGAGGACAACGGGGAAGGGATTCGCGAAGAGAACTTTAACCAGTTGGGCACTCTGTTTACGACCAGGAGTGAGAAGAGGCCGAACAGCGGCATCGGGCTTTTCATCAGCAAACGAATTGTGGCTATTCACGAAGGCAGTATTGCCTTTGATAGTAAGGTGGGTGAAGGAACGAGAGTCACCATACTCTTGCCCGAGTGGAATGCACTTAAAAAAGCTGCGCGGCAAGACTACGAAAACTCCCCGGAGAGGGATGCCGAGTTGGCCGGTGCGAAAGATTCAGGGGGTGAGGAGATGGAAGTAGAAACGGCCCGACGCGACCCGGCGACCGGTGTCAGCGATTCAGGAGGAAAAGCATGAAGGGTACGGAGAAAAAGGACGTCGCGATGATCGAAGTGTCCTTAGCGCGCCCCTGCATTTTGATTGTGGATGATGACGAACGCTTCCTTGAGGGGGCGCGGGAATTCTTCTCGTCGCAAGGTTATGAAGTTGACACCGCGCGTACGCCGGACGAGGCTGCACAGATACTAAAAGAGAGTGGTGATGTTAAGTATCAGTTGATTGCTGTGGACATTAACTTCGGAGATTTGTCGAAAACGCGGGGCGACGAGTTCGTCCTACAAAACAAGTCGCTTTTCGGCGGGGCGAAAATAGTGGCCTTTACCGGGGCTGGTTGGTCTTCTTCTCCTCGGCGTAAGGAACTCCAGAAAGAGGGGGTTTCTTTATTGGAAAAATCTCCGGGCCTTACTAAGATCCTTGAGTTGATAACTCAAGAGGAGAGTCAGAAACGGGTGAGTGATATTGCACTGCGCGTCGAGGAATTGGTCGGGCAGCATGTCGCTGTGAAGGTCGTACCTGCCGCTACCGTGCCAATGCCCTCGGACATGTTAATGGAGGAGTTAAAACTAATATTGGTAAACTGGTTGAGATCTAGAAGTGACCCGGAGGAACCAATTCTCTACTATGGTAAAAGGGTCTACAGCGCAAACGATATGGCCGAGGAAGTTCCAAACGAAACAGAGGTGGGCTTCGCGCACGTCCAAATGCTAGTTAGTGAGTTTAAGCACTCTCTTGGTATTGACTAGGATGATTCACAACGATACGACTGTAACGACGAACCAGCAGAGTAGCTTTACCGGCGGTAATCACCCCGTCATTCTGCTTGTCGCGCCCTCGCACGATAATTTGACAGAATACACCTCAAAGCTACTGGAAAATTTCCCCGGACTTGGCGCACCCACCCTGTTGTGTAAAATTGAAAGTCCGCTCACTTATGACAAATTGCTCTCTCAAAAGTCTATTGACCCCTTGGCAACGAATGTCGCACTTATCTTTTGTGGCCACGGCGAAAAAAACTCGTTGCTCGGTCCAGGTGCTCAGCGCAGTGCGCCTGACTACAGAACAGCTCATTCATCTTTTTTCGATGAATCTCATGTGCCAATAGTCCCCAAGTTTCTATTGGCCTTTTGCTCTGATACTGCCGCTGAACTCGGCAAATCCTACGATTACATGACCAAGGGGCGTACCTTCGTCGGATTCGACAGTGAGAGCGGCTTTGTGTTGAAAGGAGGTGTCTACGCAGACTGGTGGAGGAGGATTATTCACGGTGTGGCCTCGGCAATGTTAAGCGCGCCCGACATCCCGGCACTGGAGAAAACTGTCTTGGATCTGTACAAAGAGGCGCTTTCATTCTTCTCCACAGAGAAAGGACGGGAGTTTGAGTGGGGGCTTATGATGAGGATGTATCTACACAAACAGATGGAAGCCATGAAATTCATCAGGACATAGCAGAAGTATTAAAATCTAAACAGGTGACTTTTTGGACAGTTTTGTATTTTTCGGACACCGTTATATAAAACCTGAGTCAGCTTGGTGTCTGCAACCTAGCGAATATAAAGGGGTTAGACGTAAATGTATATGGGATACGTTTTTGGACTTTGCCTACTGTTTCGTTGCCGGTGACGGTTTTTAAAAACTGTCTCCCCTCTGCGGCATAAATAGCATAGGCTGAGACGGATACGGTTTATATATCAGGCTCTTGAGCGCTTTGCTCAGGAGCCTGATTTTATTTGTTCTCCATTATTTTTTGAGACTTCAACCAATTATTGGCAGGAGTTAAGCTAAAAAAGTGATAGGAGTGTCTTTCGCCAAGCGGTTATTCAATGCCCGATTGGGGCGAACTGACTTCTATATTGGCAGTTAATGCAGATGCTCCACCGGGCAATGCCCCGCCTGCGGTCGCAGAGCGGTATGAGCATAAGCTTGGTCGGTCTCAACTCGTTGAAGCAATCCGTGATCCCCTTCATACAGGAAAAGCCCGGCCCGGAAGCGCCCACCGGGGTGAGCGGTTGGTAGCGTCGGAAAATTTTCCGCGCGGCGGCGACAATTCGGATAACTGTTTTCCGACTGGCGATGGCAATGGTTTAGATTATAATGGCGGCGCTCCGCCATCACGGCTCTTCGGAGCGAAGGCTTTACCGACTTTGAAAGCTCACGATTTTCTCGTCATCCACAGTTTGCGCGCATGCCGGGCCATGAAACTTATTATCCTCTGATCTTCGTCAGCCATAGCGCGAAGGAAGTGCTGGCGCGCGAACTCTTGGCAAAGCTATACGGGGCGCTGTCTCAAGAATACGAAGTCCTGCTCGACAAGAAGCGTTTGCATCCGACCGTCGAGTGGCGGAAGGAACTGCATACATGGATGGGCCTGTGCCATGGGGCGGTGGTGCTGCTCTCGGAGCACGCACTCCAGCAGTCCCCTTGGGTCAAGAAGGAGGCGACGATTCTCGGCTATCGCCGCGAGATGGACGAGGAATTCATCCTCGTTCCGGTGCTCATCCCGCCCGTGACCGCCGACATGCTCACGCATGGGGACTTCGCCCCATTGGAGCTTAATGCGATACAAGCTGCGGCGGGAACCACCGATGAGGTCGTCGGACAGGTACTTAAAAGCCTGAAGCCGTTGAAGGATGGAGCGGACCTTGGGGGGCCGCTCTGGAAGCTTGAGAAGAAGGTGGGGCAAATCCTGTCCGCATTGCCACAGGGGGATCGAACGGCGCTCTCAGCCGCCGCCGGGAAGCTTGGGAAAAGGCTGCTGTGGCAGACGGATGAAAAGTGCGCTCAGCAACTCGCGCGCGAACTGCTCGCCGTCGAGCTCGAAGAGGCGGTGCGCGTGCTCCTTTTCCTCGCGGACAAAATCCCGGGCAGTGGTCAGAAACTCGCTGAAGTCCTCTCTCTCTTGGAGCCACTGTGGGTCGATCCCGAAGCGGTCTCAGAGTTGCCGCGGATGAATAAACGACCCCGCCGCCAAAGAGCCATCAGGGTTAATGGCGTGATGTGTCCGTTCACCGGTAAAAGCTACATCCGGCGGGCCCATGCCGACCGCGATTGGATGTTCGCTACAATCAGCAGTCAGGACGGTCAAGAGGAGATGACGCCCGAGGCTAAAGTGGATCAACTGATAGACGAAATCCAGAAGCAGTTGGTGCTGGGTTTTGAGGAGGGGTACACGCCGAGCGCGAAAGAAATCGAGCTGGTGCTGAACACCGCCGAGCAGGAGGAGCCGATATTTATCTTCGTCCCGAAGGATTTCGACGAGGAGGTTCTCGGCATGCTGCGCGAGAGCCTACAATCCTTTACCTTCTTCATGCTCGGCGATGATCATGCCTTCGACGCGCCCGGGCTGAAGGACTGGCAGGTGCTCTTCCTGAAGCCGGAACTGTCTCCCGGCTGGGACGAGAAGCTCTTTGGCTTGGTCACGTACAAAAAGGGCGTCTTGATACGCTCGAAGTAGAGGGAGCGAATGAGCGGCATGGACTACCAGAAGTATTTCGACATTGTTAACGACGAGCCGCAGAAGCAAGTTCCATGGCCGAAGGTCGGGGAGCGGGACGAGGCCGACGAGGAAGAAGCCACGGGGCGCGTCGTGCAGGTCGGCGACAGGCGCGACGGACTAGTCTACGTCTACAACGATAAGATCGAACTGGCCGTCAACGTCGCTCTGGCGACGGGTCGTCCGATGCTTGTGCGCGGCCCCTCGGGCGGCGGAAAGTCCTCGCTGGCGTGCAACATTGCGCGGCGGATGAAGTGGTGTTATTACGAGCAGGTCGTCACCTCGCGCACGCAGGCGCGCGACCTGCTGTGGACTTTCGACTCGTTGCGGCGGCTGAGCGACGCGCAGGCCAAACGGCTTCGCGAACAGTCGGCACACTATGTCGAGCCGGGCGTCCTCTGGTGGGCGTTCAACCCGGCGAGCGCCGCACGGCGTGGCCTGCCTACGGGGGAGGGCGTGGAGGATGTGACCGTCGATCCCGGCATCGGGCCGAAGGATGCTGGGGCCGTCGTGCTGCTAGATGAGATCGACAAGGCTGATCCGGACGTGCCAAACAACCTGCTTGTTCCCATCGGTTCGTTTGAATTCAAGGTTAGAGAGACGAATACGACGGTCGTGGCACAGCGACCGCTCCTGTTGCTTATCACGACCAACGACGAGCGCGTGCTTCCGACAGCGTTCATGCGCCGTTGCGTCGTGTTGGAGCTTGACCCGCCGGACGAAGACCTGCTCGTCAAAATCGCCGAGCAGCACTACGGCCCTGACTCTCTGAATATCTACCGCCCCATCGCCGCGCGCGTCGTCAAAATGGCTGCGGAGGGCGCGGGGCCGGGCAAGGGCGCGGTGGTCAAGGGGGCGGCCGCGCCGCCTGCTCCGAGCACAGCCGAATACCTCGACACGGTGCGCGCCTTCAGCGACCTCGGCCTCAGCCCACGGAAGGAAGACGAGTGGCAAGTGGTCACCAGCGCGACACTCTCAAAGCGGCAGGCGACGGCATGAGGCGCGAGCGATGAGAGGAAAAAGTCCTGCGATCTTTCTCGGCGATCTGGCGCGCGCCGTCCGCCGGCTGGACCTCAACGATCCCACGATCATCAAATTCGTTGCGGAGATGCTCGGCCTCTCGGTGGAGGTGCGCGAGGAGGAGAGTTATCCCGCCCGCGTGACCCCGCAACGCATGGCTGACGAGGAACCGTTGCGCGGTGACGAGGACGAAGACGATCCTGCCGAGGGCGAGGCGCGTCAGTCCCGGCGGGTCGCTGCGGAAGAGGATC
Organism: uncultured Pyrinomonadaceae bacterium; assembly: GCA_964246705.1. Taxonomy (GTDB): domain Bacteria; phylum Acidobacteriota; class Blastocatellia; order Pyrinomonadales; family Pyrinomonadaceae; genus DASZCR01. The sequence continues at coordinate 5,187 of CAXTRQ010000041.1, forward strand.
GCGCGGCCATCCCCGTCGAAGTGAGCCGCGCGTCAGGTGAGAAGGAGGCATGGGCCCCCGACCTCGGGCCGCCTCCACCGCAGGATGAAGGGAAGATCGAGACGCCGTCACTCGTCCCTCTACTGATGCCCCAGTTAACGCGAGGCATCCTGAGCGCAGCGCTGGCCACACCGGGCGGCGACGGGCCGCTCGACGTGGAAGCTGTCACGGAGATGCTGGCGAGGTGTGAGGATATCGGGCGACTACCGACGCTTCCTTCATGGACGCTTGGTCGCGGTGCGCAGGTGCTCCTGGACAAGAGTCAGGCGATGATGCCCTTCGTCAAGGATCAGGCGTGGCTACTCAAGGAGATTCGCAACGTCGCGGGCGCGGAGATGGTCGCAGTCCTGCGCTTCGTCGGTAGCCCCGCGCGCGGGGCGGGCGGCGGGACGAAGCCTTGGCGACGCTACCAGCCGCCCCCGCCCGGCACGCCGGTCGTGCTTCTTTCCGACCTCGGCAGCTGCCGTCCGATGCTGGCCGCCGATTGGGCGGGCGAGGACGAGTGGTCTCTCTTCGCCGCTGAAGTGCGGCGCTCTCTCTGTCCGCTGCTCGCCTTCGTTCCGTACAAGCCCTCGCGCTGGCCGCGCCGGCTCGCACGACTGATGAATATCGTACAGTGGGATCGTGTCACTACCGCCGCAGTGATCGCTAACTTCCGTAAGACATCACGCGAGACTGAACTGCCGTGAAGACCGAAGACGCGCGTGCCCTCATCGAAGCCTTCAAAGAGGAAAACGGCGAGGCGTACCGCCTCGCGCTGGCGGCCTCGCTGGCTGTCCGCGTCGAGCCGGAACTAGTGCGCGCGTTACGTCTGTGTCTCTTCCCCGGCGTAGACGCTGGCGCGGAGGCCGATCTCTGGTTCAGCCCGCTTGTTCGATCTCAGACGCCGCTGGCGTTGGAGTTTGAGCGCAACACTCTCGAACTGCTACGTCGAGACCTCGCCGCAGATCCGCAACTCCTGCACAGTGCATGGGAAGTGATCGAGGAGTTCCACGCGGGCGCGCCGTACGCGCTGCGTCTTGAGGAGGAGTTGACGTGGCTCGGACTCGTATGCGAGGACAACGAGGCAGTCATTGAGGAGCGCTTACAGGCGGCGCTGGCCCGGCTGAGGGCAGGCCGGGCGGGCATCGCGCGCTGGGCGAGCCGCGCGCTGAAGTCGCTGCCAGAGAAGGCGCGCTCGACCGAAGCTGCACTCAAGCTTTCGCTCGCGGCTGGCATGCGGACGGGCGTCGGCCCGGTGCTCGACGCGATACCGAGCGGTAGCGTAGCGGAGGCATGGCTGAACGAGTTTTCGGTCAAGCAGATTGCGCGCGTCAACGTCGGCGTCCGTCTGTTGAAGAACGAGTCGGCGGACACGGAGGCCGCGATGGTTAACGCGGCAGGAACGGTGCCCACGCCGACGGCGGCGAGCACGAAGGTCGGGTCGGCACCTGCTGAGCCGCCGATGCTCGTCGAGTTCAGCTACCCGCCCGCGTCCGTAGCGGAAGTGGTCGAAGTCCCGGACACTTATCGCCTCCTCCTCGAAATCTCTTGGATGGAGGACGACCGTCGTCGCCTCCGCCAGTTGAGCCTTCTGCCCGAAGAGACGCGCCGCGTCCCCGTCGGCTACGGCGATGTTGCCGTCCGTACGGCCCTCGGCGACATCTTCACCATCCGCCCGCGCTTCGACTACGACTTCCTTCTCCTTTACCACGCGAATGCCGAGAAATGGGCGAGAACTCTCGTGCAACGCTTGGAAGAACATAACTGGAATGGTAAGCGCCTCAAGGTGGCGACCTCATCATTTGATTCGTTGACTGAGCCGGAAAGCGATTTGGAGTCGCTAAAGTCCAGATTCGGTTTAAGCCGTAAGGTCGGCTTCGTCATCTCTGGCGATGACGACTATTCGGATGTCCTAATGCAGCTGGAGTCCTCGCGCCCCGAGCCGTGGGGCCGGCGCGGTTGGCTGATACAAATTTCGCGCTCTGGCATCAGGGCATCTTTCAGTGGCGGCAGCCCGGTAGTTGAGTTCCGCGATGGCGCGGCGCGATTCGAGGACGGCCTCCGCGATCTCTGGCGTGCCATTACCGGAGAACAACTACCGACCCGCGACCGGCAATCAGAGGCCACGCAGAGCGTCGAAGTCTTCTACTCTTACTCTCATCAAGACGAGAAGCTACTACAGGGATTGGTCAAGCAGCTTGAAAACTTGAAACGTCAGGGAGTAATTGCCGACTGGCACGACAAGAAGATCGGCGCGGGCCAGGAATGGGAAGGTGAAATTGACGAGCGCTTAAACTCGGCTCAAGTGATTCTCCTGCTCATCAGCGAGAGTTTCATGGCCTCGGATTACTGCAACGATGTCGAGGTGAAACGGGCGATGGAAAGGCATCATGCCAAAGATGCTCGCGTGATACCCATTCTCCTTCGTGCTGTTGATTGGAAAGGCGCGCCCTTCAGTAAACTCCAGTTTCTACCTTCAAACGCCAAGCCTGTGACCGGCTGGGCAAACCGCGATAAAGCATTTGAAGATGTCGCCAAAGGCATCCGCGCCGCCGTCGAAGAACTGTCGGAGGGCAGCAACAATCCCCCGCCACCGCCGCCAGCCGTGCCCACTTCTCACATCATCAATTTCGTCAGGCGCTACGATAAGAAAGGCCATGACATTCTTGAACGTTTGAAGGAGGAACTTGCCCCCGAACACAAAAGCTTGGTCGTGCTCTGGGGCAAGGGCGGCGTCGGCAAAACAAGGCTCGCCTCCGAAGCGGCGAGCGCCTTAACCGCTCGTTTCGGACAACGCATTGTCTGGGCCAGCGCAGAGAAACGCACTGATTTCACCTTCTCCATACTTTTAGATGAAATTGCCAAACAGCTAGAACAACCCGACCTTCTCAAATTAGCTCAAGAGCCAAAAGCCGAGGCGGTCGCCGCGCTGCTCGCTACCGCCCCGACACTCGTCGTGCTGGACAACTTTGAAACGGTCGCCTCTGAAGACGAGCGCGTGCGTTGCACTGAATTTCTCATGCAACAAGCAAAATGTTCATCACTCATAACCACCCGTCAGAGAGTTGCTTCCGCACGTAGCATTCCAATCACAGGAATGACGCCCAAAGAGACGCAAGAGTTTTTGGAGCAGGCAATCGAACAGACACAAGAGCCGGACAATTTCACCAAACAGGTACGCAACCGCATCATCAAGACGGCGGAGGCCAATCCTTACCTCATGCTCTGGGTGGTCGGACAGATTGACGAAGCGAAGTCTCCACGGAAAGTGTTCGACGAGTTGGAAGGTGGTCAAGGCCAAGCTGCCGAACGCGTCTTCGACCGTTCCTTCAACCTGCCGCAACTGGGCGACGACGGTCGCGCCACACTTCTTGCTCTCTCACTCTTTGTACCGAGCGCAGCCCGCCCCGCGCTGGCCGCCGTGGCGGGCTTCGGCGACAACCAGAAGCGACTGAATGAAGCGGTCAAGAATCTGCACGCGCTCTGGCTGATAAAGGGGTTGGATGCCAACCGCCGCTTTACCATCGAAGGCTTAACGCGCAGTCTGGCCGCCGCGCGCCTAGCGAAAGACGAGCGAGCCGAAGAGTTCCGTCAACGCTTCGTCGCATATTTCCTCGATTACGCCGAAGCGCACGCGCAGCCGACGCCGGAAGATTACGGCGCGCTGGAAACGGAGAAAAATAATATCTTAAGTGCGATGGATGTGGCGTTCGCTCTCCATGATTGGGAGAGCGTGCTTCGGCTGGTGAGCGCTATCAATCGTGACGGCGTCAACGGATTATTAACAATGCATGGTTATTGGGATGAGGCCATACGCCGAGGCCACCAAGCGATTGAAGCCGCGCGCAATCTCGCGTCGGAAAATGCAATAGCGATTTTTACGCATAATACAGCAATCATGCATTTGGAGCGCGGAGAGTTGATAGAAGCACGACGGCTTTATAACGAGAGTTTGGAAATCAGTAAGAAACTCGGCGACCAGAGCGGCATCGCTCAAACGCTGAGCGGACTCGGCAGGCTCGCGCAGGATGCGGGGAAGGTGGAAGAAGCACGGCGGCTCTACGGCGAGAGCATGGAAATAAGCAGGAGACTTGGTCACAAGTCCGGCGTCGCCGATAACTTGCAGGGACTAGGTCGTGTGGCTAGAGAGCTAGGTGAGGTCGCGGAAGCACAGCAACGCTTCAACGAGAGTTTAACGATCTACAGGCACTTGGATAGCCAGAGGAGCATAGCTGGAGTTCTACATCAACTGGGACTGCTCGCCGCGCAGGAGGGAGACAAGACTGAGGCTGTACGTCTGGCACGCGAGTCACTCAGAATTTTAGAGAAAATCGGGTCGCCGGATGCGGAATCGGCGCGGGAGGCGCTGTCCCGGTTGGAAAGCGAAGCCTCTTAGTACAATCATTAGGGAAGAAAACTGTCGTCGCGGGAGAGTCGTTTCCTAAAGCACCCTTACCTGAGTGGCTCGCGGCGACACGGGCGTAAGGATGTCGAGCCACAGTTGAGAAAACCGCCTGCCGTCTTCCACCACTCACTACTCCAAGCCGTTTTTGGCAGAAAATCCGAAAACCTGAAAGTGCCCTTGTCTCATGTGGCGCGAAGGCCGGGTAGTCTAGTAGGATGTGTGTTGTCGAGAGTTTTAAAAAGTATGGAGCGCATCACTGTAGCGGTTGGCGGATTTTCGTCGGAGGTAGGGAAGACCACCCTGCTCTGCGAATTGCTGCGTGCTTTTCCCGGTTGGGAGGCCATTAAGATGACGCGGGGACATTACCGCTCGTGCGGTAAGAGCGCGCATGCCTGTTGTGTTAGCCATCTGCTCAAGGATGAGCCGGTTATCTATTCGGGTCGCCGGGAGACATACGCGGTGGGCAAGGATACGGGTCGCTATTGGGACGCCGGGGCGTCGAACGTCCATTGGGCGGTCGTCACGGACGGGCAGGTTGAGTCGGGCATCAAGCTGGCGCTCGAACGCGTGCAGTCGCATGGGGTCTTTATCGAGGGCAACAGTTTTCTGAAATTTATGGACGTTGATTTTGCGCTGATGGTGGCGCGCGCGGGTGGAGGCAAGATTAAACCTTCGGCTCGGCGCGCGCTCGCCAAAACTTCTGCGCTCTACCTCTACGATGAGACGGGCGCAGAGACGGCGACAACGACGGTGACTGCGCGCGAACGCTTTGCCGCATGGCGCGAGGCTGCTGCGGAGGGCGTGGCGATTGATGGCCTGCCCGTCTATACGCAGGAAGAATTGCCGCAACTGATCGCTCGGCTGCACAAGCTCGATGTGATTGAAGATTAAGGATTTCAAAGTTTAGATGTCTGTGCCTTGCGTGGGTGAATTCCGGGTCGGCCTAATTTTTATCCGTTCAAAAATGAAAGTGATAAAGTTGAGTTATGCAATCGCTCGATGAGTTGTTGGAAGCGTGTGGCCGCCTGCATGGTCACATGTGCGCGGGACAACTTTTGGGCACGAGGATGGCTGTCCTCGGCTGCCGCCTGACGGGCATTGACGACCCGCGCGGAGCGGATCGGAAGAAGCTGATCGTATGGGTCGAGATTGACCGTTGCATGGCCGACGCCGTGAGCGCGGTGACCGGCGTGCGGCTCGGCAAGAGGAGTCTGAAATATTTTGATTACGGTAAGGTCGCGGCGACATTTCTCAACACGGAGACGGGCGAGGCCGTCCGCGTCGTCGCGCGCGAAGAGTCGCGCCAGCTTGCAGACGAGCGTCATCCTGAGATAGAGAGCAAGAAGGAGCGGCAGTTTCTCGCATACCGCGAGGCGACGGACGAGGATTTATTCAAAGTTGAGAGGGTCGGCGTCAGCTATGGCGAGATGGATGCGCCGGGACGCCCGCGCTCGCGCGTCATCTGCGCGCGCTGCGGCGAAGGCATCAACGACGGGCGCGAGGTGTTGAGCGCCGACGGGAAGACGCTGTGCCGTCCGTGCGCGCAAGGCGGATATTACACGCGGCTCTGAAAATTAAGAGCACGATTCAGCCTACGAACAGGCCACAGCAGGCACGGAGAAGCAGAATTTGAAATCTCAAATCTCTTTTCGGTCATGCCTATAGAAGATAGTCAGAAACTCATGCGGCAATAGTTAAGGCACGCCTGCGCTGATGCCGATAACTTACGCCTACACCGCGATTGCCGCCTCTGCCATCCCGCGCGCCTCATCCACTGTCTTTCGACAAATCTGATTGACACCTCAACGATTGGAGCGATACTTGGGTGCACAACACAAAGTAGAAGAGGATGAAGGCATCTCCTCAATCGCGGAAGACTACGGCTTTGCGCCGGAGACCATCTGGAAGGATGACGCCAACGCCGAACTCCGAAAGATACGACCCGACCCCAACGTGCTGAAGCCGGGCGATATCCTGACCATCCCTGATAAAACGCTCAAGATGGTTTCCAAAGAAACAGGCTATAAGCACTGCTTCCGCCGGCTCGGCATCCCCGCCATCTTCAGAATGCAGTTGTTCCTCAACCGCGAGCAGCGCGCGAAAGTGGATTATGAAATCAACATTGACGGAAAGACGACGAAGGGGCAGACCGATGAGGAGGGCGTGTTTACGGTTGTCGTGCCTCCCGGCGCGCGGCGCGGCGAATTGCGCGTCGGCGAAGAGCCGCCGATAGAAATCCTTCTCGGCAGGCTCCAGCCCGCCTTAGAGGTCAAGGGCATCCAGCAGCGACTTTACAATCTCAGTCTGCTCAGAGAGCAGCTGTCGGGAACGCTGGACAAAGAGACGCGCGAGGTGCTGAAGAGTTTTCAGGAATTCGCGGGGCTGGCGGCGACTGGCGAGATAAATCAGGAAACGCGCGAGCGTCTGTCCTTGCTCCACGACAGACCCAAAAAATTCGAGGATGTCGAAGGCGCTCAGGAAGATTACGAAGACTATCAAGTACCCGCGCCGGATGCTCAGGAAGATGAGGAGGACGAAGAGCCGCTTGAGGATGTCAAAAGTTAACAAGCCGGAGAAGCCAAAATGCGGGAAATCTATGTCAAGACAATCATCTCGGTTGCAGGCGAGGTCAGTAACGTCGAGAGCGTTAAAGTCACGCTGACGAGCGACGTTGACCCGACCGAAGTGGAGGTGGCCGACCTCAACTCTCCGCCGATGTTCTATACCGTTAATCTGGGGGCGCTCTTTCGACAAAGATGCACGATGATGGTCAAAGTCGGGGTGGAGATCAATGAAAACAATTCGGATGAGGAAAACAACTCGGATGAGGAAAGCGAGAGCATGGGAACTCTCTTCACTTCCGTCAGCCGGAGTTATGAATTCGCGGCACAGGGTGACGGGGCTGACCTTTCAGTGACGTTGGAGGGAGAGGGCTTCATCGTCGAAGTCGTTTTCAATTTAAGCGAGGTTGATAAGGAAACATTATACGCAGAGATGATTGTGGAAACGGAAGCGTCAATCCGTGAGTTTGTCGAGCAGGATCACGACTTGCCGTCAATCGCTGTGGAAGAGCTTGGCGAGCCAATCAGAAATGCCCCCGCCGTCGTGAACGCCAGCATTGACATGATGTCAGACAACATAGTGGCAACTACTTCACACAACATCGAAGACCTCCAGTTTGCTTTTATGAAACTGGTGGATGGAACGACGATTCTCGCGCAGGAGTACAAATTCTCAAAACTGCGCCCGCTACAAATCAGAGTGCCGCTATTCACTCTGCTCGGCGGCAGTAAGAAAAATTTTAATGGACCGAATCAGGGAGTCGCCGCGCTTCCTCTCGCCCTGCTGTCGGGTTGGCGAGAGAAAGACGAGCATCTCAAAATAGATAATGATTTCGATCTGGAAGGCTACTATCAACTCGGTCATCTGCTGATGAGTTCCGCCGGAGCGCCGCACAATTCTTTCATCATCGCGCCCATGCATCAGGCCGTAAATGTCTCCGGCCCCTGGCGCATGTGCGAAAAGCGCATCACGGCGATGACCCAACACCCGTCTTTCTGGGAGGCCAAGCAGCGCCGTCCCAATCCGTTGAATGACGAAATAACCATCGCCACCATCACCTTATGTCGCTATGCGCAGTTTGACGAAGAGAATCTCTGGGACATCTATCTGAGGATATCTATCGAGTACAAACGCGAAGATAAAAGGCTTCCGTCATCCTTCATCGTGTCTCTTCACCGGGCTAAAGATCATGTCTGCATCTTTGAATTCGCGCCGGTCGGTCATACGGCTGATGACATCGCGGCGCTCATCGAGATTCCACAGCCATCCGATGAATTGAAAAAAGTATTTCAGTTGGCCGAGATCGAACTGGCAAAAGAGGACTTAGTTATTAAAGGTAAACTGAAAGAGAATTGGGCGGAATGGAATCCTCTGCCGAAGGAAGAGGGACCAATACCGCTGTGTATTCCTGAACCTCATGTGCCGCGCCCCTATCGCTGTCTTGATTTCTTAATATCGAACGAAGTGTTATTTCAGAGGGCGCTAACAATGTTGGATGCGAGCGACGATGCAGTTCGAGTATTGATGGACGCTTCTCGAACGACCATCCAGAAGGGAGGCGTTTTCAGCCAAGCGCAGCGCACACTGGCGCAGCTTTATAATATTTACGCGAACGGTGGTAAATTCCTTTCAGACGTGCGGCCTGCCAAGACCTCCATGCTGGATAAAAATGTTCAGGCTTACTACACAGACCCCATCGCCGAAGAGGAGATCGGCCCTTGGGAAGGACACAAACAGGCGCACGCAGATCATCACGTCCCACGCTCGACCGGCTCCGGCTGTAACTATTTAACCAACCTGTTGTACGTCAGTAAACTGCAAAACTTGTCTGCCGCGCAAACCAAGCCGCAGCTTGTCACGAATCCGAGGTCGCAGGGCATAAAGCCCGAAGAACTGGGGAAGGTACTGGAATCCGCCATGGACGCTTCATCTTCTTCCGCGAAGAAAAAAAGAGCGCGCGTCGGGAAAGAGATTGTCACCCGAAGCAGAGAAACGCTAATCTTTCCTCTCAAGCGCGAAGATGTTATCGAGATGTTCAAGGCGCAGTGGGTCGGGGAGCACTTCCTCATTTCCAACCGCCTGCTATTCACGGCTGAAGATTGCTTACGGCTGCGTTACCTGACGAAGACGGAAATGCCGGGCTTGCCATGGGAGGAAGCGGTGCGCGAGATGAAAAAGAGCGCCAGCAAATTTGTCCACTGACAATAACTTTCGCGCGGACTGCAAAAATTCATGCTCGAACGGGCGGTAGGTTTTCTGCTTTAACACGGACTCGCCGGTGAATCTGATGAAACTTGATGCGAGAGCCGCTTTCTGTTTCCTGATAACGTGCGCGCTGGCCGTGTCGGCCTGCCGCTCGGATGATAAGTATTTCGGCAGGACGACGCCGCCCGCCGCGCAGCGACTCGTCTACAACACCACCATCGAGCCTGATTCGCTCGACCCTCAACGCGTCAATACACAATACACTTTTCTGATTCTCGATACGCTCTTCGACGGGCTGACGAAAAGTCACCCGCAGACGCTCGAACCCATCGCCGGAATCGCCACGCACTACGATATCAACGCCGACAGCACGCAGTTCACCTTCTACCTGCGCGGCCATCAGCAGCCGCGCGGAGTGCGCCTGCCGAACACAGACACGCTCAGAGAAGATTACGCGGCGGGCAAGCTCAAAGAGGATTTTGCGCGCGGGCATCATGCGCCTCCCGATAATATTCCGGCGCGTTGGAGCGACGGGAAGTTGATTACCGCGCAGGATTTCGTCTATTCGTGGCGGCGCGCGGTTGATCCGCTGACCGCTGCTGAAAATGCGAACCTCATCTATTTCGTCAAGAATGCCGAAGAGATAAACAAAGGCAAGGTGCGTCTGCTCGATACGACGACAAACCGTTTTCGCACAGACCCGGCGACGGGCGCGGAAATCGTCACCACGGAGAAGAATATCAAGAGCGACGCGCAACTCGCGGCGCTCGCGCAAAAATCCGAGTTGGTGAAATTCAGGCCGGAAGAGTTGGGCGTTCGCGCCCTCGATGATTTCACTTTTCAGGTTGACCTGCGCGCGCCGACCGCCTTCTTTCTGAAGATGCTCTATCACCCCGTCTATGCGGTTGTCCCTTCGCAGGCGATAGAGGCAGCCAAGGCGCGCGGTCTGGAATCCTCTTGGACGCAACCGGAACATATCGTCACGAACGGCGCGTTCAGGATGCAAAAGTGGAGTCCCTACGACCGCATCATCGTCTCGAAGAATCCGACTTATTACGAGGCCGACACGGTCGCGCTCGAACAGATAACCTTCGTTCCAGTCGGTGACCAGACGGCGAACGTTAATCTCTACAAGGCGGGCAGCCTCGACTTGATGGCGACGACGCGCATCCCGCAGGCTTTCATTCCACTGCTCAGGCAGAAGACGGACTTTCGTCTCAGCCCTGCACTCAACACCGTGATTCCGCGCATCAACACGAAAAAGCCGCCCTTCGATAACGTGCTCGTGCGCTATGCCCTCAACATGGCGACCGACAAGAAATCTCTCACGGACTTTCTCGGCGCGGGGCAACTCCCTGCGCTTAACGTCATCCCGCCAATGGAGAATTACGACGCGCCACAGCGTCTCGACATCGTCATCGGCGGCAAGACCTACGACGTGCTCGCCTACGACCCTGTCGGCGCACGCGAGTTGCTGGCGCGCGCCGGATACCCGGACGGCGTGGGACGCGACGGGCGGAGGTTGAAAGTCGAGTTCATGAGTCCCGCCGAAAGCTCGCGGCAGACGCCGGAGATTATTCAGCAACAGTGGCGACGGAACCTCAACGTGGATGTCGAACTGATCGTGCAGGAGTTCAAAGTTTTCCTCAGGACGCAGAACGACATGCAGTACAACAGCGTCTCGCAGTCGGCGTGGATCGGCGACTATATTGACCCTAACACGTTCCTCGCCATCTTCACCGTCAACTCCGCCAACAACGCGAGCGGCTGGGCTGACCCGCGTTATGACAGGATGCTCGAAGACGCGAACTCGATGACCGACGAAGCGGCGCGCATGAAAAAATTAGTCGAGTGCGAAAAGTATCTGCTGACGGCGATGCCGATGCTCCCGCTCTACTTCCAGACCAACTACTTTCTTCAGAAACCTTTCGTGCGCGGCTTCGTCCCGACCTTGAACGACATTCACCCGTTCAAGTACGCATGGATTGATACCGGCTGGAAAGAAAACGCGGAACGATGACGTGAAATATCAAATCTTCAATCGCTCAACTTTTGTTTTCTTTGTGACTTTGCGTGAAATAAAGTTTCACGCAAAGTCGCAAAGAAAGCAGAACGCAAAGGAAGACGGCTTTTAGACTCTCGCTCTGCTTGAGGATAGAGATTCTTGCAGGACATGCAACGGAGATTTGCCGTGGTTCATCGTTCCACGTTAATTGAGAGGTGATGCGCTGTGTTCAAATTCGTCATCAGAAGATTGATCGTGATGCTGCCGCTCGTGCTGCTCGTGCTGACGCTGACCTTCTTCATGATTAACCTCGCGCCGGGCAGTCCCTTCAGCCGTGAGCGGAGGCTGCCGCCCGAAATCGAAGCGAACCTCAACGCAAAGTACGGCTTCGACCAGCCGCGCCACGTGCAGTACGGGCGCTTCATGGCGCGACTCTTCGGCTTCACTTACAGCCCCTTGACGAAAGGATATACGTGGCATCCTTACCCGGACTTCGGCGACTCGACGAAGTACACAGACCGGCGCGTCAACGATATTATCAAAGAAGCCCTGCCCGTCTCGGTCATCCTCGGACTGACGGCCTACGCCCTTGCGCTGGCGGTCGGACTCGCGGCGGGCGTCCTTTCATCCTTGAAGCCAAACTCGTGGCTCGATTATCTGACGATGTCCGGCGCGGTGTTCGGCGTCTCCGTACCGAACTTCGTGCTCGGCCCGCTGCTCGTCATTATCTTCAGCCTGACATTGTTCTGGCTTCCGCCCGCGCGCATGGAATGGGCGTTCGAGTGGGGCGACCTGCGCATCCCGACTCTCACATCGCTGCTGCTGCCCGCGCTCACGCTCTCGGCTGTTTACATCGCTTACATCGCGCGCCTCACGCGCTCGGGAATGTTGGAGACGCTCCGTCAGGATTACATCAGGACGGCGCGCGCCAAAGGCTTGAGCGAGTGGCATGTGGTCGTCCGTCACGCCTTGCGCGGAGGCTTGCTGCCGGTCGTCAGCTTCACGGGGCCTGCGCTGGCAGATTTGCTGGCCGGGACGATTGTCGTGGAGACGATCTTTTCAGTGCCGGGGCTGGGGCGCTATTTCATTGATGCGGCGAACAACCGCGACTATTTCCTGCTGCTCGGCATCACGGCCTTCTTCGCCATCATGTTGATGATCTTCAACCTGCTGGTTGACATCAGCTATGCGTATCTCGATCCGAGGATTAGATATGAAAGATGAAAAGGTGAAAGGCGGGACGAGCCTCTGGCACGATGCATGGAGGCGTCTCAGACGAAACAAACTCGCCGTGACGGGCGGCATCATCGTCGCCCTCGTCGTCCTGCTGGCGCTCGTTGGCTCTTGGTTCGTCTTCCAGTACAACGGCTTCACCTACGAGACGCAAGACCTCACGAACAAACTGGCACAGCCTTCGCGCCTGCACCCTCTGGGGACGGACATGCTGGGGCGCGACCTGCTCGTGCGCGTGCTCTACGGCAGCCGCATCAGCCTATTGGTGGGCTTGGTGGCGACGCTCGTCTCGGTCATCATCGGCGTCAGCTACGGCGCGATCTCCGGCTACTTCGGCGGGCGCGTCGACGAGGTGATGATGCGCGCGGTGGACGTGCTCTACTCGCTGCCTTACATCATCATGATTGTCGTGCTGCTCGCCGTGTTTGAGAGAAGCCTGCTGCTGCTGTTCGTCGCGCTCGGCGCGATCTCCTGGCTGACGCTGGCGCGCATCGTGCGCGGGCAGGTTTTGAGTTTGAAGAACGAGCAGTTCGTTGAGGCGGCGCGTGCAACCGGAGTCTCGAACACCTCGATTATCTTTCGCCACATCGTCCCGAACACGCTCGGCCCCGTCATCGTCTATGCGACGCTAACCGTGCCGACAGTGATTCTGCAAGAAGCCTTCCTGAGCTTTCTCGGACTGGGCGTCCAGCCGCCGCTGCCTTCGTGGGGCGTGCTGGCGAGCGAGGGCGCGCAGGCCATCTCCGTTCATCCGCTCGTCCTTATCGCACCGGCCTCGCTGATGGCGCTGACGCTCTTTTCGCTCAACTTTCTCGGCGACGGACTGCGCGACGCGCTCGACCCGCAGACGAGAAAAGGGTAAAACATCTATTGGCTTAATCGAAAACGGGGCGGGATTTCATGAAGCTTAATCTGGACGATATGTTTGCGCTCTCGTCGCTTATGCGGACGATGAAAGAGGGTGACGGCGGGCGACCGGAGAACGCGCTCGTCTATGGCAGAGAATCGGACGGCGCAGTGAGTTGGACGCCTTTAATAAGAGCGGTCATCGAGGGACAGGAAGATGAAGTTGCGAGGTTGTTGAGCGGCGGGGCGGATGCCGACGAACATTCCGCGCATGGACTGACGGCGCTCATCGTCGCCTCCTTGAGTAGCTACACTCCTCCGGTGCGGCTCCTGCTCGATGGCGGCGCGGAGGTGAACGCCACGGCTAACGGCGGCTACACGGCTCTGATGGCCGCAGCGTTCGGGCAAAACACAGAGACGCTCAATCTCCTGCTCAAGCGCGGCGCGGACGCTCGTGCCAGAACAATTGACGGCTATACTGCGCTCGGCATCGGCGCTCTCACCGATCATGCCGCGTCGGTTCCGGCGCTGCTGGCAGAGGGGCTTGACGTTAATTCGCAGGACAACGGCGGCATGACCGCATTGATGTATGCCGCGCGCGAGGGTCACGCCGCAACCACACAGGCTTTGCTTGAGGCGGGCGCTGACATCAATCGTCAGGACAACTCCGGCTGGACGGCACTGAGGCTCGCAACCTTCATCGGTCACGCCGGGATTGTGCGCCTCCTGATAGCCAGCGGCGCTGACGTTAACTTGCGGGGCACGGATGGCCGCACCGCGCTCGAAGACGCGGTTTATAAAAAACATGCTGAGATTTCCGCGTTGCTCAAAGCCGTACAATCATGACTTTCGATTTGCATCCGGCGTTGCGCTCGCGCGCTCCTGACCGCAAAGTTGCGCTCGAAAATCTTCTGTAATAAAGTCACCTCCCATCCGCTCAGAGGAAAACCCTATCACCGGAGGCATTCATGTATCTTCGCACTTTACGCGCGCTCTTTGCGCTCGTCATTTCCGGTTCGCTCGTCGCGCAGGCAGCGCAGACGGGCGACAAACCGCTGCTGGGTTTTGAGCGCGGGCGCGCAACCGAACAGCGTGCGCTCGAAGCCCGCTTCGATGCTTTGTTGAAGAGAGAAAATCTGCGCGATTGGATGAAGCGTCTCTCGGCGAGGCCGCATCACGTCGGCTCGGCTTATGGAAAAGAGAACGCGGAGTTCATGGCGGCGCAGTTTCGCGCGTGGGGTTACGAGACGGAGATCGAGCAGTTCGACGTGCTCTTTCCCACGCCGAAGACGCGTCTGCTCGAACTCGTCGCGCCGGAGAAGTTCACGGCGCGGCTGAGCGAACCAGCGCTCGCGGAGGATTCCACTTCGGGGCAGGCCGCAGAGCAGTTGCCCGTCTATAACGCTTATTCGATTGACGGCGACGTGACCAGCCAGCTTATCTACGTCAACTACGGCGTGCCGAAGGATTACGAGACGTTGGCCGAGCGGGGCATTGACGTGCGAGGCAAGGTGGTCATCGCGCGTTACGGCGGTTCGTGGCGCGGCATCAAGCCGAAGGTCGCGGCGGAGCACGGCGCGGTCGGTTGCATCATCTATTCCGACCCGCGCAACGACGGCTTTTATCAGGGCGACGTTTATCCGAAGGGCGCATGGCGTAACGAGTACGGCGCGCAACGCGGCTCGGTCGCAGACATGCCGCTCTTTCCCGGCGACCCTCTGACGCCCGGTGTCGGCTCGACGCGCGGCGCAGAGCGCCTGCCATTGAAGGACGCCCCGACGCTCACGAAGATTCCGGTGCTGCCCATCTCTTACGCCGACGCGCTGCCGCTTCTCAAAGCGTTGGACGGCGCAGTTGCGCCTGAAAGTTGGCGCGGCGCGCTGCCCGTCACTTACCACTTGGGGCCGGGGCCTGCGACTGTGCACATCAAACTTGAGTTTGATTGGAAGACCGTCCCGGCCTACGACGTGATCGCACGGATGCGCGGCAGCGAGCGACCCGACGAGTGGATTATTCGCGGTAACCATCATGACGCATGGGTGAACGGCGCGGACGACCCCTTGAGCGGGATGGTCGCGGTGCTGGAAGAGGCGCGCGCCGTCGCGGAACTGGCGCGGGCGGGTTGGAAGCCGAAGCGGACGATTGTCTATGCCGCTTGGGACGGCGAAGAGCCGGGGCTTCTCGGCTCGACCGAATGGGCTGAAGCGCACGCAGACCTCTTGCAGCGCAACGCCGCCGTCTATATCAACTCCGACACGAACGGGCGCGGCTTTCTCGGCGTCGCCGGTTCGCACACGCTGGAAAAATTCATCAACGAAGTGGGGCGAGATGTCTCCGACCCACAGAAGAAAATCCCCGTCTTCGAGCGCGAACGCGCGCGCCTGATTGTTCAGGGCAGCGCCGATGAGCGACGCGACGCGCGCGAACGCACAGACCTGCGCATTGATGCGCTCGGCTCAGGCTCGGACTACACGACCTTCCTCGATCATCTCGGCATCGCGTCTCTCAACATCGGCTTCGGCGGCGAAGATAACGGCGGCTCTTATCATTCAATCTACGATTCGTTCGATCACTACACGCGTTTCGGCGACCCGAATTTCGATTACGGCATCGCGCTCGCGCAGGTCGGAGGCCGCATCGTCCTGCGCCTCGCCAGCGCCGACGTGCTGCCCTTCGAGTTCACGAATTTTACGGACACCATCGCGCAGTATGTCCGCGAAGTAACTAAGCTGACCGAAGACACACGCGATGAAATTAGAGAGAAGAACCGTCGCATCGCCGACAAAAGCTTTGAAGCCGTCTTCGACCCGAAAGAGACTTATGTCCTTCCAAAGACCGAGCAGCCCGCGCCCTACCTGAACTTCGCGCCGCTGCAAAACTCGCTCGCGCGCCTGCAAGAGAGCACACGCGCTTACCAGTCCGCGTCGAGCCGCCTCGGCGCGCAAAACCACACGCTCTCGCGCGACGCGCAAATGCGGCTCGACGACGTGCTGATGAAAGTCGAGCGCGCGATGACGCGCAGAGAAGGTTTGCCGCGCCGCTCATGGTTCAAGCACCAAATCTATGCGCCCGGTTTTTATACCGGCTACGGCGTCAAGACGCTGCCCGGCATCCGCGAAGCCGTCGAGCAGCGCAACTGGAAGGAGGCGAGCGAACAGATCGAGATTGTCGCCAGAACAATCGAAGGCGTCGCGGGCGAGATTGACCGCGCCACGACGATGCTACAGTTTTGAGACGAACTTTCTTTAGAGCGGTTTTCAGTTGAACGGATGGAGCATTTAGATTCTCCACCGCAGCGCACGGAGGTTGCACAGAGTTTTAGATACAAGATTTCAAATCTGAAATTTCAAATTTTCTCTGTGCACGCTCCGTGCGCTGCGATGGTGAATCCGAAATCCTCAAACATGAACGCGGCCACACCCCGATTATCACGCGGCGGTGTGGCCGCGTTTGCGTTAGGGCTTGGGAATGGTTACTCATCGGTCAGAGTTCAACCGCTTTCCGCTCTTCATGCTCGCGGCGGCCTGCGCTGCCGGGATACTCTGTGCGAACCTCTTCGCGTTGCCGCTCTCGCTGGCGCTCGTGTGTGGCATCTGCGCCTCGGTCTTTTCCTGCGCGACTTTCTTCAGACATAGGCACGGCGCGGCGTCCCTATTCATCGTGTTGGCCTTCGTGTGTGCGGGCGCGATTCTCTCGATTGAAGAGCGGCAAGGCTTACGGGAAAACAGCGTGCGCCGCTTTTATGAGGATGGACGCATCGCTTCGGGCGAGCCGGTCGAGTTGACAGGCGTGCTGGCGAGCGCGCCTGAGACCGCGCCGGATGGACAATACATCGCTGTGCGTGTCGAGAGCTTGAGATTCAAGACGCTGGAGCGCACGGCGCAGGGCACGGTCGAGCTTTTTGCTTCTCTCGATGACGCGGCGGCAAGAGAAGAATATCAATCGCTTGAGCTTCGACGCGGGGCGCGCGTGCGCGTCCTCGTCGCACTCACGCGCTCCGATAACTTTCGTAATCCGGGCGTCTCCACGCTCACGGAATTTCTTGAGCGCGGGGGATGGGACGCGAAGGGCAACATCAAAAGTCCACTGCTCATGGAGCGTCTGGACGACGAGCGGGTGTGGCTGCCGCTCGTGTGGCTCGACGCGTGGCGCGCGTGGCTGATTGGGAATGCCAACCGCTTTTTTTCAATCGAGACGGCGGGCGTGCTGAACGCCTCAATGCTCGGCAATCGTCGAGGGTTGACGCGCGCGACCTCCGAGCGCTTCCGCGCGGGCGGCACGTTTCACGTCCTCGTCATCAGCGGTTTGCATGTGACGTTCGTCGGCGGTTTGGTATGGGGTCTGGCGCGTCGCCTGACACGGCGGCGCGCGTGGGCGTGGGCGTCGTCGGCGCTATGCGTGTGGCTGTATGCGATTGCGGTTGGTGCTGAATCCTCTGTGGTGCGCGCGGCGTTGATGTTCACGATAGTTGCGTTCGCGCCAATCGTCGCGCGTCGCGCCAACACGCTGAACGCGCTCGGCGGCGCGGCGCTCGCGTTGCTGGTCTGGCGTCCCGCGAATTTGTTCGACCCGTCGTTTCAATTAACTTTTCTCTCCGTGCTCTCCATCACCACACTGGTCTGGCCTCTCTTTATCAAACTAAGAGAGACGGGCGAGTGGCAGCCGACGCAGGAGACGCCGTATCCTCCCGTCTGCCCGCGCTGGTGGCGCTCGCTCGCGGAGATGCTCTTTTGGAGCGAGCGCCACTGGCGGCGCGAGATGGCGCGTGCCACGCATAGTTACACGCTATTCAAAACGCCGCTGGCTGCCCGTCTCGAAAGATGGCGACTGCAAAAACCGCTGCGTTACGTCTTCGCCGCCGTGCTCGTCTCTGTCGGCGTGCAAGCCGGAATGCTGCCTGTCTTCGTGCTCTATTTTCACAGGCTCTCGCTCGCCTCTCTGCTGCTCAACATCTGTGTCGGCATCCTCATGGTCGTGCTTTCATTCGCCGCGCTGGCCGCGATGTTGCTGGCACAAGTGAGTGAGAGCTTGTCTGCGCCCTTCGTTTGGCTGGCCGAGCACGTCAATTCGCTGATGACGCACAGCGTTGATCCTTTCGCCGCGATGCACGTCGCAAGCCTGCGCCTGCCTGAATACGCGGGCGCGGCTGGCGTCATTTACGGACTCTATTTCGCGCCGCTGCTCATCCTCGCCGTCGCGCTCGCGCGCTGGTCTCCAATCAAATCCCGGCACGAAACTTTCGGAGAGACTGCGAACACCAAAAGCCTTCGCATCGTCCGGTGCGCCGTCGTCGTGCACTTCATACTTCTTCTCATCATCATCACTCACCCACTGAGCGCGGGGCTGCCTTCCGGGCGTTTGAGAATTGATTTCCTCGATGTCGGGCAGGGCGACGCCGCGCTCTTGACGATGCCGGACGGAACAACTCTTTTAGTGGATGCAGGTGGCCGCCCGAATTTTAATCTGCGAGCGCAGGCGGATGCGGGAGAAGATGTTGAACCTTTTGAGCGCGATTCGCGCAGCATCGGCGAGGCGGTCGTCTCCGAGTATCTCTGGTGGCGCGGACTCGACAGGGTTGATTTCATTCTTGCGACGCACGCCGACGCAGACCACATTGACGGCTTGAATGATGTCGTCAGGAATTTTCGTGTCGCCGCTGCGCTCGTCGCACGCGCGCCCGCCGCCGACATCGAGTTCGCGCGCTTCGCACAAACGGCGAACGATGAAGGATTGCCCATCTATCTTGTTCGGCGAGGCGACACGCTTCAGTTAGGCGAGGTGCTGATTGATGTCATCTGGCCGCCGCGCGTCGCAGTTAATTCGGACGCATCATCGGGCAACGACAACTCGATTGTTCTGCGCCTGCGCTTCGGACAGAAAACATTTCTCCTTACAGGCGACATCGAAGCGCGCGCCGAATCGAATCTCCTCGTGGCGCACGAAGACCTGCGCTGCGACGTGCTCAAAGTCGCACATCACGGAAGCAAGACCTCTTCGACCGCCGCCTTCGTCGGTGCGACTCGCCCCGCGCTCGCCATTATCTCCGTCGGCGAAAGCTCTCCATTCGGCCATCCGCACGCCGAAGTCCTCGAACGCTGGCGCACGGCGGGCGCACAAACTTTGACGACCGGACAGAGCGGCACGATCACCGTTAGCACAGACGGAGAAGATTTGCGGGTTGAGACGTTCAAGTAGGCGAATGGTAAATAGTGAGTGGTAAATGAAATCTGCTTTAGTCTATTTACTATTCACTATTTACCGTTTACTGTTTGCGGCTGTTCTCTTGTATATTGCTCGTGAGAAGTTATCTTTGGCTAAACAAGGAACCGGGATATGCAGCAAGGTGAAGTCGTAGATATGTCCCCACTTTTTGACAGGCGTCCGTGGGGTACGTTCACGGTGCTCGACGAGGGGCAGCAGTACAAGGTCAAACGTATCGAGGTGCTGGTCGGTAAACGGCTCAGTTACCAGCGCCACGCGCGCCGCGTTGAGCATTGGGTGATCGTCGCAGGCACGGCCAAGGTCACGCTCGACGGACGCGAGCTTGCCCTCCGCCCCGGCGAAACCGTTGACATCCCCATCCGGGCCGCACACCGCATCGAGAATTCCGGCGATGAAACTCTCATCTTCATCGAAATCATGCGCGGCGCTTATCTCGGCGAGGACGACATCACGCGACTCGAAGACGACTTCGGTCGCCTCCACGCAAAATAGCCATAGAGAAAACAGAAAATCAGAGGTGCAAACCAACAGAAGATTGAATTGTTGGGCAGCGTCTATATTACTAAGGTGCGAAGGGAGTCAAATAGGTGCTGCCAGAGTTCGTTCGCAGGTTCGTTAAGTCACGGACAACAGCCGGTGTCAGGTTGGCGCTTCATAATCTCCGCAATGAAGTTCGCTTACAGCGTCTTCACCTCGCCTCTCTGAAGAAGGCCAAACGTTTCGCGGGTCAGAAAAATCTTAAACTAAATATCGGCTGCGGTACGAACCCCAGAGCCGGTTGGGTCAACATAGACTTTCAAAAATATGCGGATTTGCATTTAGACCTGCGTGAAAGGTTCCCCTTCGAGAACGAATCCGTCTCGTTCATCTACAGCGAACACTTCGTAGAGCACCTTGAGTACCCGCGCGAGGCACAGCACGTTTTTCGGGAGTCGCTGCGGGTCTTAGTGCCCGGAGGGGTTTTCAGCGTAGGCGTGCCGGATGTCGAGGGAGGACTGCGCGACTACGCCTTGCTTCCGGTAGACCGCAACGCCCCGGCGGAAGCTGTTCAAGCGCAGGATGGCGAACTCAGTTGGGTTCCGCCGTATGTCTTTACCACTTATCTGCACCAAATAAACTGGCTCTTTCGGATGGGCACGGAGCACAAGTACGCCTACGATTTTGAGACGCTGGCACAGTCGCTCGGCGCGGCTGGTTTCGTAGACATTCGGCGGAGGGAGTTCAACCCGGAACTGGATTCCGAAACACGGAGAATTGGCACGCTCTACGTGGATGCTCATAAATCACGTTGACTTGACAGCCAGACGGGAATAATCACGCCCACTTCATTCACAAAAGCGGCATTGTCGAAGCTGTGATTTTCTTTGTGCCCCTCGCGGCACATTCCATGTTGGAGTTTGAATCTTTACGCGGCCAGCAGGATGCGCAAATCGCGGACGTTCGTCTGCGTTGCGCCTGTGATAACCGTATCTCCGAGCGCATCGAAAAGAGTATAAGCGTCGCTTGCGTCGAGGAAGCTTGCAGCGTCGAGACCTTGGGCGCGTGCACGCTCAATCGTCGTCTGGTCGGAGATTGCGCCTGCCGCCGGGCTGTTGCCGTCAATGCCGTCTGTACCCGCACATAAAGCGGCGACGCTCCGGGGGCTGCCCACTTCAAACGGCTGCTTCCGCATCTCTACGTCAAACGCGAAAGCGCAACGCAGAGCCGTCTCGGCGTTGCGCCCGCCGACGCCCGCGCCCCGCACGGGACATGAAAACTCTCCCCCGGAGATGAGACACACGCCGCGCTTCTGTGCCCGTTCGTCTCGATAGAGGTCAAAGAGACGCGTCACCAGAGCGCGCGCGCCTGTCGAGACATCCTGCTCGACGAGGTCGTGCGCCAGTCCGACCGCAAATCCACGAACATGCGCCGCCTCTGCCGCCGACTCCAACGCGCTCGCATTGTCGAGCAGCACATAATGGCGGCGCAAAGCTTCGTCTCGCCTAGCTTCTCCTCCGTCAAGCATATCGTCTGCGCCAGCTTGTTCGAGGACGCGCAAGACCCTCGGCGGGAGGCGCGTGCTGAAATCGTATGCTGTGATGATTTGAGCAAACGCGTTCGCGTCTGCACGCTGGATGAGTGACGGGCCGGAGGCTACGTCAGCCGCGCGCTCTGCCAGTGTGTCGGAAATGATGAGCGTGATCTGAGATGCGAGCGGCGCACGCTTCGCCAGCCCGCCTCCTTTGACGGCGGAGAGATGGCGACGCACGCAGTTGATTTCCGAGATGGATGCGCCGCACGAGACGAGCACACGATTCGTCTCACGCAAATCATCAAGCGTCAGACGTTCATCACGCGGCCACTCCAGCATCGCCGAGCCGCCGCCCGAAACAAGGAAGACGACGAGCGCCGAAGAATGATTGGCAATCTCTAAGACCCTGAAAGCCGCCTGCGCTGCTTCGAGGCTCGATGCGTTCGGCGCGGGATGGCCGCCCGCGAAGAAGCGCCAGCGCTCGGAGAGTTTCAATTCGCACGGCGGCGCAGAAATTATCCCTGCGATAATATTCTCGCCGAGAATTTGGTCGAGCGTCGCGGCCATCGCGCAAGCCGCTTTGCCGAGCGCGATGACGTAGATTTCAAGCGGGCGCGCATCGAGATTAAAATTTGTGTCGAGGATGGTGAGGGATGAATTTTGAAGCTTGACGGCGCGGCGCACGGCGCGCCCTGCGTCCATCTGCGCGAGGGCGTCGACAAAAATTTCGTGCGCCGCGCGGCGCAGGTCGGGCAGAGAAGTCAAAATGAATTTCGCTCCACGCCAATCTAATATCTCGCGCCGCTTCAACTTTCTAATCCACAGACAGCAGCGCACGCATCTGCCGGAAGCGACGCTCGCTGATGCCACGCACGATGATGAGTTGCTCGGGACGGCGAAACGCGCCGTAACGCTCGCGATGCTCGACAATGCGCCCCGCCAGCGCCCGCCCGACACCCGGCAGCCTCTCAAGCTCTTCGCGCGTGGCGCGGTTAATCGAGATGCGCGTTTGACTCGCGCCACCCTGTCGGGCATCCGCAGGCGTCGCTTTATCGCCCGCGAGCGCAGCGCGGCGTGGCAATTTGACGCAAGAAAATGTTAACGCGGCGAGGACAGCCAAGGCGAGAATGCGGGGTCGAGAGAGGTACTGATTCATGGACACAAACCGCTCTTTGTAAAGGATTTGAGAAGAGTGCCGCGATTGTGTGCAAAATGCTAGAAGTCTAAAGTTTTCAGGAACTTGTAATCTCAAAAAGCGATTTATCCACAGGCTTTTCCACAGAACCTGTGGAAAAGTTGTCAAAACCTTGGAGGTGGCGGAACAGGCTGTTTGTCGCGCGTGCCACTTCGCAATTTAGCGGCTGTCTTAAAAATCAAAGAAGGCTGACTACTCCGAGGCAGCATCGTGTCTAAATCTCTTGGGCTTTTTCCCGATAATGGCTTCCCAACCGGGCCAGTCGGAAGTTGATGTATGGCGACCGTGCAGGTTTTCAAGTCCCCAAGTTTCTAATTCCTTCTTCTGTTCTTCTGTGAGAAATTTCGCCGCGACAATGGTGAGAGCCATGTGCCTTAAGATTGATTCGTCGTTTTCTAAATCTGCTTCGAGTTCGATGATCTCGACTGTCCCTGTCTCAGAGTTCTTGATCTCTAATTTGCATGGGCCATAAATTAGTGACAGCAATATATCTAAGTAGGCGCTTTCGGCTGCACTGCGCGGGGTCGGGTGGTCGAGGGAATCCAGGATTAAAGATGCTTGATATGACACAGCGTCCGCTCCTTTCTCATGATTAGCGTTTGGTGAAGGATGTGAAAATTTGCGGAACGGTGAAGGCAGTTCCGTTCATCGTTCATCTCATCTTCTTATCTCGTCTATTCATGTTAAAAATCCTCGGCGGTGTTTTCCTGAAGGTCGTCCCAATGGCTGACGGTTTCAAAGGCGCGATTGAGCACGGGGCGCGCGCGCGAGCCGTCGGCTTGACCGATGAAGCCGTCGCGCTCCATCGCGTCGAGAATTGCGGCGGCACGCCCGTAGCCGATGCGAAGGCGTCTTTGCAGCACCGATGTCGAAGCGCGTTTCATCTCGACACAGATACGCAGAGCCTGCTCGAACAGTTCGTCGCGCTCGCCGCCCGCGCCGTCGCCGCCCCCTGCCTCTTCCTCCGACTGCGTGATGGTCTCGTCGTAGACGGGTTCGCTCTGCGCTTTGATGTGCGAGACGATGCGACCGACCTCGGCCTCATCGAGATATGCGCCGTGGACACGCACGAGCCGCGAAGTGCCGGGCGGCAGGAACAGCATATCGCCGCGACCCAGAAGTTGTTCCGCGCCGTTCGAGTCAATAATCGTGCGCGAGTCAACTTTTGAAGAGACGCGGAAGGCGATGCGCGAAGGGAAGTTCGCCTTGATGAGTCCGGTGATAACATCCACGCTTGGGCGTTGCGTGGCGAGCACGAGATGGATGCCGACGGCGCGCGCCATCTGCGCCAGACGAGTGATGGATTCTTCGACCGCATGGCCGCAGGTCATCATCAGATCGGCCAATTCATCAATGATGATGACGATGTACGGGAGAAACTTGTGCGGCTGTCCTTCTTCGTCAAAGTCGAGGACGTTGTTGCGGCGTTCGACTTCGGCGTTAAAGCCGTCAATATTGCGCACGCCCCAGCGCGCGAGGTCTTTATAGCGTTGCTCCATCTGCCCGACCGCCCACTTCAGAGAGTTGGCGGCGCGCTTCGGGTCGGTGATGATCGGCGTGGCGAGATGCGGGATGTCTGCATAGAGTCCCAATTCAAGTCGCTTCGGGTCAATCATGATGAACTTCACTTCATCTGGGCGCGCTTTGTAAAGGATGGAGACGACGAGCGAGTTCAAGCAGACCGACTTGCCCGTACCGGTCGCGCCCGCGATAAGCAGGTGCGGCATGCGCGTCAGGTCGGCGATGTAGTTGATGCCGTCAATGGTCTTGCCGAGCGCGAGCGTGAGCTTCGACGACGCTTCGCGGAACTGGCGCGACTCGACGACCTCGCGCATGAAGATCGTCTCGCGTTGCGGGTTCGGCACTTCGATACCGACGTGCGCCTTGCCGGGCACACGGTCAATGCGGATTGACTCGGCCTTCAAGGCGAGGCAGAGATCGTCAACCAGCCCCGTGACGCGCGAATACTTTACGCCGGGATCGGGCTTAAATTCGTAAGTCGTGACGACGGGGCCGGGACAGATGTGCTCGATGCGGCCATTGACGTTGAACTCTTTGCATCTCTCCGCCACGCGCGAAGCGAGTCCGAGCAACTCCTCGTCGGCCTGTTCCTGACGCGGCGGAGCGGCGTTCAAAAAACCGAACTCCGGCAGTTGGTAGTCGTTGAGCGCCGCCGCATTTCTTTCAGCACGCCGCGTAGCACTTTCCGCCGCTTTACCGGCTCGGCTCGGCTCGGCGACAGCTTCCTCTAAAAACTCAGTCCGCACGACCTCCGCTGTGCTCAACATCTCTTCGATTTCAGACGGGTCAACCGTTGCTGCTTTTTCGGCCTTCGG
The DNA here is from genome assembly GCA_964246705.1 of uncultured Pyrinomonadaceae bacterium. GTDB lineage: Bacteria > Acidobacteriota > Blastocatellia > Pyrinomonadales > Pyrinomonadaceae > DASZCR01. Next base: position 30,228 of record CAXTRQ010000041.1, read on the forward strand.
GCGCACATGCGCGTCCGTCTGCGAGGGAGGGGCGGTCGTGCGTCTGGACGGAGGCGGCGCTGGCTCGAAGACGGCGGGCGCTACGTCGGCAGGCGCTTCGTGTTGGAGGTTCCTGCGGAGCACCGGAGATTCATCAAAAGGCTGTGAAACTTGCAAGGCGATGTCGGCAAGCTCTGCCTCTCTCTGGGCCAGTTCGGCCTCTTTGCGGGCAATCTCTGCGCGGCGCGATTCTTCGGGCGAGAGTTTGTCCGGCTGAGCGTTGGCCGCGCGATTAATGGCGGCGGAAGCGGAAGCGGTTTGCGCTCCGTTCTGCTTTGATCTGGCTTTCGCGCTCAGCGTTTCGGCGAGAGATTCGGCGGGCTGCTTGGACTCAAGCTGCTGCGCTTCAAAAAGCTCCTGCTGGCGTTCGGCACGCGCTGCCGCTCGCCGTTCGGCATTGGCCTGCCTGCGCGCGTATCGCTCTGCGCGCCAAGCGGAAAAGCGTTCGAGCGTCGTGCGGAAGACGCCCGAAGGATTTGCGAGCGCCGCCGCCACGCGTTCGTATGCACGTGTGTATGAGAAGTTAGTGGCAAGCAGTAGCCCCGTCGCGGCGATGGCAAAGAGCAACACGCTCGCGCCGACCGTGTTCAGAATGCTCTTCAACTGACCGGAGAAAAAGACGCCGATGATACCGCCCGATTCAAAGCTCCCGTTGTAAGTTTCACGCGGCAGGAACAGGGCGAAGAGCGAGGCCGAGGCCAGCACCAACGTCAAGAGGCCGACAATGCGCGAGAGCGGAGCCTCGATGCGCCGCGTGCGAAACCTGCGCCATGCGGCGGCGACCAACAGCAGCGGCAGCAGGATGGCGGCAAATCCGAAAGTCTGAAACAGCGCCGCCGAAGCGTTTGCGCCGACCGTGCCCACGAGGTTTTCAACCTGCGGCTGCCCCTTCGCATTCCAAGAAGGATCGAACGAATGATAAGACGCAAGGCACAGCCCGACGAGCGCGCTCAAGGCGAACAGCGCAATCGCGATCATCTCGTTGCGCCGCGTCCCGCGTGGCGCGGCCGCGGCAGCCTTCAGGCGCGCATCATTTTGTGTAATTGCCATAGCAACTCCGAAAGCAGAAATCAGAGGTTAGAAGTCATCGAGAGACTTTAATTTTGAAATTTCAACTCTGACTTTCAAATCTGAAATTTCAGCCGTCAAGAGAAAGAATATTTTTAACTAACCGCTAAGCTCTGGCCTCTGTTCCTTCACGCCGCGCGGCGTGACAGCAGGTAAGCCTGAATGAAATCGTCAAGGTCGCCCGCGAGCACCGAGTCAACGTCGCCGCGTTCCAGCTTGGTGCGCGCATCTTTGACCAGACGATAAGGCGCGAGGACATAGTTTCTAATCTGCGAGCCGAAAGAGATGTCCGCCTTGTTGGCTTCGAGCGCGGCTGTTTCGGCCTGCCGCCTTTCAAGTTCGAGTTCGTAGAGACGTGACCGCAGGACTTGCATGGCGACCGCGCGGTTTTGATGTTGCGAACGCTGGTTCTGGCACTGGACGACGATACCTGTCGGGAGATGCGTGATGCGAACGGCGGAGTCGGTCGTGTTGATGTGCTGGCCGCCCGCGCCGGTCGCGCGGTAAGTGTCAATGCGTAAATCCTTGTCGTTGATTTCAACCTCGATGGTTTCATCAATTTCTGGATAGACGAAGAGCGAGGCGAATGACGTATGCCGCCGCGACGCCTGATCGAACGGCGAGATACGCACCAGACGATGCACACCCGCTTCAGCCGCGAGCAGCCCGTAGGCGTACTCGCCCTTGACGGTGAAGGTCACACTCTTGATGCCTGCCTCCTCGCCCGGCTGGTAGTCGAGAATGTCTGTGGCGAAGCCGCGCCGCTCTGCCCATTTCAAATACATGCGCAGGAGCATCTCTGCCCAGTCCTGCGATTCCGTGCCGCCCGCACCGGGATGAATCGTGCAGATGGCGTTACGCATGTCGTTCTCGCCGGAGAGCAGCATCTCGATTTCGGACTGAGCGATTTCGCGTTCGAGCCGTTCGATGAGCGCGCGCAGTTCGCCGAGGGAATCCGCGTCCTCTTCGGCAAATTCAAAGAGCACGGCGGCATCTGCGATGGAAGACTCGAAACCTTCCTGACGCGCCAGCACTTTTTCGAGGCGGCTGCGCTCAGCCATCAACTTCTGCGCCGCCTCTTGATCCGACCAGAAATCCTGTGCGCTTGCCAGCGCCTCGATGCGCGCCAATTCCGCGCGTTTCGCAGCGACATCAAAGAAACCTCCCGAGTTGCTCGACACGCGTGCGCAAACTCTCATAATTGGAACGTAAATCTTGGATTGATAAAGTCTCTAACATTTCCACTCTCTTCCTGTGATGAAATCAGCTTGGCTTCCGGCTCCATAAAGTTGTTGCCAATGCAAGGATGCTTAAAGCCGTGCACAGGGCGGCGATGAAATCACCATGCCTTGTGTAAAAAGTCTTTTCTGTTCCGGCGCGACTGACCATCCATGTCCGCACGGCAGTTTCAAAACTTTCGGTCTGACTCGTAACTTCGCCCAGCGGCGTGATGTATGCGCTGATGCCTGTATTGGTGACGCGCAAGACGGGTCGGCCTGTCTCGACGGCGCGAAAGACGACATTGGCGAGATGCTGTCTGATGACAGGCGTGCGTCCCAGATAACCGTCGTTCGCAATATTAATCAAAACATCCGCGCCCTTATCCGCAAACGTCCGCGCGATGGAAGGGAAGGCCGACTCGAAACAAATAAAGACGCCTGCCCGCGCGCTGCCAGCCCCGCTGCCCAACGGCATTAACGGATATTCCGTGCCCGGCGTGAAATCGCCGACGATGCCGCCCAGCAGCCACGTCAGCGGCAGCCAGCGCGGCAGCGGTACATACTCGCCGAACGGCAGCAGGCGAATCTTATCATACTGCGCAACGAGCCGACCTTCTTCATTTACCAGCACCGCCGAATTGTATGCCCCGCCCGCCGGAGCAGGCTCAAGCGAATTGAAGATGACGGACACGTGTTGCTCGCGCGCAAACTGCGCGACCGCTTCACGAAATTGCGCGTCGCGCGCATACCTGAAATTCATCGGCGACTCAGGCCAGACCACTACGCGCGCCAGCGTGGCATACCGCAGAGCTTCTTGCGCGGTCATGTCCGGCAGTGGAAAGTGGCGACCTTCGCCGCGCCCCTCGGACATCCGCTGTCGCGTCAGTTCCCACTCCTGCAAAGCCTCTGCGCTCATTGTGAAATGCTGGCGGACGAGAGCCGCGTTCTCTGCCGCAGGACGCGAGAAGTCTGCGGAGACGTTCGGCTGTAGGGCAACCACAACTGCTGCCGCCGAAGAATTTGAGTCCGTACTTTTCGGGACGTTGGCGGTCAGTCCGTAAACAAGGAACAGGGTCACGGCCGAGAGAGGCACAAGCGCAAATGCGGCGGCGCGTCTTGTCCTGTTCAAAATTGCGAACGTGACGGCAGCATTAATGGTCACGATTAAAAACCCGACCGCGTAGACTCCGCCCCAACTCGCCGCTCGAATCAAGCCCGGGTGAAAGGCTTGCGAATAGCCGACGGCGTTCCAGAGTTGTCCTGTCGCGCCGAGCCGCGCCCACTCCAGCGCCGCCCACAGGCACGGCGCAAAGATTAGCGCGCGCCATCCCCAACGCGCATTGAGACGCGCGAGCGCGAAAGCCCACAGCGCTGGAAACAGTCCGACGATGACTGCGCCGGGGACGAGAAGCGTAAAGGCGAGAGGACGCGGGATGTCCCCGTAATAAACCATCGCGTGGGTCAGCCACCAGCAGGTCGAGTAGAAGAAGACCGTGCCCATTGCCCAGCCCAAGATGAAGGCGGTCGTGCCGCTCATCTTGCGTCGCACGACGGCCAACGCGAGCGGGACGAGCGCAACCCACGCGAGCGGCCACATGTTGAAGTCTGGAAAGGAGAGTGTGAGCAGCAAGGCCGACACCCCGGCCAGCGCCCACTCGTCGCGCGTCGGAGTATTCTGCGACCAAGCACGTCGGGTACGCTCTCTCAAACGGCGCTGCGGCGCATCGAGGACGAAAGCTTTCTGCACGACGCCGAGTTTAACAGAGGGCGACCAGCCAAGTCATTGCCATGAAATAAATTTTTGAGCGGTACGTCGCCGTCGAAGATTGCGCCAAATCGTTGGTCAACATGACGTAAAAGAACAGAAAACGTCACTGTCAGAGTGACAGATTTTGTCGAGTTGACGCGCGCGGGCGTTTCCTTTGTTTCCTTGAGGCGACACGCGGTCAACGCGCAGCTACCTTTTCGTCAACTTTCGTTGACAAGCGTCAGGAAAAGAGTTGACCCGAAAAACAGCAATTTGCTTATGTTTCCCCCAAAAGCAGGAGAACCCGGTCACTTGACCAGGTTCCTGAAAGGTTGGATTTTTGCAGGGTCGCTCGGCGGGCGGCTGGCGTAGCGGCAGGCCACGCTCAGAGAAGTGATGGCGGCGGGGTCAAGGTTTAACTTCTTCCTTGCTTGCCACTGCTCTATAAAGCACTTCGTGTGCCACAAAAAAGATATTTCTGGAAAGGCAGGAGTATTAGATGTGAAAGAGATGGCTTCTGTCCCCGGCTCGGAGGTCTCCGCTCAACCGGCACGTTCGACTTCCAGCAGGTGACCGCTCGCGCCCGTGATGCGGACGTTCGCCCGACCCCGCTCGACGCGCTCGCCCGTCGCCACACGCGCCCGCCACAACTCGCCGTCAACGAGCACCGCGCCCACCGGATTCAAAGGCTCTTCGACCGAAGCGAAACGACCGACAAGTGAGAGCGCACCCGTCGAGGATTTCCTGTGACGCGACAGGGCGGCAACATAGATAAGCACGGCGAGCAATCCGGCCACGAGCACTGACGCCGCCATGATAACTGAAGGATGAAGCATGCGCGCCAAAGAATAAGGGGAAGGGGAAAATGGTAAAAGGTGTCGGCGTCGGCAGAACAGGATATTTTAAAGCGGCAGCATTCGCCTACCTTCCCCCTTTCACCCTTGGCTTTTTACCGTGCGCCGATTTCGACCTGTCGTCGGAGCGCGATGGCCTCCGGGTTGTTGGGGTCAATCTGCATGGCGCTACGGGCATAGGAGAGCGCCATCGCCCGGTCGCCTTTTTCAAAGAAGATGCGTCCGAGAAGAATGTGCGCGTCAATCAACTTGGGATCCCAGAAGATCGAAGTCTTCAATTGATTGATGGCCGTTTCCATCTCACCCCGGCGCTGATAGATGCGCCCTGTGAGCAGATAGGCTTCGGCGTTCATCGGTTCGATCATAATCACGCGGCGCAGTTCCGGCAGAGCCTCTTCGTCACGCCCGGCGGTGTACATCTCCCGCGCCTTGATGAGCAGGTCTTCAGTGCTCGTGCCTTTGCCGGAATCGAGCGGCGTTTCCTGCTCGCGCACGGCGTTGATGTAATCAGGAAGATTGAACTCTTGGTAGAGCTTCAGGTTGATTCCCGTGAGGGTCTGCGACTTCTGCCACTCAAGCTGTACTTTGGCATATTGAGGGAGAAACTTGCGCGCTTCATTGTCGTTGACCGTCGCCGGTTCAATCTGGCCTGCACGCTCAAGAGCTTTGGCAAAGAGGAAGAGAGTTTCGCCGTCGCGCGGGTTGTTGGCGACCACAGGCCGGAGTTGGTCTGCGGCCTCCGCATACTTGCCTGAGAGCAGAAGAGCGTAAGCGTAATTGTAGCGCACCGTCTGATCGTCGGGCGTTGACTCGACGGCGCGGCTCAGAAACGAGACGGCCTGTTGGAGCAGTCGTTCGCGCTCCTTCGCATCCTTTTCCGCGCGCGCGGCCTGCGTCGAGATTGCGCCCGCGTTGTTGTAGATACTGGTCAGAGGCATATCTGTCGAGAGCGGCATCAGCGCGCCGAGGGCGCGCACCATGTCGTGATCTCGCCAATAGCTGAGCGCCTCATAGAAGGCCGCCTCAGCATAATGCGGATCTTTCTTCTGAAGCATCGAGAAGTTTTCGGCGGCGTGCTTCCAGTCTCCCTGATCGTAGTAGAGGTGACCGAGTTCAAAGGCGGCCTGCGGGTAGATTGCGCCCGCGTTGGCGCGCGAAAATTCGCGCATCGCGTTCTGAAGATAAGCGGACTTCTTCTCCTTGTTGGAAGCATCCGTCATCGCGCCCTTCACATAACTCTCGAAAGCCTTGGGCGGAACTTTCGTCGCCTTCTGCAAAATTTCGTTTTGCGCGACGGGCAGCGCGCGGTCGCGTTCGACGAGAATTTGAAAGGCGAGTTTTCCCTGCATAGTTTGCAGATTAACGAGCGCGTCGCCGAAGAAATATTCATGTGTCGCCCAGCGCCCGTCGGGCATAGTGACGCCGGTCAGACGGCCTTCGTTGACGCGCACGACGCGCGCCGAACCACGCACGGCAGAGACCGACTTATCATCCTGCGCCGGAGTCACCTCGTATGTTCCGAGCACGACGAGCGTGGCGTGCGCCTCGCGCGCAATTTTGATGGCGGTCGCGCGCGAAGGCAGTATCGTGTTGCGCAGGCCGAGCCGCTGGTACGACAACTCGCGCTCGTCGCTACTGACCACATCGAGGCCGGGAACTTTTAAGAGATCGGCAAGCGAATCAGCGAAGCTCTCGCCCACCCAATTAAATTCGCTCTGGTTGGTCATGTTCTCGAAGGGGAGAACGATCACCACATCGTTGGCGCTTTGCGCACGCGCCGCGCCGGAGAGCGAGGCGATGAGCGCGAGCGTCGCGGCGAGAGATACGAAAAGTCGTCTGAACATTACGATCATTCCTTGAACTAAAAATACTAAAGGCCACCGGCGCATCTCAAAGAATGCATGGCGTCGGCGGCCTCACAGTTGATCCTCAAAAGCAGCGTCGCTCGAACGCTCTGCCGCAGCAAACTTGATTGGCGTCCCGTACGGGAATCGAACCCGTGTTACCGCCGTGAAAGGGCGGTGTCCTAGGCCGCTAGACGAACGGGACGCAACTGCGGGAAGATGATGACGGCTAAATTACCGTACCATGTAGAGCGTGTCAACCACAGCCGTCTCGCTTGAGCGACCCGCGCCGAACAGTCCTTTGATGTCAGCATGGGCGAAAAGGTACGCTCCACGTTGGCGGAAGCGTTGGGAATAAATGCCGCCGCATGAGGCGTGTCGCTCAGGCGAATCTGCGCCGCGCGCCGCACCCTTCCAACTTCTGAGAGCATCGCATCAAAGCTATTTCAGGTGTGGAATTTTTAAGCGCGGTTTTTTACTGGCTTGAGGCCGTAAATTGGAACAAAATGGCAAAGCTCTTGATTGCACAAGGGCTACTGTCTGACCGCCAGCCGCCTGAAACTTTTAACGATGGAATGCTCACCGGCGATGCGCTCGCCGCCGGAGGCGATTAGGTTGGCTTCGAGTAGTTCTGAGTTAGATGAAATGCTCCTCATACGCGACTTAACTTTTTCTAGCTCACGCCGACGGGGAGCGGGGCAGTCGACACGGGGCAGGGCGTTTGCTTGGTCGCCGGGTCAGCAGGTTTGCCGCGCCGTTCGTAAAAGCTATTGATGTAG
>CAXTRQ010000042.1:0-8466 GCA_964246705.1 uncultured Pyrinomonadaceae bacterium
GGCCATGGCTTCGTCCGACAGAATCACGATTACTATTCACGGAAAAAGTTCGCACGGCGCGCAACCGCAAAACGGGATCGACTCTGTGGTTGTCGCCGCCGAGTGCGTTACCGCGCTGCAAAACATCAGGAGTCGCCGCATTGATCCGCAAGAACCGCTCGTTATCTCAATCGGCAGCATCCACGGCGGCAACCGCTTCAACATCATCGCCGACGAAGTGAAGATGGAAGGCACTATGAGAACCTTGAGCGAGGAAGTTCGCAAACGCGCGCAGGCGCTGATGCGTGAAACTCTCACCAACATCACCGCCGCTTACGGGGCGACGTTCGATCTGCAATTCGATGAGAATGCGGCGGTCACTTATAATGAACCGTCTCTGGTCGCAGAATCGCTTCCGACCATGCGCGCAATCGTCGGCGAGAAGAACATGCTCGCTATCAGACCTTTCATGCCCGCCGAAGATTTCTCTTACTACCAGAAAGTCGTTCCCGGTTTCTTCTATTTTCTTGGCGTCGGCAATCGCGCCAGAGGCATCACGGCGGGCTGGCACACGGCGGAGTACGACGTTGACGAAGAGAGCCTCGTCGTCGGCGTCAAGGTGATGGCGAACACGCTCGTTGATTATCTCGACCGCCACGCGGGAGATAAAAGATAGACCGAGAGCTTCGGTGCGATTTCATGCTTTTCACCGATTCATATCAGGCGCTCAGGCGCGGGCAGCGGCAACTCGCTCTGCGTTACGCGTTGATTTCGGTGGGGATTCTGCTGCTCATCGCTGTGCCTTTGGGGTTCTTCATGCTGCGGCGTCTCGAAAATTCCATCACCTTTTATCCCGAACCGTACAGGGACGGCGCGAAGTGGGCGCTTCCTGAACGCGGCGAAGATGTCTGGTTCACGGCGTCCGACGACACGCGCCTGCACGGCTGGTTCGTCCGCGCCGCCACGGAAACCCCGCAGGCGACACTCATCTATTTTCACGGCAACGGCGGCAATCTGAGTTATACGGGCTGGCTCGGCGCGGTGTTGTCGCGGCGCGGCTTCGACGTGCTGCTCTTCGACTATCGCGGCTACGGGCGCAGCGGCGGCAGCGTGTCGGGCGAGCAGGGAATTTATACTGACGCCGACGCGGCCTACGATTACCTCTTGCGCGAGCGCAAGGTCAGTCCCGCGCATCTCGTGCTCTACGGTCAATCGCTCGGCACGGCGGCGGCGGTTGACCTCGCTTCGAGAAGAGAGTGCGGCGCTCTCATCCTCGAATCCGGCCTCAGTTCGGCGAGCGACATGGCGGCGCTCTTGGTTCCATGGTTGCCGCGCTTCATGCACCGCCTGACGAAGAACAAGTTCGACTCGGCGCGTAAACTGCCCGACGTTCGTTGCCCGGTGCTCGTCGCGCATGGCGAGCGCGACGAACTTATTCCAACCGCGCAGGGGCGCACGCTCTACGCGGCGGCGCGCGAACCGAAACGGCTGATCATTATTCCCCATGCCGGACACAATGATCTGGTGATGACCGGAGGTCACGCGTATCTCGACGCGCTCGCGCAGTTCATACACGAATCAATCCCGCCTTAAAAATTGTCAGAAAGCCTACCTTCAGAAAGTCACTTGAAATGCATGTCGAAGCTTTAAACTTAGAACTTTGAGTGTCGAACTTTAACTTTTGAGTTTTGAACTTTTGAGCTTTGAACTTTAAACTTGTTCTATGGCTAATCCAGCGCGGCGTCTGCCGGAGAATGTTGAGGGCGATTTTTTTGTGGATGCGACGTGCATTGATTGCGACGCGTGCAGGCAGATTGCGCCCGCCACCTTCCGCGACCATGGCGATCAATCGAGCGTCTATCGCCAGCCGGAGACACGCGAAGAGACGCAACGCTCCTTGATGGCGCTCGTGGCTTGCCCGACCGGCTCCATCGGTGCGACGCAAAAGCATGACGTGCGCTCCGCGATTGATGCCTTCCCGGCACAGATTTCAGAGAACGTCTATTTCTGCGGCTTCACTTCCGAGTCCAGTTTCGGCGCGTGGAGTTATCTGATCGTGAGACCTGAAGCGGCGGGCGGAAACGTCCTTGTAGATTCCCCGCGCTGGTCGCGCCAGCTTGTTCGACGAATAGAAGCGTTGGGCGGCGTTCGCAGAATCTTCCTGACGCATCGCGATGATGTTGCCGACCATAAGGCGTTCGCCAAAAAGTTCGGCGCTGAAAGAATCATGCACGCAGACGACAGCGCGGCGCACTACGGCGTCGAGCGTATCGTGAGAGGCGAAGACGAATTTCGCCTCGACGATGAATTAATCTGCATCCCGACGCCCGGACACACGCGCGGCCACATAGTGCTGCTCTATAAGAATCGCTATCTCTTCACGGGCGATCATCTCGCGTGGTCGCCCGCGCGCGCGAGCCTCATCGCGTTTCGCAACGCCATGTGGTATTCGTGGCCTGTGCAGACGCGCTCGATGCAAAGGCTGCTCGATTATCGTTTTGAGTGGGTGCTGCCCGGACACGGGCGCATTCATCGAGACGAGGCTGCCGCGATGCACGAACATCTCAAGCGCTGCGTTGAGTGGATGAAAGCCACGCCCTAGCGCCAGTCGCGCCGCTCAAGTCAACGTCGCATGCATCGCGCTCAACACGTCCATCCTTTCGCCGCGCCCTCAACACAAACCAGAGACACAAAGCCGAGAGCAACAGCGAGACTGACGGCCAGAGCGTCGTGCCGGAAGTTGGAGAGAGCCAACCGTAGAGTAAAAGTCCGCCGACGGCGATGCCAAGTCCGAGCGCGAGGCCAGCGGCGGTCGCCGGTCTCTGCGGCAGTAATTGTCCCATCGCGGCGAGCGTGGCGGGCGTCGCCGATTGAAGCAGCGCGATGCCGATAAGCAGTGCCGCCGTGCTCTGTTCGCCGAAAGCGAGCAGCGGCGCGGAGAGGATCAACGCGCCGACCGTCCAGCGCCGCCAACCGCAGCGGTCAGCCAGCACGCCGCCCAAGAGTTTTCCCGTCCCGGCGGCCAGCGCCAGCGCCAGCAACAAGAGGACGCGCCCCTCAAGCGCAAATTGCACCGTTGTCCACACGCCGGAGCGCAACGCAATCGCCGCCAGCAGCCCCAGCAGAAACAGTTCCTTGCCTTCCAATGTAAACTGCGCGTCCGGCTCGCCCTCCGGCAACTCCGGCATCTCGAATGTACAGACGGCGAGATTCAACACGAGCAGCGCGACGACGAAAGGCCAGATATGGAAGTGGCCGCCGAGAGCGAGCGCACCGCCCGCAATCAATCCGACCACGCCGGGCGCGGCGAACAATCCCGGCCCCACCGCGCGACCGCGCGTCGCACACAAAGCAATCGCGCCGCCTCCGACATGAAACAACGCCGATCCGATACCCGCCAGCGCAACCGCCGCGACAACTTCAAAACTTGCGAGCATCAATCCGCAGGCGAGCAGGGTGAGTCCTGCCAGCACAGCGACACGCGGCCTTCGCACGCGATCAACAAACGCCCCGCAGACGGGTTGAGCGCCGAAGGCCAGCACGTTGTAGAACAGCACGAGCGCGCCCGTCTGCGCGAGAGTCTGCGTATGAAGGAGACTACCGAGAAGAAGACCCGCCGCGCCGTCCGCGACTCCGTGCGCGAGACCGAGCGTGGCCGGAAACAGCATTCTTCTCATGTGGAAAACTCTCCTTACTGGAAACCGTCCGGCCTTATCAATAGCGCGGAGCGGAAACGGCGAACTCGATGGCGAGCAGGATATAACTGGCGATGTTGGCCGCGAGCGCCGCGAGCCAAGACCATCTTTTGTGTCGCCAGTTGAGAAACATCAGGATGAAGCCTTCAATCAAAAGTGAGAGCACGAAGGCGACGAGCAACTCGCGCGGGTAACGCAGTTGGAGCACCGCGCCGAGCAGCGTGGTCGCCGCATTCATCAGAAAAGAGCCGAGCAGAGCGCGCCTGAAAGCGCCCCACCGCATCAACCATAAAATCAGTGCTTCGAGCAGGAAGATGGGAATGAAAAACAGGAGCGGGTTTTGTCCGGTCGTCTGCGCGACGCTTTCAATCGGAATGTCGAAGCCGTAGGCGATTGGTAACCAGTGCATCTGAATATTTTCCAAATTAAGAGGACACTCCAAAACTCAATTTATCAACAGAAACACAGAGAAGAGCAAATGCAAGAGAGCGATTTTTAATCTTCACTTTTGTCTCTGTGCCTCTGTGGCAGGTCTGAAACGATTTCTAAGGTAGGGCTTCGATGCTCTCGCGCATCGAGCCGAGCACCGGATTCTGCGGGTTGAGAGCCATCAGCCGGTCGAGAGCTTCACGCGCCGTCTGCTTGTCTTTCTTGTAGACGGCGGCGGCGCAGAGATTCTGCCAACTCTTCTCGTGGCGTGGATCGACTGCGAGCGATTTGCGGTATTCGGCGATGGCGCGGTCGGCGTCTGGAGGATTACGCAGGAAATAGGTCAGGCCGAGGTCTGTGCGGATGTTTGGGTCGTCGGGTTTAATAGCGAGCGCGCGTTCGTAGAAGGTGGCCGCCGCGACGTAATCGCCCGCGTCGTATTTTGTGTTCCCCATCTGCGTCAACACGTCTGCATCCTTCGGCTTCAGTGTCAGCGCGCGATCAAGATAGAGCGCGGCCTTGTCGAAATCCTTGAGATTGTAGAAGACCTCCGCCGCTTTCATCTGCGCGTCGAAATCTTTGGGCGCGCGATCAGCTTTGTCCATCGCTGCCTGCGCGACGGGCGAGGTGGCCGCCGCCGCCGCTGCTCCACTGCCCGCGCTCGCGCCGCCGATGTCCGGGTGGTTGGGCGGAAGTTCGCCGCTCGTCTGGTTCGGGTCGAGCGGGCCTGCCGCGCCCTGTTGAGTTGCTCTTGGGGGAGCAGCAGCGGATGGCGCAGTCGCAACATTATTGGCGATGCGGAAGCCGATCAGGAATCCGAGGAGCGCACCGATGGCGCAGAAGATAATATTTCTAGTCATCATCAGCAGGAAAAGTCCGTCTCAAGAATTGAGGTGAATTTTAAGAGAACGCGCAACCGCCAGCGCCTAATGTTAATTATGGAGCATCTGCCTCGCGCGGGAATCATAGCACAACCATTTCGGCTCCGGCAGACGCCCGAAGCGGCGCTTTGAAGTTTACCGTGAGGCATCATCAAACGGGGGTTGCTGTGCGCGGTTCGTTGGGCTATCATAAAGCCCTACCGACCGTAAGGGTTAAGAGGTTAAGAGGAAATTCTTAACCTGTAAGGCGGCAAGAGCCGATGTTGCTCACCGAAATGAAATTGTTCCGGTCCTCCTAAAACAACATGTCAGCTATTGAAGAATCAAAGAGAGAGATAAGTGTAGCAAATGCGTCTGCGAAGGATTCCCCGTCCTTCATTACGCGCGTGCTCGATCTGCTCAGTTCCGTCCGTTTCGGCGTCGTCGTCCTTGTCCTGCTCGCCGCCGCCTGCATGGTCGGCATGCTCATCATGCAGCAGAACGTCGAGGGCTTTGACAGGTACTACTCCGAACTGACGCCTGCACAGAAGATGCTCTACGGAGGCTTAGGCTTCTTCGACATCTATCACGTCTGGTACTTCAACGCGCTGCTGCTCGTTCTTTCGCTCAATATCGTCCTCGCCTCGATTGACCGCTTTCCGAAAGCGTGGACTTATATCTCGCGCAAGAAACTCGACGCCTCGGCGCACTGGTTAAAGGGGCAGGAGCAGCACGCTGCCCTAACGATTGCCGGAGAGAGTCGCGGCGGGGTCGCCGAGCACGTCGTCGCCGCCTTTCGCAAGATGGGACTCAAAAACCCCGTCGTGACGGAGAAGGGCGGCAAGACTTTCATCTTCGGCGAACGCGGCGCTTTGAATCGTCTGGCGGCCTATGCCGTGCATGTCGCGCTGTTGACCATCTTCACCGGGGGCTTCCTGACGGGGATGTTCGGTCATACCGGCAACATGCCGCTCACGCCCGGCCTGATTTCAAATAAGATTGGCGAAACGGTCTTTCAGATTGACCCGACGACGAAAGAATTCGCGCCCACCGATTCCACCTTTGAGTTGCCCTTCTCCGTCGAATGCACGGACATCCAGCAAAAACTCATCAGGAAGGAAGGGCCGATTACTCAAGACAACACGCTCGACTGGCTCACACAAGTCAAATTCAAAGAGCGCGACGGCAGTGTTAAAGAAGCCCTCGTCCATCTCAACGCGCCGTTTGACTATGGCGGTTATCGCTTCTTTCAAGCGAGCTTTATCGCGCAGGGCAAAGCGCGCAACATTACTCTGCGCGTGACGCCGGAGCAGGGCGGCGCGGCGCAGGACATCGAGATTAGACGCGATGGCTCGGCTACGCTCGGCGACGGCACGCGCATAGACTTCAAAGACTTCTCCGGCAGCTTTCGTCTCGGCGGCGGTCAGGCCGAAGACGATAGCGATTATTCAAATCCGGCGGCGACTTTGTCTGTCACTCCTGCGGGCGGCCAGCCCGTGCAAGCCTTCGCCTTCAACCCGCAGATGGCTGAGAGCGCGCCGATTGCGAAACGCCCCGTCGCCGGATACACCTATCGCCTGATTGATTTCGAGAAAGCTCCGGCGGCGCACATCCTCTCGGTGCAGAGAGACCCCGGCGCGACGATTGTCTACATCGGTTTTACACTGCTCGGACTAACGCTCTGTTATGCCTTCTTCTTCTCGCACCAGAGAGTTTGGGCGCTCGTTGAAGAGCGGACGGGAAGCAATTTTGAAGTTGTGCTTGGCGGCAACACCAACCGCAACAAACTCGCTTTTGAAGACCGCTTCAAGCGACTGAAGAGCGCGATTGACGGTCAACCCCTTGAGGTAACTAATCATGAGTGAAGTTTTAAAACAGTCGGCGCTCAGCACGCCGGAATTGAACATCAAGGAAGGAAAGCTTTTGTCCTTCCTGCCCGCGATTCTCGCCGTCGGCGGTTCAATCGCCCTCGCCCTGCTTCGCATCCAAGTCGGAAAGGATAACTTCATCGCGGACGAGTCGCTGATGATGCTGGCGCTGGCCGCTTACCTGACCGCCGCCGTCTTTTATCTGACCAATATTTATGCTCCCTCCGACCTTTTCCAAAAAATCGGACTGTGGGCGGCGACCGCTGGCGTCTTCTTTAATCTGTCGAGTTGGTGTGTGCGCTGGGTGGCGAGCTACGACCGCGAGTTTTTGATTCACGCCGCGCAGGGCGGCACGCCGATGCCTTGGGCTTTTCGCTATGTTCCGTTTGCCAATCTTTACGACCTGAGCCTCGCCTTCGCTTTCGGGGCGGGCATCACGACGCTGCTCATCGCGCATCGCCGGAACTTCCGTTTCCTCGGAGCGATCTCGCTGCCATTGGCTTCGATGATTCTCGTCCTCGCGCGCTTCATCGGCGGCGAGTTGATTAACCTGCCGCCTGTGCTCGACTCCTACTGGCGACCGATTCACGTCGGCATCGCTTCGCTCTCCTATGGCATCGCCCTCGTCTGCTTCGCCGTCGCCGTCGTCTATCTTTTGAAAGACGGCGTTAAAACTGAAGCGATGGCTATCTGGTCGGCGATTTTCTGTCTCGCCGTCTTCGCCACCGTCAGTCGCTACTCAATCTTTACGTCGGGGATGTATTCGGCTTCAACATTTCTCGGCAGTTCCCGCATGTCGCTGCCTCTGCGCGCAGACATCCCGTATGTCGGCTGGTTGCTCGTCGCGGCGGGCGTCATGCTGTTGGGTGTCGTCATCGCGTTCGGCGTCTATCTCTCGCAGAAGAACGAGGCGGCGCGCACATGGGGACATCGCCTGCTGAAACTTTCGCTCGTCGCGCAGGCGGCGGCGATTGTGACGCTCGTCTCGCAGATTAAATCAATCACGAACGTCCTCGCGTATATTGACACGCGGCAGTACGAAAAGTTCAGCGTATGGATGCTCAAAGATGAGATGACGCAGCAGAAGATGCCCGCGCAGATGATTCAGGAGAGAATCGCACAGTTCAGCCAGCAAGACCTTTATACGATGGCTGACCAATGGGTGAAGCAGAACGGCTCGGCGCTGCACTTGAGCTTGAACGCCAACCCGGTCGAACTCGCGGCCTTGATTACGTGCTTCGTGGCGACGCTGTTCGTCATCATCTTCAGTTTCCGCACGGAGAAATTGCGCGAGGCGCTTCCGTCTCTGGAGAAGATTGACTCTCT
Source organism: uncultured Pyrinomonadaceae bacterium (assembly GCA_964246705.1). Classification (GTDB taxonomy): domain Bacteria; phylum Acidobacteriota; class Blastocatellia; order Pyrinomonadales; family Pyrinomonadaceae; genus DASZCR01. Next base: position 8,158 of record CAXTRQ010000042.1, read on the forward strand.
GATGTATAAGACGGCGGGTGTTGCTTTCGCAGGTCTCGCGCTACTGCTGATGACGGGCGCAATCTGGGCGAACGAATCGTGGGGGCGTTACTGGGGATGGGACTCGAAAGAGACGGGCGCGTTCGTCGCTTGGCTGACCTACGCCGGATTCCTGCACACGCGTATCTCGCGCGGCTGGACTGGACGGGCTTCGGCCTACTTTGCGATTGTCGCCTTCCTGCTGGTGATCTTTACCTATCTCGGCGTCAGCTACCTGCTGCCGGGTCTGCATTCTTACGCATGAGAAAACAGTGACGAGAGAGGAGCCAA
>CAXTRQ010000042.1:8476-37315 GCA_964246705.1 uncultured Pyrinomonadaceae bacterium
TGTGACGTTTGTGTAGCCAATTTAAGTTAAACGCTTGTGTTTGCTCGTCACTCGTCACTCGTCGCTGCTTCATCAATGACCAGAGAGAACATCCTTTTTTCCGTCGTCGGACTTTTTTTCGGCTACGCTCTAGCCTTCACCCTCGTCACTTACGTCAATCTACACCAAGGCGCTCCGGCCTCTGCCGCGCTGGGCGGCGCACAGGCCGCAAATCTTCCGGCGGGAAACACAGACGCTTCCGGCGGCGGAGCAGAAGACCCTGAGTTAAAAAATCTTGTCCAGCAGGCCGAAGCGACTGCGCGCCAGAATCCGAAAGATTTCGACGCGCAGAAGAACGCCGCCGTCGCTAATATGCAGATGAGCGATTTTGAAGGGGCGATTGATTTCTGGCTGCGCGCCAAAGAATTGCGCCCCGACGATTACGAAACCGTCGTCCAACTCGGCAACAACAATTTTGAGGTGCGGCGCTATGAAGCGGCGGAACGCTGGTACAGCGAAGCTCTCACGAAGAAGCCCGATGATGTCAACGTCCGCACAGACCTCGGCCTAACCTATTTCCTGCGCGAGCAGCACGACTACGACCGCGCCATCGCCGAATATCGCAAGTCGCTCGAAATCAATTCGCGCCACGAGCCGACGCTGCAAAACTTGACCATCGCTCTTGTCAGGAAAGGTAACTACAAGGAAGCCGAAGCAACTCTCAAGAGTTTGGAACAGGTTAACCCGATCAATCAGGCGCTCCCAACTCTGCGTAGCGAATTGGACAAAGCGCGCCACGCGCCTCAAACCAACGCTGCGCCCACGTCCACAGCCAACAAGGGACAGAAATAAGACCCGTCGCCCGCGCGCGAATTCTGTCGAACGATCCGTTATTCTCAAGCTGATTGGAAAAGAGAACATGAAAAAGCACTGGCGCGATTTCGTGAATGCCGGGTTGCTGGTGGCCGGTCTGTTCTTTTCGACCGGAGCCTTGACGGTCTCTGCTCAAACCGCGACGGCTGTCACCGGTAGCTGCGAAGTGAAACTAACTCCGGCCAAGCCGGACGCGAGCAACAAGGAAACGACGGAAGCGCGCGGCGGTATTATGCTCGTCGTCAAGGATGCGAACGGCAAGGCAATCGAGCGGAAGCGGTTTTTCCTGCTCGAAAAAAACATTCAGGAGGTGGGCGTCAACTGGCAGAGCATCCCCTCGCAGGAGAGCTTTTATCAGGGCGCGAGTCCCGAGCTTTTGAAGTGGCTCAAAGAGCACGACTTTGAATGCGACACGCTCTACTGCCCGGAGTATCAGGCGGAGTATGACAAAGCCCGCCTCTCCGTCAGAGAGTTTCACGAAGCTTACGACAAGGCGATGGCCGAGTTGAGAAATACGAAACTGGCGCTGCGTTGGATGATGGTCTACTTTCCTTTGAAGAACGCGCGGCTCGAATACTACCAGAAGAAAAAAGCTTGGCTCGACGGCGCGGCGCAAAAGGGCGGCAAAGTTAAATCGGTGATGACCGACGAGCGCGGCATTGCCTTCCTGACCGACATCAAGCCCGGCGATTACTATCTATCGAACATCATCCCGTTGGCGGACGGAAACCTTCTCTGGAACTGTCCGGTCAAAGTCGGCCCCATTCCGCACGATAAACTGAGTTCTGCCGATGTGACGTTCGCTGCGCCGAAGCCGGTAGCAGCGGCGAGCAAGTAATGCCTCCGGCGAGCGCGGAGCCGTAACACGGAGGCTCGGCGGCGGAGAGAATTTTGTTGTCAGCCCTCGCCGAGTGTGCTACAACGCGTGCAGCATAAAAGCTTTTCCGTTAAGACCCGAATCAAACTGCTGGTGTTCTCTCAGCCATCTTTTCAATCTTCATCAAGAGTTGAGCACTTCGGCGCAAAAGATGAAGTCGTCACCAATTTCGTTCGAGAAACGAATGAGATACCGAACAGTCACGCTGGCAATCTTGACGCTCTCGGCTGCGGTCATCTTCATCTGCCCGTGCCTGAAGTCAAAGGCCGCCGGTTCAAGTCTCGAACCGCAGCGCAGACGCATAGCGCAGCGCAGACGCGCGCCCGCCGGGCGCAGACGCCCCACCACGGATTACACGAAGTTTTCCCACGCGAGCGTACAGCATCGCGGCCTCGCCTGCGACCAGTGCCATACGCTCCCGACGCCGAACTGGCGAGAGACGCGTAAGGCCGAGGCTTTCCCTGACATCACCGAGTACCCGGATCACCCTTCATGCGTGCGCTGCCATCGTCAGCAGTTCTTCTCAGGCGCGCGTCCGGTCATCTGCTCGGTCTGTCACACGAACGTCTCGCCGCGCAACGGCAACCGTTATGCCTTTGCGAACCCGCGCGAGAACGCGTCGAACCCGATGCGCAAACCCGGCGCAGCCTCGCAATTCGCCGTCAACTTTCCGCACGATAAGCATCAAGACGTGATGGCTCTCGTGCAGCCCAGCTTCCAACTCGAAGAACAGACGGGCATCGTCAGAGCCTCTTTCCGAACGCAGGAGAAAGAGATGATTGACCATTGCACCATCTGTCATCAGACCGTCGAGCCGCAGGGCGACTCTGATGAGAAGTACATGGCCGGGCGTCCCGAAAATATCGAAGAGGCCAACTGGCCGAAGAAGGGAACGTTCAAAACTTCGCCGACGAGCCACGCCTCATGCTTTAACTGCCATTGGAAAGAGGGCGGGGTCGCCCCTCTGGCCTCCGATTGCGCCGCGTGTCATCAGCTACGCAACCCTGCACAGGCCACCGGCGCGCAGACGACAGCACATTCGGATGCAAACGCGGACGTGGCGAAGGCCATCAAGGATGAAGACATCCGCGCGAAGTATCTGAATCGTCAGACCGTGCGGTTCAGACACGAAGTTACAAAACACATGACGGAGCGTGGCTGCACCAGTTGTCACATCAACATCACCACGCTCAATACCGTGACGGCGACGACGCTCGACGTTCCGCTTCTGACATGTTCAAACTGCCACATCGGCAACAAGAAAGTTTTGAATACGGAGGTTGAGCGCAGGCGGAAGTCCGAAGGCAGCGCCGAGCCGTTCCAGTGCGTGAAGTGTCACGTCGCGGCAGGCGCGAGTCCGATTCCGAAATCGCATAACAATGCCGTTCCGCTTCCCAAACCGAAATAGTTTCGAGTTCACGGACGTGCCAGAGATAAACATAGATAACCCTGCGGATGAAACTGCACGAGCCATCCATGGACGGGCGCGGCACCGGCGGTTTTCGCTCGCCGTGCTCGCCACAATTTGCGCTGTTCTACTTTTCATCCTCGCACTCGACCTGCGCGCCCGTGCGGTGACGAATGCGAAGCTGGCTGTGCCGTCTGTCGTCAGTGCGTTCGAGCCGCAAGAATCGGCGCGCGACTTTTCGAGATTCTCGCACTCAATCTCCGAGCATCGTCAAAACTGCGCTTCGTGCCATCGCCGCACTGACAACTCTGCCGAGCCGCGTCTGCCCGGCCACAAATCTTGCATGAATTGCCACGTTCAACAGTTCGTCAACACGGCTCTTCCGATGTGCTCGATCTGCCACACGAATCTCGAACAGGGAAGGCCGCCCATCAAATCTTTCCCGGCGATGCAGAGCTTTGATGCGCGCTTCGATCACGCGCAGCACATGCAGGGAAGCGCGCGGCCTGAGAATGGCTGCGTCTCGTGTCACGCGCCCATGCGGCGCGGCCTCGCCTTCTCGATGCCCGCAACTTTGAACGCGCATACGCAATGCTTTCAGTGTCACACGCCGCAGGCGCAATCGGGCGGGCGCGACATCGGTTCGTGCGGGACGTGTCACGACTTGGGACGCTTAACGCGCGCCTCGACCGGCTCGCGCGCCTTCAACGTGGGTTTCAGTCACGCGACGCATAGCGCGCGCCAGCGTCTCGATTGCGCCGACTGTCACACTGTCAGAGCCGGTGCGCCGCCCGCGCAGCAAATCGCGTCGCCACGCCCGACGCAGCATTTCGCCTCGCCGCGCGCGCAAAGCTGTATGACCTGTCATAACAACCGGCGGGCTTTCGGCGGCGACGATTTCTCCGACTGCAAGCGTTGTCACAAAGGACAAACTTTCCGCATGTGATTAGAAGCCGCCGCACGAATGTAGAGAGCGTGCATCTGCCTGAAAGAAAAACTGTTTGACAACCCTCCGAGCGCAGATTATGATTTCGCGCAGTTCAATTCGACCACTTCGTTGAACTTGTCACGCTGCGCGAGCATTCCCCGAGAATGCTCCTGTAGGCTCTCCTCAATCGCTTTTTTGACATCTTCTCGGACGATCTTAAAGTTTAAAGGACGAGCGATATGAAACTCTTCATTGTGTTGGCAACATTCGTTTGTTATGTGGCGATTGCCGTCGGCTGTAACGTCTCGGCGCTCAGGTCAGGCTCGGCTGCCCTCGGAGCCGCCGAAGGAGGCAGGACGCCGCAGGCGACATATGTGCTCGCGCAAAACGCCAAGAATCCCAAGGATGCGCCGACCGTTCCCTTCAGCCACGAAAATCACGCGACGAAAAATTATAACGTCGCCGGGACAGGGCCGATTGCCTGCATCGAATGCCATCATACGGATCAACCGGCGGCGGACGCAGCCAAACACCCGCCGCTCAAGACTGCCGACCCGGCGACGCGGACGGCGACGCTCACCGCCGAGTCAATCAAGGATGCCAAGACGCCGGACGTGAAATCCTGCCAGTCCTGCCATACGCAGGAAGGCAAGAAGCCCACGGCGATGGCAGAAATTCCGAAGGTGACTTACGAGGGCGATTCGGACGAAACCATTCTGACCAACGAAGAGGCTTTCCATCGCAACTGCGCCGGTTGCCACGATCAGGTTCTTGAGAAGCGCAAGAGCGCCAAAGCCCCCGGCTCGCAGCAATGCACCGACTGCCACACGGGTAAAAAATAGAGGCTTTGCCACCTGCGACACGCGAGCCGCTCGCTACGGAAGTGAATTTCACTCTGGCGCGCGCTCGCGTGTAGTATTGTCCAAGCCCTAAAAACGGAGTTCCAAACAACAAGATGCGACGTTTTATTTCTCTTCTTACTATCAGCAGTGCTCTGATGCTCGCTTCCGCTTGCGGCGATAGCGGCGGCAACCGCGTGGCTGTCAACACGGCGAACCAGAATTCCAAAACCGAAACGACACTGGCGCACGGCCCCTCCGGCGGCGCAGTCCCGCCCATCTCTTCAGGACACGGCAGCACAACGACGGCGACCGCTCCGACCAGCGGAAGCGAGAAACCGCCACTGGAGACGGCGGAACTCGATGCCAAAATTCAGAAGGCCGAAGCCAAAGCGAAAGCTACGGGCGCTTCGGCAGCAGACAAAAAAGCTGCGGCTGAAGCATATCTGGCGCGCGCCAACACGTACCGCGACGCTGGCAACCCGATGCTGTATAAATTTGCGCTCGGCGATTACCGTCACGTCTTGCGCTATGACCCGAACAATGTGGAAGCGAAAACGAAGATGGACGAGATTGTGAGCATCTATCAGGGAATGGGACGGCCTGTCCCGAACAACGGTTTAGAGCCGTAACCTATCAACTCAAGCAATCGAAGCAGGGCGCGAAGAAGAATGTACAAGCGAGAAGGCTCTAGCCGATTTTGATGCCGATTCCTTCGAGGAACTTCGTGGGACGGTCGCCGCCGATCATGGCGAAGATGTAGTCGTTCGGAATCGTCGCCTTCTCTTCCTGCGTGCGCGCGTTCATCAGGACAACCTCGCCGTCGCGTATCTCTTTAATCGCCGTGCCGAAGAAGACCTTGATTTTCTTCTCGTCAATGCAATCATAGACCTGCAACTTGTTGCCGAACTTCAAATCGTTCTTCAGGTCGCTGCGGATGATGAGCGTAACATCGTTGATCTCGTCGTCGGAGCGAAAAGTTATCTTGTCGCCCTGCCGCTTTGCCACCAGATCAACCGCCGCTTCAATCGCCGAATTGCCCGCGCCGACGACGATAATCTTGCGCCCATGAAATTCCTCCGGAGCGGTCAACTTGTATTTCACCTTGTCTTCAGTCTTACCATCGCGCGACACCTTCATCTCTTCACCCGGCACTTTCAATTTCATCGGCGTGCCGCGATTGCCTAGAGCCAGGACGACGCGGCGCGCTTTGTAAGTGACCTTCGCCTTCTCCGTGCCCTGCTCGGTCTGAATCTGGAAGTAGTCGCCGTCTTCGGCCTTCTTCACGGATTTGCAGCTTTCGTTTTCGTTGATTTGGACGCCGCTCTCGTGCATCGTCTGCGTCCAGCTTTCGAGAATCATCTCGCGTTGCATCCCAGCGCCTTCGACGGCGACGCCGCCGCGCGGCTCCATCGTCTCCGGCTTGAAGAAGACGTACTTGTTCGCCGGGTACGCGTCAATCGTCGCCAGCACCTTGTCCTGCTCGATGCCGACGTAGTTGAGATTGAACTGCTTCGCCATAATCGCCGCCGAAAGCCCCGCCGGGCCGATGCCGATAATCGCCACGTCAACGTCGGCCTTGGGTTCCTGCGGAGCGCCGTTGTTGAGTTCGTGCGCGATGTGCTTGATGCAGTCCGCTCCTTCGTTGGCGGCATTCTTAATCAGCGGCGTCCCGGACACGTCGCCGATGATGTAGCAGCCGGGCACGTTCGTCATGTACGAAGCGTCGCGGTTGGGAACCTTGCGGGGCGGAATCTTCTTCGTCGTGTTGACGACGATACACGCCTTCGGATTGACCGGGCACTCGACCTGACAGGCGGTGTCTTCCATACACTGATCGCGCGCTACCGGAGTCGAGATGCCGTTGACGATGGCGAGCACGTCGTGCGGGCAGGCGTCCACGCAGGCGTGGCAGCCGATGCAGCGTTCGGGAAAGACGACCGGGTGCGGATAGTCTGGGCCGTCCGGGTCAATGCGTTCGAGGTCTTCCTTCGAGATTTTGATGACGCCCGTATCTTCTTCGACCTTGGGCGGCAAAGGCTCTTCCAGAAGGCGACGGGCGCGCGCCGCATCGCGCAGCGCAAAAGAGACGGCGATGATTGCGAGAAACAGGCTGATGCCCGCCCAGCCATACCACGGCAACCCGCCGAAGAAACTTTTCGCGGCAGATTCGCCCGTCAACTGGTTGATCGCCAGCAGCAGCATTAAAAGCGAGAGAATGATGAGCAGTTGCGATTTCTTCATAGACTTAAAGAGCGTTTGAAGTTGTTTGCGTCTTGTCTGCTTAGCGGCTTCAAGCTCAATGAATAGCAGCGTTCGGCGCGACTTTGTCGGATGGCACAGCGTCGGCCAGCAGGGAAGCGCCCCAACGTCTCTGGCTCTTGATGTGCTGAACGTGACAGGATGTGCAGTTAGCTGCCGTGTCGGCAATCAACGATTGCCTGTTTTTGTCTGCGCCGCCGCTGCCCTGATGGCAACTGGCGCAGGTCTCGCGCGGGGTCTTGCGGTCAATCGCGGGCGCGAAAGATTGATGGCAGGTCGAGCACGACACTTCTCCCTCTTCGCCTCTGAGGTCGCCCGTCACGCGCACGCGATAAATGTGAATGATGTGAAACTGTGCGGCGCGCTTCTGGTTTTCGTCCGTCATCGGCCAACGCCCTAGAGCCTGTTTCATTTCAGGCGGCTTCTGTGACCACTCTTCCTCGCTCAAACCCTTCCATGTCCACTTGCCGTCCGCCACCGGATAACCGACTGTCCCGCCGTGCGGCGTGCCGACGCGATGACCGTTGTAGAGCTTTTTGTTGTTGTCGTTATGGCACGAGCTACAGACTTGCAGAGAGTATGCGGCGGGGCTGAAATCTTTGCCACGGTGTTCCGTGTGGCAAGCCGTACAAGTGATTCCCGCATCATGATGCGGCTGCGAGACGGCCGAACTGAAGGCTTGCGTCTGGTGGCACGAGGCGCAATTATTTTCCATGCTCGTCCTGATCGTGTGGCAGGCGGTGCAGGAACTTCCGTTGGCGTGATTGGCAATCGGCGGATTGTTCTGCAACTGCGTGCGTGTGTGCGGGTCGGAGACGGGCGCGGGCGAGAAGGCCGACTCGTAGGCCGCAAAGGCGACGCCGGAGAGCGCCGCGACGACGATCAGCGCCCATGTGAAGATGGCGAAAGGCCAAGGGCGCACAAGGTCGCGCGTCGGCGTCCAGTTGAAGCGCGCCTTGCCGAGCACGCGCGAAGGAGCTTGCGGGCGCAGAGGGGAGCGGCGCTGCATCTTGCCCTCTTCGCGCTTGCGCTTTTTCCAGAAGACGTTGAGCGCGTTCGTGATTTCCGGTGGCGCGGCGGAGGCCGCCGCCGCCGGTGGCGGAAGCTGCTCGGCGGCGAGCGTTGCTTCGGCTTCGCCGACGTTGACGGCGACCTGCATCGTGACACGGATATGCAGGGCGTCTTTGAGCCGCTCGACGTAAACAAAGAAAGGCCCGATTTGCAGCACGTCGCCGTCGGCCAGCGTATCCGCCTCTTCGGTTGGGACGAGCCTGCCGTTTAAGGTCGTGCCGCTCGAATGGCTGAAGTTGTAGATATAGAAATGGCCGCCGCTCTCTTTAATTCCGGCGTGGAGGCGCGAGACGGTCGGGTGATTCAGGACGAGTTCGCAGGTCGGCAGGCGACCGATCTTCAAACCGTCCGAAACAATGGTAACCGGATCAACCGAAAGGTCTTCGCGCGTGATGATGTAGTTGCTGACCTGTGACGACATGTTTTTGCTAATCGTATTTGAGAGCGATGCTGAACTTGGGATGTCAGGCTCGGTCTAGTGCACGGTGAAAAAGGCGACCTGAATAATATGGATGAACATCAGCGTCAGCATCAGAGAGGTCGCAACGACGTGCGGAGCGAGCCAGAGTTTCAACAGTTGATGTAGATAAATGAGCGAATCCACACGGCGCAGCGTGACGGTCGCCTCGATGGCTTCGAGAAGCAACTGGCGTTGGCCGGGGTCGTTCAGATTCTTCGCCTCGACTTCAAAGCCTTCGCGCGCCTCGGCGAGCAGCGTCATTAAGTCCTCGCGCTTGAGATATTGACGGAGCAGGTAAGAGAAAGAGAGAAACCTACCGCGCACTTTTCGCTTAACGAACTGGCGCAACTCTTCCGTGCTGCGCGTTCCGATGTCTGCCAGCGTCTCGCGCAATTCTTCACGTCGCGCGCGCAAATCCTCAACCAGCAGCGGCTCTCCCTCGATGCTCGTCATAATGCGCGGGCAGATGAGATAACAGGCGATGCCGAAGAGTCCGGTCAGAATCACGCCGTCGAACGAAATCATCAGCACGGAGGTGAACAGCCCGCCCGTCCGCGTCCCACCGTGGAGCAGCAGAATTACGCCCGCGATGATTCCGAAATAGACATGCGCCAGCATCCAGTAGCGCAGAGCGCCCGCGCGCCGCCTGTAAACCTGCTTGCGTGCCGGGTAGGTCATCACGATGGCGATGCCGAAGAGGCCGACAAAGCCCGTCAGCCAGCGAATCGTCAGCCACGTGCCGCGCAATGATTCGTCGAGGCCGTGGCGGAGAAGCCCCCAGATGGTCAGCCCGACGAGCGCGATGGTGAGCAACACGCCGCCGACGTGCCAGAGTCGAGCCGCCGGGTCGCTCTTGTGGATGTTGCGCCCGATGGCGTGCGTCTGGTCTCGATAGACGAGGCCGAGACGGCTATTGACTTCGGAAAAATACTCGCGCGGGTTAACGCGCACGAGCGCACCCGTCGGGCAATTCTCCTGACACGAATAAGCCTCCGAGGTCGCGCCCGCCGGGTTGAGCGTGGTGTTGTTGCAGAGGTTGCATTTCGTTGCGAGCAGATTATCAACCTCTGTGACCGGCTGCGGCGGTACGGGCGGTGCGATGTTGAACCATTGGCTGATGCGCGTCTTCCAAGTCTGCGGCGGCGGCACAGGGGCTTTGCGCGGAATCATCGTGATGGCGTTATAGGGACATTGCGTCGCACAGTCGCCACAGCCGATGCAGGTCTTCGGGTCAATATCAATCTGGCCGTTCTCGAAACGTCCAATCGCGCCGGTCGGGCAACCCGTCAGGCATTCCGGGTCTTGGCAGTGCATGCAGACCGAAGGCGAGAGGACATGCTCGCTTGAGACGCCGCCCAAATTGCGCGGGCGTTCGATGTGGATGCCGCGACGCAGCAGGCGCGACTGCCCGTGAACCGTGTGGCAGGCGAGCGAGCAGTTGCCGCAACGCACGCACTTGTCCATGTCCATGACGAGCAGGTTCGTGCCGTCAACCACGCCGGTCGCAATCTCTTTCTCGGTCGCCGCGATGATTCGTCGGTCAATGCCGCTGGTAACCTCGATGTCGTCGTCAGCAAGCGAAAAGCCTGAGAAGGTGCGCTCCAGGGTGTCGCTTAAATTCTTGTCGGCGCGCAGCGCGGGAATCGAAACTTCGAGAACTTCGGTGCGCTGCAAGATGGTCGCAGTGTAATTCCAATGAACGTCTTTAGGGATGCCTTCGAGTCCGAGGCAATTGCCTGTGCCGAGAAAATCAACGCCGACCTCGGCATCGAGGCCGCCAATCAGGAGGTCGCCCATCTGCGGCGAATAGGCCAGCCCGCGCACACGGCGCACCCAGCCGTTGCGAATAAAGACGATGCGATCAATGGGGTCGCCCTCACGAAACAGGACGTGATTCTTGGCATAGACCATGAAGCGCGCCGCCGCTCCCAGTTTCTTCAGCAATTCGGGAGAGAAGGCGTCGCCCGTCACCTGCCGCACGTCTTCGAGCGTGCGTCCGAGTCCGTGCTTGCGGTAGGTCTCGTCCAATCTTTGTCCGAATTTCGGGAGCTTACGCAGGAGCCTGAGAGCCGGACGGGTGACTTCGAGCACCGTCGCTTTTGAGCTTGGGGGAACCGAAATGGTCGCGTTACGGGGCACGCCCGCGAGAATAGACATCTCGCCGAAGCTCGTTCCGGGTTGGAGTTCTCCGACCTTCACAGCCCTGCCTTCGTCTATGTCTTCGACATACACATCAAGCGTTCCGTCAACCGAGATAAAGAAGGTGTTGCCGCCCTGATCGCCCTGCCGGATTACCTCTTCGCCGGAATCATAGACGAGCAGGCGCACATAGGGGCCGACCTTTTTGCCATTGTAATTGCGCCCGTAAGCGATGACTTCAAGATCGAGTTCGTGCTCAAAGTGCCCGTTATGTCTCTCCAAGAGGTCAGAGATAATTTCCACCCGTTCGATGGCGTCGAGAATGGTCTTATGCTTAAGGATTTCTTTTGGCATATCGTCGTTTTGTCAAACGTTATTAAATGAAGGCAGCAACCTGAAACGGCTACACACAAAACCAGCGTTGGTCAAAAAAGCGGGGTAATGCTAACCGGAGCGCGCGCATTATAGCACTTAGCGCGTTAAAGCAAATTATTGTTTTGAGTTTAGAGGCAAACTTTTTGGAACCCCCCGCTCCTAGAGACGTGAACGGACTGCGGCGGAATCCCGGCTGGGGGTGTATAATTTCGTGGCATTCGGTCGCATAACGCGGGAGGGGCAGAGGATTTCCACTCCTCCATTTGCGCCGTCTCCAATGCGCCAACCGAAGAGTACGGTGAGCCTACCTGTCCTGATGAGTGCTCTGAGTTCAACGAACGAGTTGCTGTTCTCCGCCGCGACGACGGCGGAGTTAACTCCGCCCGCCGCGATGACGGCGGCGGCGACCTCTGTGGCTGAGCCGCTGACGGATCACAATTTATTAGAGGCGACTCGCGAAGGTGACGAGGCGGCTTTTGCCGAACTGGTCAGGCGCTATCGCAACCAGATTACGAATTACATCTACCGGATGACGGCAGACTATGAATCATCGGTTGATCTCGCGCAGGAAACTTTCATCCGCGTCTATCGCGCGGCTGATCGCTACCAGACCAGCCACGCCTTTTCGACATACATCTATCGCATCGCAACCAATCTCGCCATCAGCGAGTTACGCCGCCGCAAGCGCCGCCGTCTGGTTTCGTTGACGGGCTTTTTTCAGGGACGCGATAAGACGGAGGAACCTAAAGAATTTGATCCGCCGGACGGCAGACCGCTGCAAGACACAGTGCTTGTCGAGGGAGAGCGGCGACAAGCGGTGGCGAGCGCCATCGCCACGCTGCCCGACAAGTATCGCGCGCCGCTCGTGCTGAGAGATGTCGAAGGGCGCAGCTATGAAGAGATCGCGGGCATCCTGCAAATGAGCGAGGGCACGGTCAAGTCGCGCATCAATCGCGCGCGGACGTTCCTGCGCGAAAAGCTGCAAGCGTATCTGTAGAAGTTGGAATTAACATGATGAAGTGCAAACCGTATCAAACTGAAATTGAAGAGTCGGAGGCGAGCGCCGGGCTGAAGCCCGAACTGCGTGTCCATCTGGACGCCTGCGCGCTCTGTCGCAAATTTTATGATGAGCGGACGGCGCTGAAACGTCTCGTGGGCAATCTTGAAAGAGTTTCTGCGCCGAACGATTTTGAATTTCGCCTCCGCGCGCGTCTCGCCGCTACTGAAAACAATCGCCGACGGGGTCTGCTCCGGCGTAGTCTCGTTCCCGGCATGGCCTCCGTCGTTCTGGCGTCAATTTTCGCTCTGGCGGTCGGGCTGGCGTTTCAATTCAGACAGAAAACCGAATCGTCGCCAGCCACCGCCAGCGTCCCAGAGACCGCTCCGCCGTCTCGCGTGAACGAAGTTCAAGCGCCGGAAGAAGTAGTGAAAAGTAATGCTGTGTTGTCGCCGACGGTCGCTGTCGAGAAAGTACGCAAAAGCAGGGCGGTTAATTCAACGCACGCGGCGTCGGCGAGACAGATTCCTTTCGTCGCGGCTAACAATGCGGTTGGCCTGAAGTCCAGAAAAAATAAGCTGGGAACTTCTGACTTCAGTCTGCGACCCGCGCCCTCGGTCGGTGTGCCGATAAATCAAATGGCGTTGACGAACTTCCCGATTGCCGTAGCGCTGCACAGGTCTCAGCAGCCTCTCAGAGTTGTGCTGCGCGACAGGCGCGGAGCCGAACGCGTGGTTCCGATGAAGAGTGTCAGTTTCGGCGCGCAACAGTTAGTCGGTCAGGTGAATAAGAACGCGCGCGATACGGTCGAGTCGAAAGAAGTGGTGTGGTAGCTCCGGCAAGAATGATGTGCAATCCAGATTTTAAAATTGGTGTTTCGTCAGAGCGCGAGAGCCATAGGGGCTTCGCCCTCTTGATATGGCTGAGCCTGTTTGTGACATGCACGCTCTTTGTGCACGCGCAGACGGCTAGTTCCGAGACGCCAACCGCGCCGCAGGCTGCGCCACCAATTACTACCTCTTCTGCGCCGTCTTACATCGCTTATTCTCAGACGCCCGCGCCGCGTCCATGTTGCGGCGGCGGCGCGCATGCGAGCACCGCGCCGCCTGCGCCGCAGCAGGTGGTGATGGTGATTCATCGCTTGAGCGGTTGGAAATTGTTGATGCGTCTGGCGGCGAACCCGCAAAATATTGTCAGTATTGACGGTTTGCCGGGCGGCTCGGACGTGCATACAAATATCGTCGCCGGTTTCGTTTCCGAAGACGGGCGCACCGTGATGGCACGCCTGCCGCAGGCCGAAGCAGAGGTTGAAGCTGCGACCGTGGATGCCGCGACTTCCGAACTTTTGGGGCAGGGAGTCGGACAGGCTTCCGACGGGTCTGCTTTCACGCTCGTGCGTAGCGACGGTGTGCGCTTCAAAGCAAAGTTTATCGGCCTTGACGCGAGCACGGGGCTGTCCTTACTCGAAGCCTCCGAACAACTCTTGCCGCCCACCCCGACGCCGAAGATTTATCCGCAAACTCCTGTCGCCGTATCGGTCGGCCAGCGCATACGCCTCTACGCGCCTGCGCCGGTCGCACCCTCACCACGTACATCGCCGGTCGCGCCCGTTCCACCCGTCGCACCCGTGCCAGCCGTCGCATCAGTCCCGGCGGTTGCCCCCGTTCCGGTCGTACCGCCCGTTACGCCTGTTGCAGCGGTTCCGGCGGTCGCGTCCGTTCCGGCAGTTGCGCCAGTCCCGACCGTTCCACCTGACCGCCCCGCGCCGGCTGAGGCGCTTGCGCCGACAGTCGAGCCGGGAGTCGTCGGAAACATTCTCTATCTGAACATGGGCGAGACGGAAGGCCAACTTACAGAGATTAAGCGTGCTACTTCCGGGCAGCCTTTTCAGGTGACGGCGCGCGCCAACCGCTTCTCGCCTGCATGGACGGGCGCGGTCGTGACCAACGACATGGGCGCGCTGGTCGGCATCGTTTCCGAAAGCGGTTACGCAGGGACACGCATCTTGCCCGCAGAAGTTGTCCGCCTCGCCGCCGAGCGCGTGCGCGCACGTCGCGCGAGCGTGCCGCAGCCATGGCTCGGCGTGCAGGGGCGAGGGATTTCACTTGATTCGCTCGGATTGTTCGTCTCAAACGGCTGGGATCGCAAAAGCGCTCTGCCGATTATCAGCGGGCAGGGCGGCGTGCTGCTGACCGGCGTGATGCCTGAGACTCCGGCGGCGCTGGGCGGCTTGCGACCGGGCGACGTGATTACCGGCATCGGCGGAAGAGAGATTCGAGGTAGCGACGATTTCAGCCAGTTGCTTAGGGAGGCAGGCGTCGGCTCGACCGTTAACTTCAAAGTCCTGCGCCCTCTGCAAAGCGTGCCGCTCAGCCTCTCTGTGCGTTTGAGTGAGACGCAAGACCCTGTGCGGGAGACGCGCGCGGCGAAGTTACGCGCGGCTGAAAGCCTCTTGCAAGCGGAGCGTGCGAAAATTTACACGACGCGGGCGACGATGGCCGCGACGCGGGCAGACATGTTGCTGGCGCTGGCGGCGGTGCGTGACGCGACGATGCAGGCTCGCCGCATCAGAGCCGAAGAAGCAGCGACGAGCGATACTGCCGAACGGCTCGCCAAGGTTCAGAATCGGCTGCGCGAAGCCGAAGCCCGCGAGGCGGAACTGAAAGCCCGCCTGTCCGAAGGCGAGAAGCTTTTGAGCGAATCCGAGGCGCGCATGTTCGACGCTGAAAAGCGCATGATGCAAATAGACAGCCCCGGCCTCACTCCACCCGAATCGCCCTCGCTGCCCTTCACGCGTAGCGAGCGTATGAGCCTGACGCTGCTCGGTTACGGCCTCAATACCATCGGCTTCACGACGCGCAAAGCTGCCCCCGCCCGCGCGATAAACAATTTGCTCATCGTCTCCGTGCGCGCCGAAAGTCAGGCGGCGGCAGCGGGCTTGCGTCCCGGCGATATTATCGAGACGATTAACGGCCAGACATTTAATGCCCCGCGCTGGAACACGGCTCTGCCCATCGCCGGAACTGCCGAACTCAACCTCGGCATCCTGCGCGAAGGCAAGCGCCTCGCCGTCACGATTCCGTATCACGGCCCCGCCAAGCCTCGGTAGTGAAACTCCTGTCCCGCCGGGGCTACACACTTTTTCCCGCCAATCGAAAGCCAACTGTGTTAAGCTAACGCCATCCAACCGTTCGTTGTCTAAAATCTTTAGGTAGTGCAGTCCGCTATAGACGCATGTTGCACGAAGCCGTAAACCTTTATCACCGTCTGCTCGAAGAGGGCGACTTGGCCGAATCCTCGCGCCAGATGCTCGACGACGGGCTTGAGCAATCCAAGCTGATTTTCGGCGGTCGCCGCCTGTCGCCATACCTGCGCCCGCACTTCGTCACCGAAAAGGATTGGGCGCGCGTGACGCGCATTTGCGAGACGGTCTGGGGCGCGATTCAAAAAGTTAAAGACGCGGCTATCGAAGACCCGGCGATTGTGGACGAACTCGGACTCAACGACATCGAGCGCGAACTCGTGGCAATCGATCCGGGTTATCAGGCCGTCTCGCCGACCGCACGCCTCGACTCGTTTCTCATCGAAGACGATTACAGCTTTGTCGAGTTGAACGGCGAAAGCCCCGCCGGAATCGCTTATGCCGATGCCGCCTACAAAATCTTTTCGTCGCTCCCCGTGATGCAAAAGTTTACCGAAACCTACAATCTCCGCGCGCTCTACGGGCGACACCAGATGTTAGAGACGCTGCTCGGAGCTTATACGGAGTTTCTCGGTCGCAAGCCTGACCATCAGCCGCGCATCGCCATTGTAGATTTCAAGGGCTTGCCCACGCAGAAGGAGTTCGAGCTTTTCAAAGAGTACTTTGAAGGCGAGGGCTACCCGTCAATCGTCGCTGCGCCCGAAGAGTTGGAGTTTTCAAATAACAGGTTACACGTGGGCGCATTCGAGATTGACATCGTCTACAAGCGCGTCTTAGTCAACGAATATTTGCCGGTCATGGAGACAAGCCCGGCGCTCCTCGATGCTTACCGCGCGCGTGCCATCTGCATGGTCAACAGCTTTCGCTCCAAATTGATTCACAAGAAAGCCCTCTTCGCGATTTTAACGAACGAGCATTACGCGCTGCTCTTCACGGGCGAAGAACGCGAGGCGATTGCCGCGCACGTCCCTTGGACGCGCCGCGTTCGCGCCGAGAAGACCTTCAGGCAGGGCACAGAGATCGACCTGCTCGATTTCGTCGCCGAACATCGAGAACGCCTTGTCCTCAAGCCGAACGACGATTACGGCGGACACGGAATTTACATCGGTTGGAACACAGACGAGATTGCATGGGCGGAAGCCGTCAGGAGCGCGCTCGCCAACGGCGACTATCTCGTACAGGAGCGCGTCAGAACCGCGCGTGAGCTTTTCCCGGCGTTACAGGAAGACGGCTCGGTGCTCTTCGCCGATCAACTTGTTGACCTCGACCCGCTGCTCTTTAACGGCAAGGTCGGGTCGGCCTTCACGCGCCTTTCCTTCAGCGAACTCGCCAACGTCTCGTCCGGCGGCGGCATGGTTCCGACCTATATCATTAGCGAGAAGAGTTGATTTTTTTTTGCAGCGCCTATTTTGTGAAGAGAGGAAGAGAGAAAGTCTTGGATGACGAGTTGGAAAGAAACGACGAATCTCGCCGGGACGAGCGGCGTGGGCATGATCGTTCGCGGCTCATCGTTGATGTCTTCTTCGACGGCGCGGACATCACCGGAGTCGCCAGCACGAAAGATATTAGCGTCGGCGGCCTCTACATGAACACAAAAACCGAGCTGCCCGAAGGAGCGTTGTTGACCGTTCGCCTGCCGTTTTCCGAAGGCGATATAGTCGTCAACGCCGAAGTTATCTACAGTAATCCGGGGCGCGGCGTCGGCGTGCGCTTTCATGGACTGACGGAAAAAGACCGCCGTATCATGGAAGGCGCACTGGCGACTTCTTGAGTCAGCAATTGTTTAGCACAGCTTGTCAGAAGAGGGGAGTTTATGTTCGATAAATACACTCTCGGCATCGAAGAAGAGTTTCAGATTGTTGACCCACAGACGCGGGAACTACGCTCGCGCGTCTCGGAAATTCTCGAAGAGGGCATGATGCTTCTCGGCGAGCAGGTCAAGCCGGAGATGATTCAATCCATGATTGAAGTCGGAACCGGCATCTGCCGCAACATTGAAGAAGCGCGCAAAGATATCACAAATCTGCGCGCCATCATCTCTTCGCTCGCGCGCAAGAAAGGGCTGGCAATCGTCGCCGCTTCGACGCACCCGATTTCCCACTGGCAGGATCAAAAGATTTTCGATGACCAGCGTTATGAACTCCTCGTCGAAGAAATTCAGATGGTCGCCCGCTCGCTTCTCATCTTCGGCCTGCACGTGCACGTCGGCATCGAAGACAAAGACCGCTCGATTCATATCATGAACGCGGCGCGTTATTTCCTGCCGCACGTACTGGCGCTCACGACCTCTTCGCCCTTCTGGCTCGGCATCAACACCGGCTTGAAATCTTATCGCTCGGAAGTCTTCAAAAAATTCCCGCGCACGGACATTCCAGACCACTTCGATTCCTACGGAGCATTTCAACGCTACATTGATCTGCTGGTTAAAACCAATTGCATAGACAACGGCAAGAAAATCTGGTGGGACGTGCGCCCGCACCCGTTCTTCCCGACGCTCGAATTTCGCGTCTGCGACATTCCGACGCGCGTTGACGACACGCTCGCCGTCGCCGCGCTCTTTCAGGCGATCGTCTGCAAACTCGACCGGCTGATTGACAAAAATCTCGGCTTCCGTCTCTATCGCCGTGCGCTCATACAGGAGAACAAGTGGCGCGCAGTCCGCTGGGGATTAGACGGTAAGATGGTTGATTTCGGCAAGCAGAAGGAAGTGCCCGTCCGCGACCTGATTCTTGAACTGCTCGAATTTGTTGACGATGTGCTTGACGACCTTGGCTCGCGCAAAGATGTCGAACACGTCCACACGATTCTCGAACGCGGCACTTCCGCCGACGAACAACTTCAGGTTTATCAGGAGACGGGAAGCTTGCAAGCAGTGGTTGACCGCCTGATTGAAAGGACGATGGAGAACGTCCCGACCGAAGTCAATATGGATTTACCGGGATAAGGAATGCGGCAATAATGCCAATCACTGCCGAGGGGCAGCTGGTAAGTCGGCTGCCCCTCGGCACGTCCGGAGCAGTGTCATTTGAAATCCGTTCAATCCTCATGCTCAAGAATCCGGCAGGAATAAGTTTTGAAGACGAGCCAGACATGCTGCCCAATCGTCAAATCTAAATCTTTAATTGATTGCTTCGTTACGCTCGATGTCCATTCGACCCCGCATAAAATTCGCACTAATGTCTGGCTGCTAAGCTCTTCAATCGCCGTGATGCGTCCTGCCAGAATGTTGCGTGCAGAAAGCCCGCGCGGTTCTTCTGTTGCCAGCAGCATATCGCCTGAGCGGACGCCAATCGTCACGCGTTCCTCGCCGCCATGTACGAGCGGAACTTCAATCCGGCAAGCGGCGACGCCCGCGCCTTCAAGCTCGACGAGCATCATCCCCATGCGCTCGCTCCTCTCTAAAATTCTTCCACGAAAAATATTTTCGACGCCCGTCAGGCGCGCAACGCTCACCTTCGACGGTGAATGAAACACCGCTTCCGGCTCGCCTTCCGCCACGATACGCCCGCTCTCGAAAATCATGACCCGCTCGCCGAGCGCGAAAGCCTCTTCACGGCTGTGCGTGACATAAACGACCGGCAGCATCGAATCAATCTTAATCTTTTTGAGGTCGGAGATGATGCCCATTTTCGTCGCTTCGTCCAGAGCGGAAAGCGGTTCGTCGAGCAGCAAAAGGCGCGGCTTGCTGGCAAGTGCGCGTGCCAGCGCGACGCGTTGCGCCTCGCCGCCGGAAATATGACGCGGCAAACGTCCGGCGATGTGTTCGATGCCGAAGGCTCCCATCAAGGCGGCGGCAAGTTTCTTACGTTCCGCACGCGCCTGCCCTTCCATCCCGAACTCGATATTAGCGAGCGCGGTCAGATGCGGAAAGAGCGCGAGATTTTGAAAGACATACCCCGCGCGCCGCTCACGTATCGAAAGATTAATGCGGCGCGCGGAATCGAACAGGACTTTCTCTTCGACGCGGATTAGCCCCGCATCTGGATTGACCAAACCGGCGATGGCTTTGAGAGTCGTCGTTTTACCTGAGCCGGACGCGCCGAAAAGAATTGTGTAACCGGGAGGTGCGGCAAATTCAACGTCGAGCATGAATCCGCCGCGACGAGCCGCACCAACTCTCCCGTTCATCAGAGAGCGATCCTTTGACGAGAGCCTGTCAAACTTCTTTTGAATTTTTACAGAGAGCATCTTGAGGATGGACGGCTTCAATCAGCGTCTTTTAGCATCAGCCGGTTCGTGGCGTAGAGCAGCACGAACGCGAAGGCGGAAAGAATGAGGACGAGTGTCAGAGCGTAATTGTCGCGTCCCATCTGCGTCGCATCATAGATGGCGATGGCGGCGGTCTGCGTTTTGCCCGGAATATTTCCGGCGACCATCAGCGTTGCGCCGAAATCACCGAGCGCGCGCGCGAAAGCGAGCATCGCCCCGGCCAGAATTCCGCGCGAGGCGAGCGGCAGCGTCACACTTCGGAAAACCTGCCATTCGGATTTGCCGAGCGTGCGCGCCGCATCTTCATAATCCGTCTCGACACTGGCGATTGACGCGCGGGCGGTCTTGACCATCAAAGGCAGCGCGCCGACCGTCGCCGCCATAACCGCGCCGCGCCAGTTGAAAACCAGCGGTGCGCCGGTCAGCCATTCGAGGAAACGTCCGGTCGAACCGTTGCGACTCAACAACACGAGCAGGTAATAGCCGAGCACGGTTGGAGGCAGCACGAGCGGCAGCGTCAACAAAGCGTCAAGCACCTCTCGCCCCGCGAAACGCTTTCGCGCGAGCAGCCATCCGAACGTGACGCCCACCAACACCACCAGCAGAGTCGAGAGCAGCGCGACGCGCAACGATAGCAGAAGGGGAAACCAGTCAATGTCTCTCATCAACCGTGGAAGATAGCACCGCTTTTAACATCGCATCAAACAATCGCCCGCTGCTCCCTTTGTTTTCTTTGCGTCTTTGCGTGAGATATAATTTCATACAAAGACGCTCAGGAAGAATGTTTATAGAAAGGCCAAGTAGCAGATAGATGAAAACTCGTTCAATTTATTTCAGAAACTTGAAAGCGACGCTTTTAAGTTTGAGTCTGCTTGCCGCGCAAGGTTGTGCACGGCAAGCTGGGAAAAGCTCGGACGCGAATCAAACCGAAATAGTTATCGCCGCTGCGTCTAATCTCAGCGCGGCGTTCGATGAATTAGGGAGGCGCTTTCAGGCGCAAACGGGCGTGCACGCCACTTTCAGTTTCGGGGCGACGGGCGATCTGTCCAAACAGATTGAGAATGGCGCGCCTTTCGACGTTTTCGCGGCGGCTGATGTCAGCCACGTCGTCGAGCTTGAGCAGAGAGGCTTTCTTAAGAGCGGCTCGCGCGTCCTGTACGCGCGCGGTCGCGTCGTCTTATGGATGCCGCCGGGAAGCAGCCTGAGGATAGAGCGGGTCGAAGACCTGACGGGCGAGCGCGTGTCGAAAATTGCGATTGCCAAGCCTGAGATTGCGCCTTACGGGCAGGCGGCAGTTGAAATTCTACGAAGTCTGAATGTCTGGGCGGCGGTCGAACCGAAGGTCGTCTATGCGCAGAGTGTTTCGCAGGCCAAACAGTTCGCTGCTACGGGAAATGCCGACGCGGCCTTTATCCCGCGCGCGCTCGTGAAGGCGGGCGAGGGACGCGCCATCGAAATTGACGAGCGCCTTCATCGTCCCATCGAGCAGGCCATTGCCATCGTCCGCACGTCTGAGAAGCAGCAGGCGGCGCAACAGTTCATTACCTTTTTATTGAGCGATGAGGGACAGTCCGTGCTCGCAAGCTACGGTTATGACAAACCCTAGAGCAATCTTCTGAACGGTCTTCTTCCTCTGCGCGAAACTTATTCTCATGGCGGAGACACCAAGTCGCAAAGGAAGAAGAACGCGAGGAAGATTGCTTTGAAAATCTGTACTTGGCGGTGATGAGTTGTCAGTGGCCGTTGGCGTCGTGCTGAAGGGCTTCGAGGAGAAAGTTCTCGAAGATGAGGCGACCGTCGCGCGATTCGCTCTGATGTGCCCAGAGCGTGCGGTTCGATGCCTCTTCACGCAAAAGCCGCTTCTTGTTTTCAGGCGGCACGTTCGGGTTGAGGCGTCCGCCGCCGTTCGCACGTCCCAAATCCTGAAAGGATTTTTCGAGGTGGAACTGCACGGTGTAGATAAGCTGCCCGTCTCCGCGCTTGACCATCATCTGATTGCGGCAGAGATAGGCGGTCGCGAGCAAGCGGAAGTCGTCAGGCACATGATCCAGTTGCAGTCCGTGATTCTGCCAGACGCGCAAGATACGCCCCTCGGTCGTGTAGTCCTGCCAGAGACCGGAATGCGGATCGTGAATCCCTCGAAAAATCGGATCGTCCGTCTCTGTAATGCGGATGAAGCGATACTGATATTCAAAGGGACGCTCGCGCCTGTGTTCGGCAGGCTCGTGGTTGTCGAGCGTGATGGTACGCGCGCCGTGGCCGAGGCCGACTAGTTGATGGCCGCCGCAGATACCGAGCACGGGCGTGCGCGTCGTGCGGATGAAGCGGCTGAAGTTTTCGATAATCTCAGGATTGTAGTAATCGAAGTCGCTGAGCGTGCCGCTTAAGACGATGGCCTGCGGGTGAAAATCGGCGACGGCTTCGGCAACCTCGGAAACATGCGCGATACGCGTCTCCGGCTCGCGGACGAGGCGCGTGACGTTGTTGATGATGTTATCGAGCGCCAGCCCGGCGATGTGTCGTTCGCGGGCGAGATTCGTGGCGGCTGCATCGCCCCATTCTTGTCGCGCCGTCTCTGAGATGTCGACCTCATGGCGCAGCAGGTCGTTGACGATGAGCACGCGAATCGTCTCGATGCGCTTTTCAATCGGTTCGTACCGGCAGAAGTTTCGCTGGTTGAAGGGAAAGGGCAGCGGTTCCGGTTGGTCAAACGGAGCGGTAATGTCGTTAATTTCTTGAATCATCCTTGAATCATCTTAAGCCATCCGGCGCGGCGTCTTATGACGTGCGTTGCGGGCGCTGTTTCGTGTTTTGATTGAACTGCGGAACGGCTGTGCCCGCACCCGCCTGCTCGATTTCCTGCCGCGTCTCTCTGATAATCGCCATCCGCACGCGTGCGCTGAAAGCCTTGCCGCGCACGCTTGTCTGATGCTCGACGAGCAGCAGCATGCGTTGCCAACTCGATTCCAACTCGTCGGCCAGACGAGAAATCTGCGAGATGTCGTAAGGGACTGCGACATCCGTCAAGCCCGCGCGCGCGAAGACGGCCAGATAGCGTGCCGTCGCCAGATCGGGACACGACAGCCGCCTGCGTCCCACTTTCAATTCGATTCCGAGCAGCGTGTGCTGCACCTCGACGCTGGCTCCCCTCGTCGCTGCCGGGATGCGATGCGAGCGCGTGCGCTTCGTCATGATCTGCTCGCGGTAAATTAGCGGTAGCCATGTTGCGCCGAGTTCTGTTCGGATGCTCCCCGCGACCGTCTCAGCCGAAGGGTGGCTCGCACGCTTGGCCGCCCGCTCGGAAATTTGTGCTTCTGAAGCCTGTGCCCCGGTTGCTGCATTCATGGAACTTCTTTCGCGGCAATCCGCCTGTCTGGAAGCACGATAACAAATCGGCTGACCTGCAATCGTCTAAAAACCCCGGACGCGCTTGGTCACTTCAGATTGCTCACGACGCTCGTCTGCGTAGTGCGAAAAGCATCAATGACGCGCCCCGGAAAAATTCCAAGATAAAAAACGCCGGCCACCGTCAGAACCAGCGCGATGACGATGCTTGTCGGCACACGCGGCGTGCCCCACTCGGTCGTGCGTTCGCGGAAGAACATGACCACGATCAAGCGCAGGTAATAATATACAGAAATTGCGGTGTTGAGCACACCGACGACGACCAGTCCGACGTAGCCGCGATTAACAGCCTCGCGGAAAACCATGATTTTGCCCATAAATCCGGCGGTCAGAGGAATGCCGAGCAGGCTCAGAAGAAAGAGTGATAGTGTAAAAGCAAGGACTGGCGCGCGGAATCCGATACCTGCGTAGTCTTCCACGTCTGTCCGGCGGTCGCCGCCGCGTGCGATGAGTGTCACGACGGCGAACGCGCCGAGGTTCATCACCGCGTAGGCCAGCAGATAGAAGATGACGGCGGCGATGGCGCTCATTCTGTCCGCGTCGTCGCTGGCTGCGCCCGCCGCCACAAAGCCCACGAGCGCGTAGCCCGCGTGCGCGATGGAAGAATAGGCGAGCATCCGCTTGACGTTGTTCTGCACGAGCGCGACGACGTTGCCGATGGTCATCGTCAGAACAGCCAGCAAGGCGAGCGTGTTAACCCATGCTTCGTGCACCTGTCCGGCGACCGTCTGCGTGCCCTGTAGAGCCGCGACGAAGGGGAAGGCGAAGAGAAAGACGCGCATGAAGGCGGCGAATCCGGCGGCCTTCGGCCCGGCGGCCATAAAGGCCGTGACCGGCGTCGGCGCTCCCTCGTACACGTCCGGCGTCCAGACGTGGAAGGGAGCGGTCGCAATCTTGAACCCAAAGCCGATAATCATCATGGCGGCTCCGGCGAACAGTAGCGGCGGATACAACCCGTCGTTGAGATGTTGAGAAATCTCTGCGATGTTCGTCGTCCCGGCGCTGAACTGCGCGCCGCCCGCGCCGCCGGGAATAGCTGTCGCCGTCGCGCCGTAGATGAGCGCGATACCGTAGAGCAGGAAGGCGGAAGAGAACGAGCCGAGGATAAAATATTTCAGCGATGATTCGTTTGAACGCAAATCTGTCTTGCGAAAACCGGCCATCACGTAGGTCGCAATCGAGAGCAGTTCGAGTCCGAGAAAGATAATCACGAGATCGCCGCCCGACGCCATCAACATCATTCCGACAGTGGCGAACAGCAGCAGCGAATGAAACTCTCCGGCGGGCAAATCTTCGCGCTCAATCCAAATCATCGAAAGCAGGACGGTCAGCGCCGAGACGATAATAAAAACGAGCGTGAAAGAGAGCCGCATCGAATCGAGGACGATCATGCCGTTGAATGCCGAACGCTTGATTGTCTCGCCCGCCTGCCAGAGCCACAGACAAGAGCCAGCCGACGCCAGAAGTCCGACGAGCGAGAGCGCACCCGTCGCCCAACGTTGGCTGGTGCGACGCGTGAAAGCATCCACGAGCATGACGAGGATGCCCGCGATTGAGACAATCACTTCGGGCAGAATGAGCGTGAAATTAACGTCGGGTGAAAGCGCCGGAATCGCCAACATGAAATTCATCATTTTATTCGAGAGCCGGAGATGACTTGAAGCGCCTCGCCGGTCAAGCTGAGTCGAAATTATTTGGTCGCCGCCGCTCCTGCGTCCGTCTTCGTCTCTTCTTTGAGCAGCGCGTCAACGCGGCTCCGCACGAGTTGTTTGTATTCCATCATGTCCTGCGACATGCCTCTGTGCGAGGGCGCATTGAAGCGACCTTGCCGGTCGAAGAAGACGACGAGCGGTATCCGCACGGAGGTTGAAAACTGCATGAACGCTTGCCCGTCCGCGTCACGCAGGACTGGAATCGTCAACCTCTGCGACTTCGCGTAGTAACGAAGCAGCGCGTTCGATGTGCGTTTCTCGTCTTCGATACTAATCCAGAGAAATCGCACAGGCTTATTCTTATACTCCTGCTTTAACTCCTCAATCGCGGCCAGTTCCCAAGCGCAGGGCGCGCACCACGTCGCGCCGAACGAGGCGACCAACACCTCGCCGCGCATCTCCGTACTGTCATAAATCTTCCCGTCAATACCCTTCAACTTGAAAGAGTACGGCTTCCCGACCGCGCTGCTTTCATCACTCTTCTCGGAAGGCGTCGAAGACCGTTGCTGCGCCCCCGCCGTGCTCACGAACGCCGCGAGAAAAAGAATTGACCATAAAAGTTGCTTCTTCATAAAACTACCCAACTTACTTATCGGCTCGTCTGCACTTCCGCGAATGTGCCCTGCGTATGCGGCGGCGCAACGAGACGCTCGCGCACCTGCTCGACGCTCGTGCGTGAGCGGCTCAGGAACGGGCGCGGGTAAGCGCCCATGTAAAGCATCAGGACGAGCAGGGGCACGAGCAGCCCGATTTCGCGCCAGTTCAAATCCGGGAGTCGCGCATTCTTTTCGTTGTTGATGCGCCCGAACAGCACGCGCTGCAACATCCAGAGCATATAGACCGCCGCCCAGATGACGCCCGTCGCCGCCAGCATCGTCGCAACACGCGGATAGCCGACGACGCCTTCGGACGTCCACATGCCCAGCATGATGAGAAACTCCCCGACGAATCCGTTCAGCAGCGGCAACCCGACCGATGAAAGCGAGGCCATCACAAAGAAGGTCGCAAAGAAAGGCATCGGTCGCGCAAGACCGCCGAAATCTGCGATCATGCGCGTATGCCGCCGCTCGTAAAGCATGCCGACGATGAGAAAGAGTGCGCCGGTCGAGACCCCGTGATTGAGCATCTGGTAGAGAGCGCCCTGCATCCCCGCTTCTGTGAAAGAGAACATGCCGAGGATGACGAATCCCATGTGGCTCACAGAAGAATAAGCGACGAGCCTTTTGACATCCGGCTGCACCATCGCGACCAGCGCGCCATAGATAATGCCGATAATTGCCAGCACAATAAAAATCCACGCGAAGGCGCGCGAGGCTTCCGGGAAGAGGGCGAAGTTGAAACGCATCAATCCGTAAGTTCCCATCTTCAGCATCACGCCCGCCAGCAGTACGGAACCGGCGGTCGGCGCTTCCGTGTGCGCGTCCGGCAGCCACGTGTGAAAAGGAAAGAGCGGAACTTTAATCGCAAAGGCGATGGCGAACGCGCCGAAAAGCAGCGCCTGCGTCGTCGTCGCCAACCCATTCGCTGACAGCGTCATCCGTCCCTGCCGCAGAGATTCGAGTAGCACCGTATAATCGAACGTCCCGCCGATGCTCGGAACTTGCTCGGCGTGGATGAAGTAGAGCGCGAGGATGCCCGCGAGCATCAAGAGGCTGCCGACCGCCGTGTAGATGAAAAATTTGCCAGCCGCGTAAATTCTGCGCTCGCCGCCCCACACGCCGATGAGGAAGAACATCGGCACAAGCGACGCCTCGAAGAAGAGATAAAAGAGCAGCAAATCGAGCGAGACGAAGACGCCCAGCATCGCCGATTCAAGCGTCAGGATGAAAGCGTAAAAAGCGAGCGGCCTTTTCTCGACGGCGTTCCAACTCGACAGAATCGAAATCGGCACGAGCAGCGTCGTCAGGAGCACGAGCCAGAGGCTCATGCCGTCCACGCCGACGTGATAGCGTGCGCCGATAGCCCCGATCCAAGAGACGTTGTAGACGAAATGAAAATCGTTCCCCGTCGCCCCGCCGCCGAACCCGCCGCCGAGTAGCAGAAGCGAAAGGATAAACGTAACGGTCGAGAAGGTGAGCGCAATCCAGCGATAATGAGTGTCGCGCCGGTAGGACGTGTAACCGTGCGCTGCCGTCGCAATCGCGCCGACGGTCGGCAATAAAATCAAAATTGTGAGCAACATTTGCTGCATAACATTCTAACGAAGATGAAGGAAAGCCTGATATGCGCTGTATGCAAAGTAGCCGACGACGGCCAGCGCGCCGACCAGAATAATCGCCGCATAGCTACGCACGAATCCGGGCTGCATGTAGCGTGCGAGCGAGCCGATTTGCGACATCCCGCGTCCCATCGCGTTGACCGTCCAATCAATCACGCGGACATCCAGTATCTTCCAGAAAATCTCGCGCGAGGCCGCCTTGATGGGATTGATGAGTCCGGCGTTATACAACTCGTCAACGTAATACTTGTTTTCAAGCAGTCGCGGCATCTGTTGGAGCGGCCTCCGTTTGAAGTAAATCCAACCGAAGATAATACCCAGCAGCCCGACGGCGATGGAGATACCTGTAAAGACGCGCTCCATCGTGATTTCGTGCGGGTCGTGCGTGCGCTCGTGCGCCGGTTCGCCCACACGCCCTTCGCCGACCGAAAGCGGCGCTGCCCCGTCGTGCGCTTGCTGTGCCGCAGGTTGACGCGCCTCTGCGGCGTGGCTTTCGCGCGCTGCTTCTCCAGAGAGATTCACCGCGCCGTGTGCTTCAACCGCGCCGCGTTCGGGCGCTTGCGCCACGATTGGCTCAAGCGTCTCTTCAAAGTAGTTGTCAATACTTCCGCCGCTCAAGGCGTAAGGAACGCCGATGAACCCGCCGATGGCGGACAGTACGGCGAGCACGACGAGCGGCACGGTCATCGTCCAAGGCGATTCGTGAGGCTCGACAGTGCCGTGATGCGCGTGCGCGTCGACTTCGTCGTCGTCAAAATTTCCGTGCGCCGTACTGTGAGCGTGTGCGTCGCCAACCTCGTCGCCGGGCGCATGATGCGGGCGGTCGCCGGCCGAGGCCAGTCGCGCATCGTGCGGTTTCTTGGCTTCGTCGTAGGCGTGTGCGTGCGCCTCGTCGGCCTGCCCGCCGGCGTGGGCTTCACGAAAACGTTCGCTGCCCCAAAAAGTCATCACCATCAGGCGCGTCATATAGACGGCGGTCAGCAGCGCCGTCACCGCGCCGACGAACCATAATGCCTTGCCAAAACCTTCGGGAATCGCTATCGCCGAAGTGCTCCAAGTCTTCCAGAGAATCTCATCTTTCGAGAAGAAACCGGAGAGCAGTGGGAAACCGCTGATGGCGAGCCAGCCGACCAGCATCGTATAGCAGGTGACGGGCATGTATTTCTTGAGACCGCCCATCCGTCGCATGTCCTGCTCGTGATGCATGCCGTGAATCACGGAGCCTGAGCCGAGGAAAAGCAGAGCCTTGAAGAAGGCGTGCGTCATGACGTGAAAAATCGCCGCGACGAACGCGCCGACGCCGCATGCCAGCATCATATAACCGAGTTGCGAGACGGTCGAATAGGCGAGGACTTTCTTAATGTCGTTCTGCGCGAGGCCGATGGTCGCGGCGAAGATGGCGGTCGCCGCGCCGATGATAGCGACGATGAACATCGCCGTCGGCGCGTGGGCGTAAATCGCAGAGCATCGCACGATCATATAGACGCCCGCCGTGACCATCGTCGCCGCGTGAATCAGCGCCGAGACGGGCGTCGGCCCCGCCATCGCGTCGGGCAGCCAGACGAAAAGCGGAATCTGCGCGCTCTTACCCGTCGCGCCGATAAAAAGAAGGACGGCGGCAGAAGTTATCCCGCCCGCGAAAATCATACCCCATCCGAACGGCTCGACGCTCATCCCTGCGATTCGTCCGAGCGCGCTCACCACGTCAGCCGCACCCGTCACCGCCTGCGGTTTATTGAAGAAACTGATTGACCCGGTCAGCGTGAACACGAGCATGATGCCAAGCACCACGCCCCAATCGCCGATGCGGTTGGCGACGAAAGCCTTCTTCGCCGCGTCGCCCGCTTCCTTGCGGTCGAAGTAATACCCGATGAGCAAGTAAGAG
>CAXTRQ010000043.1:0-234 GCA_964246705.1 uncultured Pyrinomonadaceae bacterium
TGTCTGGACTGATTTCCGAATCGTCTCGGCTGACCTCTCTGACATTTGCGACAAAGCGGTATCCGCGCTTGGGAATCGTCTCGATGTAATGGCGTTCGGAAGAAGCCCCTTCGCCCAGAGCCTTACGTAGCAGAGAGATGTTTTGCGAGAGGCTACTCTCCTCGACAAAACTATCAGGCCAGAGAGCCTGCATCAATTCAACCTTTTCCAGCACGTGCCCCCTGCATTCGACAA
>CAXTRQ010000043.1:244-12221 GCA_964246705.1 uncultured Pyrinomonadaceae bacterium
GAGTATCAAAGACTTTAGGTGAGAGCGGCACAACCTCTCCATCACGATATAAGAGGTGTTCTTTAACGTCCACGCGAAAGGGGCCGAATTCGTAGAAGTGAACTGCTTGTTTGCTCATAGCACACTCCGAGACGCAATCAGAGATTTATCAAAACTTTATCA
Organism: uncultured Pyrinomonadaceae bacterium; assembly: GCA_964246705.1. Classification (GTDB taxonomy): domain Bacteria; phylum Acidobacteriota; class Blastocatellia; order Pyrinomonadales; family Pyrinomonadaceae; genus DASZCR01. Next base: position 407 of record CAXTRQ010000043.1, read on the forward strand.
GCGAATTTTCAAGACATTTAAGTCTCCGGCTCTTTAGAGTACGACTGCGTAGTGAACGAGGTTTGGGAATGTTGGATGTTGCGGAATCAATTGAAGATGCCGCAACCGCATCTCGAATGGGCGCGGCGGCCTCGACACGAAAAAACGGATTTTAGTTCCAAAAAAACGGATTTCCGCTTTGCCTCCCGACCGCCGCCGCCGAGCGATGAGTCTCAACTTTTCTCTAATTTTCTCAACAGCCATGACAGAAGAACGACCAGTCATCGGATATCAATTTGGCTCCTTCCGCATGTTGCCTTCAGAGCGACTGCTGTTACGGGACGGGAAGCCCATCACCATGACTCCAAAAGTCTTCGACACTTTGCTGGTTTTCGTCCAAAACAGTGGAAAGCTTTTAAGTAAGGATGAACTGCTGAGAGTTATCTGGGAGGGCAGCATCGTCGAACAGAGTAATCTTTCGCAGAATATCTTTGTCCTGCGAAAGATACTGGGCGAGCGCCCGCACGACCATCGCTATCTGGTGACGCTCCCGACGAGGGGCTACCTGTTTGTCGCCAAAGTGACAGAGGTCTACGACGAACATCGAGCGCACTCTTCGCACGGAGGCGACGCGCCGGGCGCAGTGGTCTCACGGCCATCTCTGGCCGTACTTCCTTTTACGCTGCTCAGCGCCCACGAAAGTTGCGAGCCTTTCGGCGAGGTCGGAATCGCGGATACTTTGATTACAAAGCTGAGCAAGCTGAGGCGCGTTGTCGTGCGCCCGACGAGCGCGATCTTGAGATATGTCGGCGCGAAGCAAGAACCGTTGAGCTTAGGCAGGGAGTTGCAAGTTGAGCTAATTCTGGAAGGAACAATTCAACGTTTAGGAGAGCGCGTCAGGGTGAACGTCCAACTTATCAAGGCGGGCGACGGGCACACTTGCTGGGCTGAGCAGTTCAATGAAAAGCTTTCCGACGTTTTCGCGGTGCAGGATTACCTCGCGGAGCGTATCGTGCGGGCGCTCGGCGTGGAATTGGGTGAAGGACTGGTGCGACCCGTAACCAAATGCGCGTAGCGGTTCGGATGCCCGCCGGGGCGTTGACATAGCCTTTGATTAGTTTTGAGAAATACTGAGAAAGTTTGTTTAGACTTTCCCATTCTTGATACTCATCATACAAAGCGCAGAGTTCCGAAGCCGGTCATTGTCCTCGGAGGGTCGCGCCAACTAAAAGCCAGCCACCTTCTCATCGAGCGATGAGGGCGCAACCCGAACGGTCACGTCCCGGCGTCGTTGGCTCTGCGTTCCGTCTGACCTTTGCTTCAAGCGACACGCCGACGCGCGACGGGGAATGCCGACACGACTTTCGCGCGGTCTGCGCGACATCCAACCTGCAAAGGCTTGCGATGCCGGCGGGCGGGCATAATCACCTTACTCTCAGTTTTGAAAGGATGGAGAAATATGAGTTTGACTTCTTCGAGCTTCTCGATTCAAGAGCTTGAATCTCGCTTTGAGATGATGCCGATTGGTAGATGTACGATGGACGACTGTACCCCGATTGAACCGGGTTCCAGATACGGCTACTACGGCAGTAGTTGGGGCAACCTCGGTGCAGGCTCCGGCTATACGGGCGTCTATTCAAGCAATAACGGCAACGCGATGCTTGACGATGGAAGCTATACCGACCAGACATCGGGCAGCTTCCCCCTCTATGAGGCCGCTAATAATCCGCCGATACCACACATGACGCGGTCTTTTTGCAGGCTTTGTCGCTGTAGTTTCTAAGCGGCGAGTGACGGGCAGCCTGTCGCATCGAAGAATTGGAATGTCCCGAAATCCCAATTCTTCGATGCGGCAATTCCCGATTCAGTCCGCATCGTGACGTACCAAGCAAGAGGCGGAGATGAGCTTACCGGAGCAGACAGCAACAGGAGCGTTGCCGCAACTCAAGGAGGACATTCGTCTAGCTCCTTTTGAGAACGGCGCACCTGAGACAGAGCTTTATCTCGTCGAGGTTGGAGACTCTTGCTTTGTCGTCAACCGTGCGTTGCGCGATGTTCTCACGGCGCTTCGCGAGTCGCCGACGACGCTCGAAGAGTTGGCGCGGATTTATGAGATGCAAACGCAGCAGCGAGTCTCCGTCGAAGTGCTCTCCGAACTTTTGACCACACGGATTCCTGACGCGCTCTTTATCCATACGCCATACCCGGTCAGCAAGAGGCCGTTCGTTTTCAGCTTTCGATTGTTTCCCGAGCGTCTCGTGCGCCCGCTCTCTTCGAGATTGAGATGGCTTTTTGCGAGGCAGATCGTCATTCCCGCGCTGTGCGCTTTAGCGGTCGCAGAGTATTTCGTCTTCTCAAAATCGCTTACAGCCATCCATCATAAATTCGAGTTTACCGACCTGCCGTTGTTATACCTCGCCCTCATTGCCAGTGCTCTCTTCCACGAACTCGGTCACGCCGCCGCCTGCCGTCGCTACGGATGCCCGCACGGTGAGATAGGCTTCGCCCTCTACTTCATCTACCCGGCATTTTATGCGGACGTAACGAAAGCATGGAGGCTGTCGCCGTCGAGGAGAGCGGTGGTTGACATCGGAGGCGTATATTTTCAGTGTCTTCTGATTATCGTGCTCGCGTTCTACGACGCGCTTTTCGATAGCCCCTTCGCCCTCCGCGTCGTGTGGCTTACGCAGTTCACATTGCTTTTTACGCTCAATCCAATTTTCAAAATGGACGGCTACTGGCTGCTCACCGATTTGAGCGGATTGACCAACCTTCACCAGCAGGTGCGCCAGACGTTGGCGAGATTCTTCGGCAGGCTGCGCGGAAAATCTACGGACACCTCTCCGCAAGTCGGCGGGCTACGATTGAAGGTGCTTTATTTCTACATCGCGCTCGTCGCCGTCTACGCCGTTTACGTCCTTCACTTTCTTTATTATTCGATTCAGGATGTCGTGCTTTACTACCCATCTCAAGCGCGTTGGATCGTCGGCTTCATTCAGGCGGCGCAGAGACACGGCGACTCTGCGGCTGCTTTGCGTGGTCTCGCCGTGCTGGTCTATGTCAGCGCATGGCCGCTCGTGCTCGCCGTCCTCTGCTCTTACATGCTGCGCCGGCTGCTGCGGGCGTGTGGTCCCAAAGAACAGATTGAGATACGGTTGCCGGGTTGGATGCGCGCCTTTTTTATGAAGGCCAAATCGAGAGCGGCGCGCGAGCGTCAAGCTCAAGTTTCGTCGTTGGGAGAGCCTCGCGCTCCGTCCGGGCTTTTATGAAATCTTTATTTGAACATGTGGGGCAACCCCTTTTGATGAGACTTCGCAGACGCTTCGCCGCGCGCGAAGAGTCCGAGTTGCTTACTTACTTCATTAAAGAAACGCTCGCCATACCGGCGAGCGAGGGGGGGGGGGCGGGGGGGGCGGTGGGGGGCCGCGCGCCCCCCGCGAAACTATACAAGCTCTCCACCACGGGCAAGCCGGAGCGGGCGCGCCGGGCGCTGGGTCGGATGAGACTTCCGCTTGACGTGGACAAGGCGACGCGCGCCTTCGCCGAACATTCATCCTCAACGTCTCTCTTAGCCCTTCCGCTGACGGCATCGAGTATTCTGCTGCTCACGTTTCTATGCCGAAACACATGCCGTCAATTCCGCATCATCAACACGCCGCTCACGTCTAAATATTTGCGTCCTTTGATAAGGGGGAATGAAATTTGCGACGAGCTTTTTTTATCTTCGTCCGCGATGGTCGAACATCGTCGCCGTCACCATGAAGGGGTCGCAGGGGTGACATACGTCACCTTCCCCGACCACCAATTTACACGCGGGGATACGATGTGGAAGACAACATTTTTAGATGAAGATTACCAGTTCTCGACGCTCGATCCCCTGCTCTTCTTTCGCGGAGGCGCGACGCTCATCACGTTGGGCGTCGAGGCATCCGGCGGGCGCGCCCGTCTGGAACTGGTCACGTATCCCGAAAGACAATTTGCGGGCGAGGTCACGGAGACGGATGTCAGCGCGTTGTTGAACTGGCTCGCGGAGCAGATGGGCGCGGTCTTTCGCCATACTCCGGCGGATGTCATCTCTTGGGAATACGTGTATGCCCGCGCACATCGCACGAAAGCGCGGACTACCGTGATGAAACTCAAGGAGGTTGAAGGCTACATCCATTCGTGGCGTTCGGCAGACGCCTGCTTCGACGCCGATATCTTTGCATGGTCGTTGAAGGAATTACGCGAACTACAGAGTTCGTTGAATAACCCTGCGCGGCTCCGGCAAGCATAGCTTACCGTGGAAGTATCCGGCACGTTTCGTCACATGATAAAGCAGAAAATGATTGATGCGCTTTATCCGTCACGCTTCTCCTACTGGGCGACGCGCCTCGCCTCGCCAGTCGCGGCGCGCGTCTTAGACCGCCTTGCCGATGTCTATCGCTCTCTGGACGAAGGGACGACCGCGCGACTCAGGTATAACTTTGCGCTCGCCTTTCCGAAGATGAGCGAAACCGAACGCGAGGGATTAATCAAGAACCACTGGCGCGCAAAGTTTCAAAGTGAACTCGAACGAGTACGGCTTAACTCCATGCCGCGCGAACAACTGATACGCTACTGCCGCACTCACGTCGAGATTGAAGGCGAGAGGAATTTCCGCGCCGCCTGCGAGAGCTTACAGCCGGTCGTCTTCTTCACGCCTCACTACGGCAATTTCGCGGTCGCGTGCGTTCACTTGGCGATGGAAGTCGGGCGTTACAAAACGATGAGTTTCTTCTACGATCCGCCGGAAGTTAATCCGAGCACGACCATGTATAAGGGGCTGATTAATCGCCTCGCATGTAACACGAAGGTTCTCTATAACGATAAGACGGCGGTCTTGAAGGGATTGCGCGCGCTGAAGAATGGGAACGCCCTCGGCATCATGCCTGATGTTTATGAGTATAGTCCCGGCCTGATGTACGTCCCATTCTTCGGGAGGCTGACCATCGCCATGAGCGGCACCGCCTTTTTCGCGTTGAAGAGCGACGCCCTTTTGATTCCACTCTACTGCCATCGCCGCACCGCATCGCGGTTCGTCCTCAAGTACGGCACTCCGATTGAGCTATCGCGGACGGGGGATTTTGCGCGCGACCTGTATCTGACGACCGCCAGCATCTATGCCGATATCCAAAGGCAGTTGACCGCCCTGCCCGAACACTGGGTCTACTGGCCTTCCTTCGACGACAGGCTAGGATTCGCCGCGAATGTCGAATTGCCACGCGATGAAACATCTTGGATGGCGAAGTTTTCCGCTCTCAGAGGTGAACTGGCCGAAGAGCATTCCTTGCTCGCGGGCTTTCTCAGTTCCTTTGAACAGCGATTGCAACATGGAATTTCAACCAATCGCCGTTTCCTCGATGCGGCGAGCGGCGAAACGACGACCGACGGCGCAAAGCGCGCCGGTTGATTAATCTTTTTCGACGGAGGGTGACAGGCTTTTGAAGGAGCACCCAAACATGCTTACGCGCGCGCGCCTTACTTTCTTCATCGCGTTACTGCTCAACGCGGCATCTCTCGCCAACGCACAAGACTCGTCGCTCGCCAACGGCACAATCTCCGGTCGCGTGACCGTCGGCGGGAAAGCAGCGCCGGGCGTGACTCTGCTCTTGCAGACATTCGAGACCGAAGCGACTCGCACGGTGGTCGCCGAGACTGTATCCGGTCTTGATGGTCGTTTCAGCCTGTCGGGAATCGCCGCCGGACGCTACAACCTCTCTCCTGTCGCGCCCGCCCTCGTCGCGCAGACCGGGGCGGGAGATGGGACGAACGGCAGGCCGCTCACGCTCTCGTCCGGTCAGACGATTGAAGGGTTGGATTTTGCGCTCACGCGCGGCGGCGTCATCGGCGGACAGGTGACGGACGCTGAAGGAAAGCCGGTCGTTGCCGAACGGTTGAGATTGATAAAGGTTACAGAGTTCGGGGATATGAGCAACGTCGCGCTTTACAACCCGGCCATGCTTGAGACTGATGATCGCGGCATGTATCGCATTTATGGCATTCCCGACGGGCGTTACATCCTCTCTGCCGGCGAGAGCGCCCGGAGCGGCGCAATCAGGATGGGCGGCAAACGCGGCTTTTACAATCGCACTTTTTATCCATCTACGACTGACGAATTAAAAGCCCAGACCGTCGTCGTCACGCCGGGCAGCGAAGTTCTTAATGTTGATATTCGTCTCGGACGTTTAATGCAAACTCATGACGCGGCGGGCCGCATCGTCAACGCGAACGGGCGGCCCGTAGCTAACATGACCTTCGCCTACGTCGCCGTCAGAGACGATGGCAGCAACGCCGACACGCTCGGTTACGGTTCGCGCTCCGACCTCAAAGGAGAGTTCCGCATCGTCAACCTGCTGCCCGGCAGTTACGCAGCTTTTGTCACCTCTGACGGGGAGGGCGGCTACTACAGCGACCCGGTTTATTTTGACGTTTTCAATGACGATGTTTCCGGGTTGGAAATCAAGCTCGTGCAAGGTTCAAGCGTGAGCGGGGCGGTCGTCGTCGAGGGCGCAAACGATTCGACCGGCCTTTCGGCGTTGAGAGGCATACCAGTCGGCGCGTTGATGTATCAACCCGAATTGAGTAGTCCGGGGCTCTGGCAAAAAGGGCTTACCGCCGACGGCTTATTCCGCGTTCAAGGCTTGCATCCGGGCAAATTGAGGATTGCGCTCGACGGCTCTCTGGCCGCCAGAGGTCTGACGCTGCTGCGCGTCGAAAGAAACGGAGTCGAACAGCGTGACGGCATAGACATCACGCCCGATGAGCAGGTCACGGGCGTGCGCATCATTCTGGCTTACCGCGCCGACGCCGCGCATCCGTAGAAGCTTCGGCGAGTGCCTGTCGGGCGATGTTGTCGGGCGATGTCTGTCGCCCGTTCTCTTTCGTGAGAGGACGTGATCGGTAACTAATTACCGGGTGAAATCTGATGCGGGTAAAAGATGCGACAATGAAGCGTTTTCTTCTGGCTGCGAGTTTTGTTCTTCTGAACTTTTCGGGAGCGTCGAGCGCGCAAGAGGCTGGATTCAATCCGGCGCGAAGCCCGGAGGTGACGACTACTGCGGAAGGGCAGAATCGCCGTCGCGTCGGCGAGGAAGCTTCCGGCCAGCCCACCGGCTCAATCAAAGGGCGCGTTCTGAATGAGACTGGTCAAGCGCTCGTCAACGCGCTCGTGCTGGCGCGTCCTGCGGGCAGGCCGGGGCCTGTCAGCATGACCAGCACGGATTCGGATGGCAATTTTCAGATGCGACATCTGGAGCACACAGCCTATCAGTTGACGGCCATCGCCGCCGGTTACGTGGCGGCTCAAGATTCACAGGCTGCTCGCCATCAGACCGATTACTACACGCCGGGCGACGCGGCGATTATCGAGATGATGAAAGGCGGGGTGGTCACAGGCAAAGTCACAAGCCAGAGCGGTGAGCCTATCGTCGCGGCGCGGGTGCGCGCGGTTCGGATGCGTGACGGTGTCGGAAACCGTGTGCCGCCAGTTTCCACCCAGCGGCAATGGTTGACGGATGACAGGGGCGCTTATCGCATCTACGGACTCGCGCCCGGCTCTTACGTGATTGCCGTTTCCAACAGCGACTTTCTCAAAGCCCAGACGGGCGCACACAACGACCTCGCGCCTACTTATTATCCTTCAACCACACATGAAAGCGCCGTCGAAGTGGTCGTCGGCAACGGGCAGGAGACGGGCGGTATAGACGTTCGCTTGCTCGCCGCGCAAGCAGCTTACACGGTCAGCGGTTCGGTCTCAGGGGCGGTCGGCAGAGAAGCGCCGCCCGGCGGTATCCTTTTAACGCTCTCACACTTTCCGGGCAACGTACCGGAGGCTTCAACCAGCATTCTCGGAGATGAAGGGCATCGTGAGTTCATGTTTTATGGTGTGCCTGAGGGCGAATACGAACTGACTGCACAAGGCGGGTTGGGAACCGACGCGGCGTTGTTTGCATTCACACGCCGCCTCACGGTTAAGGATGCAAGTGTCGCGGGTGTGGAACTGACGCTCGCGCGGCTCGGTTCAATCGCCGGTCGTGTCGTCGTCGAATCCGTCCCGCAATCCGAAGGGGCTGCCGTCTGTCAGAACGCCCGCCCGGCGGCGGTGGAGGAAACAGTCATCGCTGCCTTGTTTGATAAAACGAGCGGGCAGAGAGGGCAGACATTCTCCATGCCGGATTCGACAATGGATAGTGCGGTGGACACGAAGGGCAACTTTGTTCTTCGTAATCTCGGTGCGGGTCGCGTCTATGTAGCGACGCGATTGCCGACGCAGGATTGGTACGTGAGCGCCGTCACCTTCAACGGCTCCTCGCAACGCGGAGCGAACACGAGCGTGTCGAACAACGGCCTCACTCTCAAAGCCGGGGAGCGGCTTGAAGGACTGACCATCAAAATTGCCGAGGGCGGGGCGGCGTTGCGTGGAAAGGTTTCGATAACAGGCGCGGGTGACCGTCATCCCGTCCGTCTCAGTGTGCATCTTGTGCCGTCGTCGCCGGCATATTCAGACGACGCTACGTATTTTGCCGAAGCAACCATTCAGGAAGACGGAACCTTCGTGTTGAGCAATCTCGCGCCGGGGCGGTATTCGTTAATCGCCCGCAAGGCCGACGACGAACGCGCCAGACCCGTGGCTTGGGATGCCGAAGGGCGTGAACGGCTGCGCCGTGAGACCAAAGCGGCGAGCGCTGTGGTCGAGTTGCGACCATGCCAGCGCATTATTAATTTCTCGCTCAACTATCTACAGAACAGGTGAGTATGACGGAGCTTTTAGAAGCGCGCGCGGTCACAAAAACTCATCGCATGGGAAGCGTGCAGGTGACTGCCCTGCATGCACTCTCGCTCGCGGTGCGGGAGGGCGAGTTGATTGCGATTCAGGGCGCTTCCGGCTCTGAAAAATCAACGCTCCTCAACCTCATCGGCGGCCTCGACCGACCGACGAGCGGCGACATCTTATTCGACGGGAAGTCAATCGAGCCTTTCGACAAAAAACAGTTGGCACAGTACAGGCGCTATAGCGTCGGCATGATCTTTCAGAACTTCAATCTGATTCCGAAGATGACTGCCATCGAGAATGTTAAGCTCGCGCTCGCCTTCGGCGGGATTAGAAGAGGCGAGCGCGACCGCCGCGCACAAGCTTTGCTGGCGCGCCTCGGCTTGGCTGATCGCATCACGCGCACAGGCCGGCAGAGTTGTCCGGGGGCCAGCAGCAGCGGGTGGCGATTGCTCGCGCTCTGGCAAAGAACCCGCGCCTTTCGCTGGCTGACGAGCCGACCGGAAATCTTGATTCGACCCGCGCCGGGGAACTGCTCGGACTGTTGCGGGAATCGCTTGCGCGGCCTGCTTCCCACCTCCAACCTCTACTGACCACTTCAAGCGGCGCGTAGTTGGAAAGATGAGCATCTCGATGCCCTCAGCAAGATCGCACTCCAACTGGCACGTCAGAGAGGGGCGTTGGAGCAAGGCGAAAAGGTTAGTTATACGACAGCCATCGTGCGCGTCACAGACCCATCTCTGCTGCCGAATGTACGGACGCGAATCACGAAACTCGGCTTGGGGAGTTTCGCTTTCGTTGACGAGTTTAAGCAGATATATACCGTCTTTCTGATTATCAATTTGGCGCTCGGCCTGATTGGCGGAGTCTCTCTTCTGATCGCTTCGCTTGGCATCGCCATCGCGGCGCTACCGGTCTTTCGTCAGTATAGCGACGCGATGGCGCTCTTGCTCGTGGTCGTGGGCGTGATCATGTTTTCGCTGCAAGCGGTGGACAACGCACACGTGCTGTCCATGCTGTCTTTGAGTCAGCAGTATGCCGAGGCAGGCGGCCCGGATGAGCTTTTCCAAACGCTGGCGGCGGTGGTCGGCTCGACAAGGAGGTGGGCGCATTACTCGGAGCTACTTGTGATTGATGCATGGGTCTTCGTGCTCTACAGGTTGCTGTACCGCTTCCGCGTGGTGGCTGCCTTTGGACTAATAACGGTTCACAGGAATCCCGTTATCGTTGTTCATGGATTATCGCAGCGTGACGTTGATGGGCGTGCCAATGGCTCTGAGCCACATCGCTCTAGCGTTGTGGATGATGGTCAAGGGTTTTGAAGAACGCCTCCGCCCATTTCGTGCCGAAGCCAGTGGCGGAAATCCAAAGGATGGTTGACCGCAACTTCGCACGGCTACGATGGCGGCCAGACCTACTGTTTAGCTTCTTTCATCATGCCGGGCTAGCTGTAATTCAACTTTGGTAAAACTTAATAACAGCCTCGACCGCAATCGCGGCGCGTTCGGTCTCAGGTGAATATCCGACCGCCCGTCGCTGTCGAGGTGAAAGGCTCTTGGTAAGATGGGGGAGACTGTTATTGAATACGCAGCGTGTGCGGAGTTAGAAAGATGTCTATAAAGCGGCTATGTCTATTCAGCGCCTTACTCCTCCTCTTTCATCGGGGAGCCGCCGCACAGCCCGGCGGCGACCCCTCAAGGTTCAGCGCTCTTGAGACGTGCAATGTCTTACCTCGAAAGAGAGTATGTGTTCGTGGGGCGGGTCATTTCTCTTGAAGAGACGTCGAACCCATACGGGGATGGCGGCCTCGTGTGGAAAGCTATCGTGGCGGTAGAAACGTCGCTGAAAGGTCAACCGGGCGAAGAAGTAGAACTCATCTTATTGAACTTCCCTCCGACAAGTGACCGGCTGGTAAAGGGCAAGAAGTTCATCTTTACTGCTACACGGATCGCAGGCCGCGGGTTCAGCGGACTCTACTCCAATAAATGGAGCACGCCTGTGGACGACATCCCGTCCGGCGTGTTGGCTAAGGTTCTGGATGGAATCCGCGATGTGCTTCGTGGCGCGCCGCAACCGCGCATCGTCGGGACGGTCAGGCTTGAAGGTGAGCGTCAGAGTTAGAGTGCCCCCGGGACTCACATGGATGGGCACCGCACTCGGCAAGCTGACGATAAACCGGCTACGCAGCCCGAGTTATGTCGACGGTTAGGTTCAAGGTCTGTCGGCCTGACGACTTGCGGGAGAAGCGTCATCGAAGCACGGCTCAAATAAGGGTAGCGTGAGAACTCAAAATGAACGTCGCGGATTAGATGCCTGCTAAACCTGAAATTAACTCTTTTTTAGAGCGTGAGTGTCTAAATCAACCGTGAATGGCATGGGCTGTGAAGTTAATCCTTCATACCAGTGAAGGCTTTGGCTCTCCCACTTCTAGTACGAAGCCTACCGCCAAACCCAGAGTGAGGACGGCGTAGTCCCGCACTTGCTTCGCCCTGTCTCCGCTGTGCAGTTCCTTCCCGAACACGCCAAGGCGTCGAAGGACGCTTCTCTGCTTAAAAAAGAAGCCGCCGCGCAACTTGCGAACGCGACGGCTTCCCACGGTCTGCATAAACAGTATCACAGCATGTGCTCTATTCTACGCGATACATCCATGCGTTCACCCGTTGTGATTAGCGGTTGGTATTGCCACCTTTATTGGAACTTGAATTACTCCCGTTCGTGTTGGTGCTCTTAACGCCGGAGGTGTTGTCGTTCTTGTTATTGTTTGTCACCACGGCGGTATTTGAAGGCACGGAATTGCCGTTGGCGTTCGCGGGTATGTTGGCGTTGGTTTGAACGACGCCGTTCCTGTTCAAAGAATTGGCGTTGCTCGTCGTGCTGTTCGCGTTGTTGCCATTTCCATTATTGCTATTCGTTGTCGTGTCACCGCCGCCGCATCCTGCCAGTAGAACAGCCGCAGCAAGCGCAACAGGGAGAGTTAAGTTACGTCGCATGAGAATCCTCCATTAATGTAGATGTTGTATTGAGAGAGCGTTCCCGGCGATGAAC
>CAXTRQ010000043.1:12231-36818 GCA_964246705.1 uncultured Pyrinomonadaceae bacterium
CCCCCGGCTTCCACCGTCAGCGCGGGCAACGCTCTTCTAACTTATTGACGATAGATTGCCAAGTTCAACTTGCCGCGCGATCATCGTCGTCAGGATTCACGTGTTCCGCTACTTCGTGTCCTCCGACCGCTCCGGCCACGCCTCCGACGACTCCGCCCACAGCAGTTCCGACGCCGGGCACTACGGAGCCGATAGCAGCCCCCGTCGCAGCACCGCCCACCGCGCCGACGCCCGTGCCTACCGCATGGACGCTCTTGCCGTGGTTCTTCCAATCATTCTCGAAATAGGCAGCATCTTCGTCTGTACGCGGATTGACGCCCATGAAGACGCGGCCATTCTTGATACCCGACTCGTACTCTGTCGCGTGCTCTTCAGGGACGCCGTGTCCGACCAGCGCGCCGATTAGTCCGCCAGTCAAACCGCCCGCGCCCGCGCCAGCGATCCCAGCCGCCAGCGGGCCTGCGATTAAGAGTCCCAGACCGGGCAGCGCGACGCTCGTCCCGATGGCTGCGATGGCTGCGAGAGTTGCGCCGATGCCGCCGCCGATGGCCGCGCCCTTACCGGCGTCCTCCCAAGCCTTGTCGCCGAGGTCGCTGTCTCGATCATCAGAGAAGTGTTTCTTCCGCGTCTCGTCCGACATGATGAGATTCACATCATCTTTGCTATAGCCACGGGTGGCGAGAGACTCGTAAGCGCGCTCGGCGCTTTCTCTGTCATCGAAAAGTCCTGTGACGATCCGGGGATTGCTTGATGTTGAAGCGTTTGCCATTTATTTTCACCCTCCTGAGTGTTGAGTTAAATTGTTTAGCATTGACCAAATACGTACTGCGCTGAAGATGCCCGTGTCTCATTTTCAACTCATGGACTAGGCTCTCCCGAAGTCTATAGTGTGTGGTTTCAATGCGAACGAACCTTTAACAATACGTGTTAATGCAGAAATCGTGCCAGTCCTGAATCCGGCGACAGCGTTTGTTAAGCCATGACATTTGGGGACGACTTCTGCGGATTCACGCAGGAACAGGCCATGGCGATGGGTCGGATAAAATACGTTTCATACTGGAAGGTTTGAAGCGAACCGCGCAAATGATGTTATAAAGCAGTTGAATTTTCTCAAGACACTTGTCGGCGTTATTTGCTTCTCGTATGGAAGCAGAGGAAGGAAAGACGTTTCATGAGCATGCCTCTTAACATGCACGCAGCACGGACGGCTCTCAATCGAGATACTGATCTACGGCAATGGGCTGAACAATGGTTAAAGAACAAAGAGCGGGCTGTGCACACAGCGTTGACAGATGAGGAATTTGAGAAGCACTGGCGTAACGTCATCCCCGAGAGGATGCATGAGGGCGCGCTGGAGGCCGTCACTGCTTACGTGCAGCGCAATGAGGAACACTAAATAACCCTCTTGAGACATCAGCCAATCTCAGACCTCGGCGAGAGGTGTAGTTGATGGCTGGCGCGTTTTAAGTGACGACGGTCGGCTCATCGCGACCGAATCTCTCCCGGAGTTTCAACCAATCCCTCACCGCGCGCGTGAGAGGGGCGAGGACATCATTCGGCTCTGCTTCGACGCCGTTCTCGCGGTACTGCTCCAGATAGACGCGCAGTGTCGCTCCCTGCGTTCCCGTTCCGGAAAGGCGCATGACGACGCGCGAGCCGTCTTCGAGCAGAAGGCGGATACCCTGATGTGAAGTGATGCTTCCGTCGACCGGGTCTGTGTAACTGAAATCGTCTGCGCGTTGAATCCTGCTCTCGCCCAGAGAAGTTCCGTGCAACGCGTCGAGCCTCTTTCTGATTTCACCAATCATCCGCCCGGCTGGCTCAGACTCCAATCCTTCATAGTCATGGCGCTGGTAGTAACTGCGCCCGAAACTGCGCCAGTGTTCTTGGACAAGTTCAGCGGCGGACTTGCCCGTTGCCGCAATGATTGAGAGCCAACACAACACAGCCCACAGCCCGTCCTTCTCGCGCACATGGTCTGAGCCGGTTCCAAAACTCTCTTCGCCGCAGATCGTGCACAGCCCCGCGTCCAGCAGGTTGCCGAAGAATTTCCAGCCGGTCGGCGTCTCGTAACAATTGATGCCCAGTTTGTTGGCGACGCGGTCTGCGGCGGTGCTCGTCGGCATCGAACGGGCGACGCCTGCCAAGCCGCCGCGATAGCCGTGGATGTGCGCCTGTGCGTGTTCGGTGATGAGCGCCAGCGAGTCGCCCGGCGAGACGAAGAAATTGCGACCGAGTATCAGATTACGATCACCGTCGCCATCGCAAGCCGCGCCGAAATCCGCCGCGTCGGTTCCATACATGCGCGCGACCAACTCTCCGGCGTGAACCAGATTGGGGTCTGGGTGATGACCGCCGAAATCTTCGAGCGGCGTGCCGTTGATGACAGTGCCGGACGGCGCACCCAGACGCTCTTCCAGAATGCGGCGTGCGTAAGGGCCTGTGACGGCGTTCATGGCGTCGAAGAGCATGCGGAAGCCGCTGCGAAAGAGTGAACTCAAAGCCTCGAAGTCGAACAACTCTTCCAAGACCGCGAGGTAATCTGCCAGCGGGTCAATAACTATAACTTCCGTTTCACCGACGCGCGTCTCGCCTTCGCGTTCTAAGTCCAGGTCTGTGTGTTCGAGAGTAAGATAACGGCTGATCTCAAGCGTCTCTCTGTAGATGCGCTCGGTAACGGATTCGGGAGCGGGGCCGCCGTTGCGGACGTTATACTTGATGCCGAAGTCCTCATCAACCCCGCCGGGATTATGGCTGGCAGAAAGGACGAGTCCGCCCAGAGCGCCGCGCCGCCGGATGGTTGCCGAGACGGCTGGCGTCGAGAGTATCCCGCCGCGCCCGACCAACACGCGCCCGAACTTGTTGGCCGCCGCTATACGGATGATCGTCTGAATCGCCTCGCGGTTGAAGTATCGCCCGTCGCCGCCGACGACCAGCGTCTCCGTGCGGAAATCAGTTCCCATGATATCGCTCACGGCGTCGAAGACCGACTGCACGAAGTTTTCAAGATAACCGGGCTGCATGAAGACGCGCGTCTTCTTACGCAGGCCAGATGTGCCCGGCTGCTGATCCTTGAAGGGGGTCGTCGGGACAGTTTGCGCCGCTCCGTTATTCATCGCGTTCACCTGCTCACGAAAAATGTTCTGTAGAAGAGATGGCGCTCATCATAATCAATTTCGCGCGGGTCGTCATGCGCGTATCTCTCCGCTTCAACTCCACGGCGCGTTCGCGCGGCTGTCTCGAACGAGCGATTAGCCTGAGCATCCTCTGCGCCGGTGAGGTATGATGCCAGCCAATCGTTAGCACAAATCTTACAGATGGGAGACAGAAATGATGACACTGAGCGACGCGCGTCGAGTGATCGCCGCAGCGGAAAAGAAGGCGGCAGACATCGGTCAGCCGATGAACATCGCGGTCGTAGACGCGGGGGGCAATCTGGTGGCTCACGTTCGCATGGACGGAGCGTGGATGGGGAGCGTTGACATCTCCATCAAGAAAGCATGGACTTCACGCGCCTTTGACATCTCGACCAAAGACTTATCAAAGTTTGCTCAACCCGGCGGGGATTTTTACGGCATTCACGCCTCCAATGACGGGCGTGTGATGATCTTTGCGGGGGGCATCCCTCTGAAGCGAGACGGAGCAGTTGTCGGCGCTATCGGGGTCAGCGGCGGTTCAGGTAAGCAGGATCAGACGGTCGCCGAAGCGGGCGCGAAGGAGTTCTAAGTCTTTACGATGGAGATGCGCGAAAGTGACCCGGCAGCCCATCAAGCATTTCTCGATTTCCAAGAATTAGCCGCCGCGCGCGCGAGTCTTGTGGGGCCGGTTCGTCTGATTTGCGACGCAGAAGAACTATGTCGCGGGGTGGCTAACCCGGCGCGAGTCGAGAGGCTCAAAGAGATTAGTCCAGAGCTTGCGCGAAAGAAATCAGCGGCGCATACTGTCTTGCATCCTCGGCACAAAAACGTGCGAACCACAGACGTAACTGCGAAATCGCCGGGTGAAAGCGTGAATACGATTCTTCACGAAATCGAATTGATCATGAGCAGCTTTTAACAGGCAGGGGCGCTTAAAAGGTTATTCAACCTGACGCTCGATGGCATGACTTTCATCTCTGCGCTTGAGAGTCAAGTTGAATCATATTCATCCGTGGTGGCTGAAACTTCCGTGTCGGGCGGCCACCTTCATAACCGTTAAATAGACGGGGAGGAAAATATGGCGAGAAGTCCACTGGAGACGGTAGAACAACTTGACGAAGCTTTTAATCGTGGCGACGTTGAAGCGGTCTTAGGCTTTTACGAGGAAGACGCCACAATCGTAGCCGAGCCGGGCACGATAGCCACAGGTAAAGCTGAACTGCGTCGTGTCTATGAATGGATCCTCAGTAACATTAAGGGGATTGCCAAACAGGAAAAGACTCATGTCATCGAAACGGGTGATATTGCGCTGTTCACCTCTAAGTGGAGTTTCACCCGCACGGCTCTGAACGGCACGGCTGTCTCAAGAGAGGCGTATGCCTCGGTTATCTTACGTAAGAATAAGGACGGCGACTGGCGCATCGTGGTGGATAACTCTTGGGGGCCTGCCGTCCTAGGCTCAGGCTTATTAACATCAACTTTGTGCGGCTGGTGAAGGTTCAAGAACGAAAGCGGCTCACTGCGGAAATGAGCCGCTCGACGGGGCCGGAGAGGAGCGAGACGAGACGCCGGTTAATCGTCGGTAGTGTGTGCTCCGCCGCTCTGCCCTCACCTCGACGGTGCTGCGCAACGGCTTCACCCGAAAACCTACACCTAGAGCAAATTTCCGTTGCACGTCCTGCAAGCCCCTCCCTCGTCAAGCGGAGAGAAACCGAAAGCTTTCTTTTTAGTGTTCTTTCTTCTGAGCGGCTTGGCTTGAGAAATAGTTTCACGCCAAGCCGCTCAGAAGAATAAAAGTTGAGCAATTAACGATTTGAAATTTCAAATTTAAGATTTAAGATTTAATTTCTTCTCCGCGCCCCTTCCGCGCTCTGCGGTATCTGCTGTGGTGAATCTTAGTTGGCAACTCCTCCACTGAAATCCGCTCTGGTTTTTCCGCTCAGGATGCGACGCAAAATAAAGTACATTGTGTTATATAAGTTTCAGGTCGGAGTATGAGTGGCTGCTATCTCTCTCCGGCCTGTTTTTGCGATACGCTATCAAGGCTTAAAAGTCCACTATGTCAACAGGCACTTATCCGCCGGGGCCGAGGGTAAATTATCTGGATGGTTTGCTCCTCGCGTCTCGCTGGCGTGATCCGCTGGAGTTCTTAACGAGCATTGCGCAAAAGTATGGCGACATCGCGCACTTTCAGGTCGGCGGGCGTCACATCTTCCTGCTCAACCATCCTGATTACATCCGAGACGCATTGCTTAATTATTACGAGACCTTTTCAAAGAGACATGGCAACCGACCGTCCAAGCACTTTTTGGGTGAGGGCTTGGTCGTCAGCGAAGGCGAATATCACCGCGCACAGCGGCGTGTCGTCCAGCCCGCTTTTCACCGACAGCGGATTGCTGCCGACGCGGCGCTGGTCGTCGAGCATGGCTTACGCAGGCGAGAGCGCTGGCGTCATGGGCAGAGGATTGACATCGCTTTGGAGATGAGACGCTTAACGCTAGGGATCATCAGCAAAATGCTGTTTGATACCGACACTGAAGTCGAAGCCGACGAAATCGGCGATGCCGTCCTGTTGATCTTCTCCCAGTTCAGACCGTTCGGTCTGCCGTTCGCCAAGTTGGTCGCCACGCTGCCGCATGCCCGGCGCGTCGAGCACGCCAAAGACCGCCTCGACGGGATTATCTACCGGCTCATCAGAGAGCACCGCGAGAGTAGTGAGGAACGCGGCGACTTACTTTCGCTGTTGATGAATATGGAGAACGAAGAGGGCGGGCAGATGACCGATCTCCAGATACGCGACGAAGCTTTGACACTCTTCCTCGCAGGGCATGAATCAGTCGCCAACGCTCTCACGTGGACGTGGTATCTCATCGCACAGCATCCGCAGGTGGAGGCCAAACTACACGAGGAGATTGATGCGGTGCTCGGAGGGAGCGCGCCGACGTTCGAGTGTGTCGCGCAGTTGGGTTACACGGAGATGGTATTCGCCGAAGCGATGCGCCTCTTTCCGCCTTCATGGGCGCTGTCGCGTTTCGTCGCCAAAGATTATCACGTTGGAGGTTACATGATACCGGCTGATTCAGTGGTGATTATGAGCCAGTACGTCATGCAGCGTGACCTACGTTATTTCCCAGACCCCTGCCAGTTTGATCCTGAACGCTGGCGACCGGAGGCGAAAGCCGCACGCCCGCGCTATTCCTATTTCCCATTCGGCGGCGGGCCGAGGCGCTGTATCGGCGAGAGCCTCGCATGGATGCAGGGCATACTGCTGCTCGCAACTTTAGCCCAGCGATGGCGGATGCGGCTTGTCCGCAAACATCCGGTCGAGTTGGAGCCGGTCGTCACGCTCCGACCGAAACGCAGCATCATGATGGAGCTTGAGCAGCGCGGAATAGCCTGAGTTTCAGGCCGACGCACACCACGTCACACATAGTTTCCGGAGCATCGCGCTCAAGTCAGACCTGTGCGTATAATGAATTATCTGTTGCGCGCTTTTGTTGTCCGGCAGACGACGCGCCAAACTGTAAACCGGCAATTTAAAGATCAAGTGGGTAGAAAATGGGCGGCTTGCGCGTACTGATTGCGACGCACAATTTAGATACTGTCGGCGGGGGCGCGCTCTACGTGCGTGACCTTGCCATCGGGCTACGCAGTCGCGGACACACACCCATCATCTACGCTATTAATCTGGGCGCGGTGGCGCGACTGATACGGGATCAAACAATCCCCGTCGTTGATAATCTGGAAGCGGTCGGCGCGCCGCCCGACGTGATTCACGGGCATTGCCATGTCGAGACCATGACGGCGCTGCTTTATTTTCAAGGCGTGCCGGGCGTCTTCACATGCCACGGCTGGTACTTGTGGCTGGATGCCCCGCCGCGTTTCCCACGTCTTCTGAAATACGTCGCAGTGGATGAGACCGCCCGCGACCGCCTCATCCTCGAACACGGCATTCCCGAAGAGCGCGTGAGAATGTTTTGCAGCTTCGTTGACTTGGAACGCTTTACGTCGCGCGCTCCTCTCCCGGCACAACCATCGCGCGCGCTCTTAATCAGCAGCCATCTAAATGATCGCAATTTCTCAGGGGAAGTGGCCGGAGCATGTCACGCTCACGGCGTCGAACTCGATGTGATCGGCCCCGGTTCGGGACGGGTCTCGAATCGGATGGAGAAGATTATCGAGCAATATGACATCGTTTTTGCGAAGGGGCGCGCGGCGTTGGAGTCGCTCGCCGTCGGCGCTGCTGTCGTGCCTTACACGATGGGGCGTGTCGGTGAGATGGTCACTTCCAGCGACTTGGATCGTCTTATGACATTCAATTTCGGGATTCGCGCGATGGGCGAACAACTCAAATCGGGAGCGGTCGCGTCGCGCATTCGCGCCGAACTCACCAAGTACGACGCCGAAGAAACCGCGCGCGCCTCAAGCCGGATTCGACGAATCGCCGGACGCGACATCGTGATTGATGCGAACGTCGAGCTTTACAGGGAGGTCATCGGAGAGTACCGGAGTAAAGCTGTCCCGTTTGACGACGGCGACGAAGGCCACGCGGCGGCGGCATATCTTCGCCAACTCGACCTCGACTTGGAGATTCACGGCGCGGCGACTTTGCGCCTGAAGAGACGTTTGGCCGGTATCCCCGGACTCAAAAAACTCGTCCCTCTGTTGGCGCGTCTCGTTAAAAGCCGTGAGCGTATTTCCGAGTTTTGATGTCCGCAGAGAGGCGCAGCGGGAATTGAGAGCCGCGCGCTTCTGATGTCGCCCTTGAGTTTTCGATTTGATGTGTTTTTCGTTTTAGTCTGACCGGTTTTTCGATCTGCCGAAATGACACGGATATGCTTTCTGCTCCGCTCCCTTGATTATGGGGGAGTGGAAAGACAACTGGTGACGCTGGCAAAGAAACTCGCGAAAAGAAAATATGACATCACTATTCTTTGCTTTTATCCCGGCGGAGAATTAGCGCCGCAATTGGAAAATTCCGGCGTGCGCCTGATTTGTCTGGACAAGCGTGGACGCTGGGACCTGTTCAAATTCTTCGGGCGGCTCGTTCGCCACCTGCGGGCGCTTCAGCCGGACGTTTTGCACGCATATCTCGGCATCCCGAATTTGCTGACCATTTTCCTGAAACCTTTTTTCCCGGCGACGAAGATGATCTGGGGAGTGGGAGCCTCGAACATAGACTGGCGGCGCTACGACTGGATCATATATTTGTCGTTTCAGTTAGAGCGTCTGTTTTCCCGCTTTGCTGACCTGATAATTATCAATTCCTATGCTGGCCGCTCATACCATGTGCGTCAGGGTTACCCGCCGCATAAAATCGTGGTCATTCAAAACGGATTCGACACGGAGAAGTTTTGGCCTGAGCGCGCCGCCGGGGCGGTGGTTCGCGCCGAATGGCGACTTGCAGAAGATACTATCCTGATCGGTCTGGTTGGTCGCCTCGACCCGATGAAGGATCACCAGACCTTTTTGAAGGCGGCGGCGATACTGCAACGGATCATTCCCAACGCGCGTTTCGTCTGTGTCGGGAAGGGGAATAGTGATTACGCCAAATCGCTCGCCGACTTAGCGACGGAACTTGATCTCTCGGACAAAGTTATCTGGGCTGACGCGCGCCCGGACATGAGCGCGGTGCACAACGCGCTGGACGTAGCTTCTTCGTCCTCCTCCGGCGAAGGACTGCCCAACGTCATCGGCGAGGCGATGGCGTGCGGCGTGCCCTGTGTGGTCACAGATGTCGGCGACTCCGCGCGTCTCGTGGGCGATACGGGCGTCGTCGTCCCGCCCGGAAGTCCGGAGGCGCTGGCGCGCGGCTGGGCGCTGTGTCTCCAGAAAGACCGGAAAGAGTTGGGCGCGAGAGCACGCGCACGCATCATTCAAGAATTTAGTTTGCAGCGTTTGGTTGACGAGACCGAGAGAGCCATCTGGCTGTTGCTGCCACCATAAAACCCAACTTTTCTTCTCCTTTGCGTCTTGGCGTTAAAATTTATCTCACGCAAAGACGCAAAGGCGCTAAGAGAGCACAAGGCAAAGGAAGACGGCTTTGAGATTCTCTGTGCTTGACGAGCGAGATGCTTGCCGGACATGCCACGGAAATTTGCTTTATTGTAAGAGCGACCTTGGAGCAGTGACTATGATTCGTTCGCACCTCGCGTCCCGCCTCGATGCCGAAAGTTTGCGGCTCGATGCGGGTCAACTCAGTTCTTATGAACCCGGCAGTGGCCGCATGAGAGTGCTGCACATCATCAACGATCTGGCGATGGGCGGCAGTGAAATGGCGCTCTACAGGTTGCTGTCGTTGACCGACCGCGACGTGTTCGAGCCGTCGGTCATCTTTCTCACAGAGCCGAGCACGCTCCGCAGTCGTATCGAGGCGTTGGGCATTCCCGTGTTGAGTGCGGGTATGAGAAAGACCGTTCCCAGCCCCGCTTCAATGTGGCGTCTGGCGCGAATGGCGCGAAAGGTCAACCCCGATTTGATTCAGGGTTGGATGTATCACGGGAGTCTCGCCGCGCAGTTCGTTCGCGGTTTTTCGCCCCGTGATGTCCCTGCGGTGTGGAGCATTCATAACTGTCTAAACACTCTCTCGCAGGAGAAGAGAGCGACGGCGCTCGTCATCAAGCTCTGCGCACTATTATCGCCGCGCGCCGCCCGCATCGTCTTCGTCTCTCACACCAATCGTCGGCAGCACGAGTTGTTCGGCTATTCGCGCAAGAATAATTCGATTATTCCGAACGGCTTTGAAGTTTCTCATCTCGCGGTGGGCACGGGCGCGGGGCACGGCTTGCGCGAAGAGTTGGGACTTTCGGAAGACGCCTTTCTCATCGGGCACGTCGGTCGTTTTCACCCGTCGAAGGATCACGTCACCTTTCTGCGCGCGGCGGCTTTGTTGGCGTCGGAGCACGGGGAAGTGCAGTTCGTCCTCTGCGGAAGCGGCGTTGATGCGAATAACCGCGCGTTGACGGAGTTGGGTTGCGAACTCAATCTCACAGGGCGCACGCACCTGTTGGGCGAACGCAGGGATGCGCCGCGTCTGATTGCAGAGTTTGATGTGCTCTCTTCCTCCTCGCAGGCCGAAGCTTGTCCAAACGTCATCGGCGAGGCGATGGCGTGCGGCGTGCCTTGCGTGGTCACGGAGGTTGGCGACATGCCCCGGATGGTCGGGCAGACGGGTCGGGTCGTGCCGCCCGGAGACCCCGCCGCGATGGCAGCAGCTTGGAAGGAACTTATCAAGCTGGGGGTCGAAGGCCGCCGGGCGTTGGGGTCTGCGGCGCGAGAAAGAGTGCTCAAACATTTCTCGCTCGATTCTATCGTACGCCAGTATGAAAGACTCTACGAGGGCGCGGCGTGCAGCGACTTTCGGGAGCGGGCAGCCGACACGCGCGAAGAGTTAGACACGGCCTTTATCGGAGCGCCGCCGGAAAGTTGCAGTCGTTGACTCAATCGCTTGGAGAATTTTGGAGGACATGGCGTGTGAGCTACGCCCTACCGTTTAAGTGGTCGTCAACGATTCGCTATCTGTGGCGAGACCATAGCCGCAGGGTGGTCGGTCTCGACTTACTGCGCGCGGCGGCGGTCATCTCGGTCGTTCTCGGACACTACAGCAATGATAAGCCCTTCCCGATTCCTTTTAATCATTACGGGTGGACGGGCGTAGACCTTTTCTTCGTTCTCAGCGGATATTTGATCGGCGGCCAGCTATTCAGTCTTCAATTAAAAAATCGCTCCATCCCGCTCAAGACATTTTACATGCGTAGGTTTATGAGGACGCTCCCGAATTACTACGTCGTCCTTGCAATCTACATGTTCGTCTCCCCGCTCAGCCCACTCACGACGCTCAAGGAGAGGTTGTTATATTTCTGGTCGTACGTCACGTTCATGCAAAACCTGACCCTCGTGTTGCCCTTCTTTCAGGTTTCATGGTCGCTCTGCGTCGAAGAACATTTTTACCTGTTTTTGCCGCCGCTCATCTATCTGTGTCTGAAGCGGAAGGGGCAGTGGATTGGTTGGATTTTCCCACTGGTTATCTTGAGCGAAATTGTGCTCCGTGCCGTGATTCTGCTTTACGGCCTTCAAAATCTCCGGCTCGTCAACGAGGGGGACGTGCTCGCATACATGGGGCGTATCTATTTCCCGACGTACTGCCGTCTGGACGGGCTGACCATCGGCGTCGCTTTGGCCGCGATGCAGCACTACCAGCCGCGCCTGTGGTCAAAGTTACTGGCTCACGGAAATAGACTGCTGTGGGCAGGCGGCGCGGGTTTGTGTCTGGCATTTATACTGATGTCGTCAAAGCTCTATACGTTCACGGGAATCGTAGTCTTCAGCATGCTCGGCATCTCGTTCGGCCTTCTCACGGCCTCGGCGCTCAGCCCACAATGTATCCTCAGCCGCGTTAAATCGCGCGCGATCACAATTCTCGCGGAACTCGCTTATTCGATATACCTCACACACCTCTTAGGTTTTTATGTGGCCGATGCGTTGCTCAAAAGATGTGGGCTGACCGGATATAACGCGCCGACCTTCATCTTCACGGCGCTGGCGGTGTTCGGGACGGCGCTCACACTTTTCGCGCTGGTGGAGCGTCCATGCCTTCGTTTGAGAGATCGTCTGTTCGCCTATCAGCCTCAGCCCGCGCCCGGAATCAACCCTCTGGCGGAGCAATACAATTTGCCCGCCTCTCTGCCTGCGCGGCAGTAGTCAAATTTCAAATATCATGCTTGAGTTCACCCGTCGAAGCTGCCGCCAGCGCTTTATCCAACTCTCGATAAACCTGTTCTTTCTCGCACGCATTTCCCGCCGCGTCGGTCTCCAACATCCGCTCGATCTCTGAGACCACACGCTGCAATTCTCGATTAAGAGCGTTGTCTTCAGCCGCGTTAAAAACATCTGCGAGCCGGCGGTAATACCAGACCGTGTGCCACTTCGTATCCTTCTTGAAGCGGTCGAAGACGGCAGCCCCGTGCGTGCAATAGTCCATCAGGATTGAGCGCGCGTTGTGAAGTTTGTCGGCGGCAGAAACCAGTCTGGTAGAAGCATCGGCGCGGCGCGCATGAGCGATATAGTCCGCCTTTCTTTTCTGCCATTCAGGTTTCGGATTATCGAAGGTGTCCGTGCAGCCCTCGACGATCTGCGCGACGCGTTCGCCAAAGCGGGCGCGGATAACTTCGAGTACGGGCAGGCCGCCGCAATCCTCCGGGGCGTCGTGGAGCAGCGCGGCGATGGCTTCATCCTCACCGCCGCCGTATTCAATGGCGATGCTCGCCGCTCCGAGCAGATGAGCGATGTAGGGAATGTCCGTCGCCTTTCTCGTCTGGAAGGCGTGCGACTCGGCAGCCAAGGCGAGCGCATCAATAAAGCGTTTCGAGTTCGATTTGAATCGTGGGGGGATTTCGTTTTTATTCATCATCAAGTTGAGTTCGAGATGGAGACATATACCAGACATCATTGCTGTAAATGAATTTAAGCTCTCCATTCTCCTTGACGGAAAATTTACCGCCCGTCATATAAAGTTTGTTGTCGAACACCCATGTCGCAACTCCTCCTCTGGGCGTCCACAGGGCTGTCTCTTCTCTCCAAGTGACACCGTCCTCGGTCGACAGCACCGCCCTTGAGAAATCACCGTCGCGGTTAGCGCCGACGAGCCAGAGCTTGCCCTCATAGACGACGGGCGAGGTTCCCCACAGCCGCGCCATCCGGTCAGTCGCTCGCGTCCAATTGATGCCGTCACTCGATGACCAGACTTCCGTCTCCGCACGCCCGTCGGTTGGCGTCCCGTCAATCACGTTGCCGCCGATTATCCAAATACGATTTTTAAATACTGCGGCAGCCCCGATAATTCGCGGACTCCAAGCGGTTCTTTCCGCGATCCGCGTCCAGTGCACGGCGTCTTGCGAGTTCCAGACATCGTGATAGTAATTCTTACCATCGAAGCCGCCCATGAGCCAGATTTTATTATTGAAGACGACTGCGCCGTAAAAGACACGCGCGGGCAGTTCTGAAGTTTCGGCGAGCACTTCCCAATGCTTCAAATCGCTGGTGCGAACGATGCGCGAGCCGAGACGCATGTTGCTGTAGTTGCCTTCCATCGTGCCGAGTGCATAGACGGCATCATTGAATAGCACGTATTTTTGATAGCCGGAGTTCAACCCGGAAACGGGTAACTCTGTTTTCGTCCACGCCCGCCCGTCGGTCGAATACCAACTCCCCTGATGGTGAAACGCCCATATCTGTTCGTGCACGGTAAAGACCGGAAAATTGTATGCGCCGGGAAAAGATGCGCCGTCGGTCACCTTCGTCCAAGAGTATTGCTTGGCGGGTGCGCTCAATGCACTGTTTGAGAAACTGCCGCCAATATCGCCTGTGTTGCAAGCATAGACCGGCACACATGCGACCAGCGTGAGCGCCAGCGTGACTATGTTGTGTTTTGAAAACAATATGAATCCCCCCTCTGCATTCGCTCATCCGTCGAATCGAACATCAATCTACAATTTAGACGCGGGTCAGCAATATTTTCTTCCAACTCCCGCGCCACGCTCTCTCGTTATCGGACGAACATTTTCGTCCACGCAAAGACGCCAAGCCGCTCAGCAGAAGAAAGGTTGAGCGATTGAAGATACGAGATTTCAAATCGGAAATAGCCCTGCGACTTGAACATCGCAGGGCTATTGCGGGAAGTCTCTGCCGGGAGTGCTTGTCTCTCAGTTTCTAAAATTCGACGCGCATCAGGATTCGAGTTTGGCTTCCATGGTGATCTCGGCTTTCAATAGCTTGGAGACCGGACACCCCGCCTTCGCGTTGTTGGCCGCCGTCTCGAACGCCTGTTGATCCGCGCCGGGCACTCTGGCCGTCACGTCCAGATGAACAGAGGTGATCGCAAATCCGGCATCCGTTTTCTCCAACCGCACAGCCGCCGTCGTCCTGATGCTTTCCGCCGTTAATCCGGCCTGACCTAGTTGCCCGGAAAGCGCCATCGAGAAGCAACCCGCGTGTGCGGCGGCAATCAACTCTTCGGGATTTGTACCTTTGCCGTCCTCGAAGCGCGTGCTAAAGGAATACTGTGTCTCCGAAAGAACTCCGCTGTCGGTTGTGATACTTCCCTTCCCATCTTTTAAGCCGCCCTTCCAGACGGCGGATGCGTTACGTTTCATTCTTCCTCCTGTAATTCTCTTCACGGTTTAGAGCTGGAGATATAATCTTCGAGCAGCTTTTGCGCTCTGATGCCCGGGCTAATCACCGCAAGTTTTTTCGACCAATCATAGGCGCTGAACACGCCGACCAGCTCGGCCTTTTTGTTGTAGACGGGGCTGCCCGAATACCCGTCGCGCCCATCAATTTTTGCCGACCAGTACTGTTGGTCGCGGAACATATACGGCCCCGAATAGATTCCCCATTTGACCATCTTTTCACCATGCGGGCGAGCAATCAGGAGCAGTTTCTCGTCTTCGGTCAGGCTCGTTTGAAAGGCGGGCGATTTGGTATGTTTCGACGAGCGACACACGCGCAGCAGCGCGAGGTCTGCGTCTTTGTCCACCTTGAGGATAGTGGCCTGACAGCCGCCGACTGAGACATCCACTTCAAGTTGATCTTTGGCTCCGAATCCTAAAGCTACTTTCTTGGAGATGCTCAGGTCTCCCGAAACAACGTGATAGGCCGTCATGACTAAGCCATCACCGACGATAAATCCGCTTGCGAACCCATTGGGTCCCAGCTCCATAAAAGAGATGGCGCGTTGCAGCGAATTCTGATTCTTCTTGTTGAATTTCAGGTCGAGAGACACTGTGTAGCTTTCTTGTTTGTCAATGATGCCGGTCGGGTCGTCTGCCGCGCATCTGGGCGCAAACAGCGAAACTGCGACAACAATAAAAGCAAAGCTGCAAATCTTCATCATCATCCGCTTCATCTGTGTCTCCTTTAACAAATGTCTGTTGACGGTCGCGCGTGAGTAAGAATTTCGGGTGTTTCACGCAACACAGGCTTAACGTTTCGCATCACCCGCCGCCCGGTCTAACACTCGACAGTGCCTCGCTCGTGGTCGGATGTACCTGCTTGTTATGCTTCACGAGTCTCGTCAGGGGCACGCGCCCGAGCAAGGATTCGGGTAAGATTTATGAAGCTGCACGACAAGAATGCTGTCGAGCCGTCCGTTGGAATGACTTATTTGGAGAGCCAACATTGAGGATTCGGGTGAGGGCTTAAATAGCTGCACTATTCAGACGGGCACTGCTTTGCACTGACTCACAGTCACTCTCCAACCTCGCCCTATATCTCTCACCACCTTCTGCGAAGCCTGTGGATTATACACGAGGTTCCCGAACTTGTATCCTAATCTATGAGGCGCGTCGAATTCTTCAATCCCGGCATCGAAGGTTTCCCTTCAGTTCGTTTCGGCAGGGACTCAACATCACGTCGCTCAATGGGCCTTGCTGATCCAGCCGCCATGTCAATCCGTAATGACATGCGTGAGACCTTCGCAGGTCTCACCTTCAAACCGGACGACGACATGGTAGCCGGTGGCGATCCACTGATACAGGTTTTTACCTTGGTTATCCACAACCACGCACGCCGGCGGGCCGAGCGCCGCGACAATCTCTTTCAAGCTTCGTTCCTTCAACTCGCCGAGTCTGGAAATCTTCCAGCGCAAATACAGACCGGGGATTTTAGCGAGCAGATCAACAATCGCATAGGCTCCAATACCCAGCGCGGCGAGTCCGAAGATGACGAGTAGCTCCATAACAATCCTTAAACGCGACGTATCGCAAAGTTGTTCTGCCCGGCCTGTCGCAACCGCCATCACGCCAACCATCCAAAGCAGAAAGGGCGCGGCATAAAAATTCTTGTTAACACTCTGCGACCGCGCCGCATCTTTTAGGCGTACAAGACGCGACAGGCCAACGCGCCGGAGCGCACTTACTACCGTATGCGAGAGCTTTCGCTAATCAAATGACCGAGGCGCAGTCGCACATTCCTGCGAAATAGTTAGACGAGGTTCGTTAATGCTTGAGGCGGAGAAGATAGACTTGTTCCACATGGCTGGACACGACAAACCCGCCGCGATTGAATCCGCGCCCGCACACGCTTCCGTCGAAGCACGGCTCGTCGAAGCAGTACGGCGCGGCGACCGCGAAGCCTTCGACGAGCTTTATCACAGTTATGCCTCGATGGTTCACGGCATTCTACTGGCGCGTGTGCCTTACGACGAGGTGAGCGATCTGGTGCAGGATGTTTTCCTGATGGCCTTCAGAAAGCTCGGCGGCCTGCGTGAAGGCTCTCTCTTCGGCCCGTGGGTCGCCATGATCGCACGCAACCGCGCGATGGAATTCCACAGGCGCAAACACGAGACGGAAGAATTAACGGAAGAATTGACACGTCCTGAGCCTCCGCAGGCGGAGGCCAGAGAAGTCCTTGAGGTGCTACGCAGTCTGCCGGACGCGTACCGCGAGACGCTCGTCCTGCGACTGGTCGAAGGTATGACCGGCCCGGAAATCGCGGCGCGCACGGGACTACAACCCGACTCGGTACGCGTCAACCTCCACCGTGGAATGAAACTCTTACGCGAGAAGCTCGGCATAGGGGGGCAGAGATGAACGACTATTTGTGGGACAAATCAGGCGACGCCGACCCGGAGATACAGCAACTCGAAGATTTGCTCGGCACGCTGCGGTATCAGCAACGCCCGCTCAGCTTGCCGTCAGAGGCAGAGACGCGGAAACCCGCAAGCACGCGCTTCGCTTACCGCCGTCCCGCGTTCGCCGCCGTTGCCGCCGCGCTTCTCTTAATGCTGCTGGCGGGGCTGTGGCTGGCAGCCCGGAGGCATGCGCTTCAAATGAACGACGCGTCCTCCGTCGCGCAAACAACGAACACGGCGCAGGGAGCGACGGAAAAGCTGGAGAGCACGCCCCCAATCGCCAGCGCCGCGCAAAAAAGCGAGACGAACAAAATTCTCAACGCTCAAGTATCCGACGTGCTGCCGAAGGCAACTTCACAGGCGAGGCTTGCTGGCGGCGCACCACCTCTGGGGCGTCCGAAGGCAGTTCGTCCAGACCGTGCTGTGCGTGAAGCGAAACAAGAGTCGACGCAAGTCGCCGTGGCTGTCGCGCCGCGCGAATCGAGACCGGCTTTAACTTTCATCACCGCCGAGCAGCAGAAGGCCAAAGAGCAGTTGATGCTGGCGTTGCGTCTGGCAAGCATGAAACTGAATATCGCTCAGAGACGGACGCACACAATGCCGGAACAAAAAATAACTTCCGATGAAAGAAACAGGATCAGATGATTGGAGAAAGTATGAAATCATTCCTTAATTCATGCGCAAGATGCGCCTTCGCCCTCTTGCTCGCCGCTATCGCCTTCAACGCGTCGGTCGGTCAGACGATCAACACCGCCGGTAAGCTGGAGATTAGTTATCTCGACCACCTCGCGTCGCAAGCCGCCGAGATGGTGGACGTGAATCTTGACGAACGTCTCTTGAAGTTGGTGACCCCGGCGCTCTCTTCCAAAGAGCCTGAAGAAGAGAACACGAAAAAAATGATCGTCGGCCTCAAAGGGATTTACGTCAAGAGCTTCGACTTCGACGCGGAGCACCAGTACGCGGATTCTGATGTCAATCCGGTGCGCGAGCAGTTGCGCGCTCCCGGCTGGTCGAGAATTGTCGAAGTCCGCAGCCGCCGCGAGAACAAGAACGTCGAGGTTTATATCCTGACGAAACCCGGCACGACGGGCGATGCCGCCGGGCGCGTCGAGGCGCTCGCCATCCTCTCCTTCGAGCCGAAGAACCTGACCATCGTCAACATCGTCGGCGCGATAGACCTTGAGCGGCTGAGCAAACTTGAGGGACAGTTCGGCGTGCCGGAGCTTGACCTCGAACGCGATAACACTGTACAGCCCAAGAAGCACTGAGGAGGTGACAATGTTGAAAAGATTATTTCGACGCATCCTTCTCGTAACCACGCTGTGCGCGCTGGCGACAACCGCAGCAGGGGCGAAAGGCGCGGGCTTTGAAGAGACTGTCAAACTCATCGAGTCGCATTACCACGTCAAACACAAAGGCGTTCCGCTGCTGGCACGCGCAGGGATGAAGGCGACCGAGATTTTGGCGCGTAGGTTCACGCGTTACGCAGAGTACGGCAGCGTTCGGCTGGCGAGCTTTGAAGATCAGGATTTCACCCCGCCGAAAGGGCGAGCCGATTTCGCATCGTTGCTGCATAGCGCGCTGCAACCCGAATGGATGCCCCTCGTCCGCGTGCGTCTGCAACAGGACGCAGAGCAGACTTATATCTACACGAAAGAAGCGGGCAAGTTTTTCAAGGTGCTCGTCGTCACTATCGGGCAGCGCGACGCCACAGCAATCGAGATGAGCGTCGCCGCCCAGAACCTTCTGATGTTGATGAAAGACCCGGACACGATGGGCAAGACATTGACGGACGAGGCGACCGACGATTCAGATAACTAAATCAACACGAAAGATTGGGACGGAAAGAATTAACATGGCTGGACAGGATGCACATGATAAAAGCTCGGAAGCAATCCTTTCATCCTGCCTATCCTGTCCAGCCATGTTAATTCTTATTGAGGAGGCGGATTGCTATCATGAGAGGTAAGCTGAATTTAATATTGCTCGGATTGTTGCTGTGCTTTGTCGGCGGCGCTTTAGGAGTACGGGCGCAGGAAGTTGAGGAGACTGTGCGCATCAATCATCGCGTCGTCTTCCTTGACGCGCTCGTTCGCGATAAACGCACAAGTAGTCTGGCGTCCGACCTGAAGCGCGAGGATTTTGAGGTCTACGCCGATGGCAAGCCGCGCCAGATTTCTTATTTCACACGCGAGGGCGACGAGGCGCGCAAACCGCTGGCGCTCGTCCTCGTGCTCGATCTCCGGCGCATCGGCGCTGGCCGCTTCCTGCGACGCACCGAAATCCTCGAAGCGATGATGAATGAACTGTCGAAGCTCCCGCAGGGAGATGAAGTGGCGATCCTCGTGCTGGAGGCCGGAGGTTCCAACGTCCGCCGCCAATGGCTGACGCATTTCACACGCGACCGCGCGCAAATCTCGACCGCCCTCTCGATGATCCCTTCGCTCGTCGCCCAAGGTTCCTGTTGCGACGAGCAGGGCAGCGCGACACAGGACGAGCATGAAAAGCCGAAGCCTGAAAGCGCGCCCGCCGATGCCAAGGCGGCACAAGAGAGGGAGCAGGAGCGCGAGAAGAAAGCGAGCGAGGAGATCGAGTCCGAGACGAAATACGTCGGCAAAAAAGGCGACACCCTGACCCGGACGGTCTACAAAGACGGCCACGTCAAGACCGAGAGAGTGTCTAAGGGCGGAGAGGTCGAAGTGGACATGGACGACGAGTTTGAACTGGTCAGCGCATCGTTGGCGGTGACGGAGTTGGCATCAAAGGAACGCCCGAAGTCGCAGGCCGCAGTCGTCTGGGTATCAGACAGCCTTGTTCCTATTTTTTATATCGAGCGCGATATGACGGTTGCCGAGATGACGAAAGCGAACGTGATTTTCAGCGCCCTCGTCACCGACATGAAGTTGGGCTTCAAACTCTTTAAGCCTGTACTCAAACCGCTCGGCAACATGGTCGGTCTGAGCATCTTCGACAGCGCGCAGTTCATTGCGAAAGAGACGGGCGGCGAAGCTATGCGCGTCCGCCGTCCGGCGGACTACGCCAGCGGCCTGAATAAAATTATCGGTAATTTGACGGGGCGTTACAGTATCGGTTTCACACTCACCGAAGCCGAACAGGACGATGGGCAAATGCATAAACTTGAAGTGCGCGCACATGCGCGCGATGCGAAGGGTAAAGAGCGCAAGTTGCAAGTCGTCGCGCGGCACGGTTACTTCGCGCCGAAGGGGAGCGAGGCGGCGCAGGCGCGCTGACCGCACTCGGACGCGCCCTACTGTTATCCCTATCAACGGCGGCACAACGGAAAGTGTGGTTTACTGTGAGAACCTCGAAAAAGCTTATCGCTCCATTCATCGTTATCGCGCTCGGTCTGGTGCTCACGACGGCAGAGAGCAAAGCCGGAGCGCGCCCGTCTATCTATGAGGGCGTGCTGCTTATCGCAGAGGCGAGCGAGTTGGCGGGCGATGCGCCGCAGACCGTCGTCCCAAACGCCCCGGCGAGCGACACCGCCGCCGCTGCGACCAGCGTGACAGAAGCAAAGCAGGTCGCCCCAAAGTGGAAGTTCAAGACCGGCGGCAGCGTCTATGCCGCGCCGACGATTGAGAGCGGAATCATCTACTTCGGAAGTTACGACAATAATCTCTATGCCGTGGATGCGACGACCGGACAGCGTCGCTGGACGTTCAAAACCGGCGGGCGCATCCTCTCGCAGCCCGCCGTCGCAGAGGGAACCGTCTACTTCGGGAGTCAGGACAATAGCCTCTACGCGGTGGATGCAGAGACCGGTCGGGAGAAGTGGAAATACAAGACGGAGTATGCCGTCATCGCTTCGCCGGTGGTCGTCGTCACGGTTGTCTATTTCGCGGGCACGGAAGGAAAGGTCTATGCGCTCGATGCCGCGACCGGAAAACAGAAATGGTGGTTTCAGCCGGGTCAGGGCATCCCTTCGTCGCCAGTCGTGATTGGTGACTCACTATTTTTCGGCGCTGCCCAAGGCGTCTACGCGCTCGACCGGCTGACCGGACGAAAGAAATGGAGGTTCGATACGCCGGGCATTGTCGTCGCGCCGCCTGCCTATCTCGACTCCGTACTCTACTTCGGCAGCCTCGACGGCAGCATCTACGCGATTGACGCCACGAGCGGAGCCGAGAAGTGGCATCTCAAGACAGAGACGGCGATCCCCTTCTCGCCCGCCGTCGCGTCCGGCATGGTTTGTTACGCGAGCGTTGACGGAACACTCTATGTACTCGACGCGGATACAGGCCATGAGAGATGGAAGACTCATTCCGCCTCGGGCATTAGCTCCGCGCCGGGAATTGCCGACGGTCTGATATTCTTCGGCAGCACGCGCGGCCTGAGCGCCGTGGACGTACAGACCGGGCAACTAAGCTGGGAGTTCAAAACGGATCGCACAGTCACTTCCGCGCCCGTACGTGCCGGGGGTGTGACCTACTTCGGTAGCTGGGATGGACACCTGTACGCGATGCAATAGGTGTTCAAGCAATTCCCCAAAAGGGCTTTTGAACAATCTCTATTAGTTGGTCAGATTCAATTTAACATAGCGATAAACATTGACTCGGCATTTCAACTAACCCGCTACAGAAAGGGATGTATTTTCAGTCGCGCAGTAATTTGCCGGCTGTGCTTATCACGCTTCACCGCGATTCTACCGATATACACCCGCGTCGTCGCCAGATTCTTGTGCCCCAGCGCATCCTGCGTCTCGACAATGCTACCCGTCTCTTCCGATATTATCCGTGCGAACGTATGGCGCGTCTGGTGAATATGAATCTTCTCAATTCCCGCCTCACGCGCGTAACCCTTCAGGTTTTTTGAGAAGGAGTGCGACGAGAGCGGCGCGCCGGGGCGTCCCGCCCTGTCGTGCCGCGTCCAGAGCGGGCGGTCACTCCCGAGAGCGTTCATCCGGTCACATGACCTGAGATAGTCAAAAAGCGCCTCCCGCACCAGAGGCTCGTTAATCGCCCGACCTACATAATCTCCGCCTTTGACCCGGCATCTGACGACCAAGTCATCTTTCCTCAATTCGATGTCAGAGCCGCGTAGGCCAATGACCTCCTGCCGACGCATGCCCGTCGTGATGAAGAATAGCAGCAGCGCGTAATCACGCTTGCCCATCACATCCCCGCCTTCCGCTCTCTTCCTCACCGTGCACACGAGCGCGCCAATCTGATCGTCATCGAGCGCCTTTGAGCTTTCGGTCTGGTAAGGCTTCGGGCACTTGGGTCGAGCATTCTGAGTCGGGTTGCTGGTGATGAACTGGCTAAGGGTAGGATCGCGCATCACCCAAGCATAAAACGATGAGAGCCGTGAGATGCGAGCGTAGACCGTAGCCGGCTTAAACCCCTTCCCCTCTAAAGCGTCGCGCCAGCTCTGCACGTCGAGCGCGGTAACTTCGCCCGGGTGCTTGCCAGCGTGGGCGAAGAATGAAGAAACGGCATGGCTCTTGCTTCTGAGAAGATCGTTGCAGCAGGCGCTCTCCGAGTCCGTCGTGGCCGCAGCCCAAAGATGAATAGCATTGAGAAGTGCCAGATGGACGGTCTGTCCCGCCGGGATGAGGAACTGAGACCCCTCGCTCCGTGCCTGCCCTGCCTTTTCGGTGCTCATGGCGGCGCATCATAGCATAAAATTAAGGTTACAGTACCGACTAATCTGGTAACCTTGACATGAGTATCTAGCTATTTTTATCTATCCTAATGGCAGAAAAATCGTGTGACTGATGGTTCACGCTTTTCCGCTCTTTTGATCCTCGTAGGTAAGAAGTTAGATCTTCATGCGTTTGACCCGTAGAGGCTCCCGGCGACCTGCTCCACTCGCATCAACTTCGGACGTTAAGGGTGTCCTTGACCAGTCGGCTATTTCCCTTCCTGACATTATACCCCGCTCTCAGAAGAATTTAGTTGGCATGCTCCAATCGGTACGGAATCTTTCCGCGCGTCCTGCGACCGATACCAAGAGAGGATGCCCCTCGAAATTCCCGCGCGAGGATTTGCTCGAAGTCGAAGCCCGCCTGCGAATGCTCCTAGGGTGTAAAACATCTATCTCGGTTAGAATCGTCGGCCAATACCTGCTGATTCCGGACTTCCTGCGAGACGTGCGCGAGGCACTTGAGCGCGGCGACGTTAATCTATTCAAAGCTCACCAACTGGTGCGCCTCACAGCCAAACGGCTAGCAGTAACAGAAACTGAAACTCGTTCCCATCGGCGCAAGCTTTTGGAAGCACACCTGTGGGCACAAGGGTCGACTGCCGGATTGCGGGAGCGAATAAAAAGCGCTTGGTGAACTGGGTGAGCCTTCTCCCATTGAGATTGAAATAGCGGCAATTGAAAAGGCTGATGAACTTCTGGAAGCAGACCCTTTGGATTCAACACACCTCTTCTTTGAAGAATTGCGCAGGATTGGACGGGTGCTTCGGGAGATTGAGCTAGGGGATATTACTGAAGAGGATATGGATAATGTGATGACAGTGTTTGATGAATTAAGTGCTGTGCGCCACCAAATTCAGGAGAAAAAGAACCGGCAAAGGCAGCATTTGCAGAAGCTTGTAAATTAACCCGCCCGCTGTGCCCCTTTTCTTCAGCTCTGAGAGTAGAGCGTCCCAAGTAATAGCTCTAGCCTGTAATACAACTTACTTTCTTACAATATTACTAACTTACCCAATCTTTTTACGAGTTCATTAGACTGTCCGGTATTGCCGTCGCTGCCTGTCATAATGTCATGGTAGGTAACAGCCAGTGGTAAATCGCTTGAGGGACTCAATGGCAAGATAAAAATCAACCCCCAAATTAGTATTACACTTCATCATCGCGCGATGAGGAAATTTCCTCTCTTTCATTTCCCCTTATTATTGTCCTTGTGTCGAGCACGTATGCGATCAGGACTAGCGTTGATTTATGTGCCCGGTCGAGATTCATCGCACCGCCACGAATCTGCTGAGCGGCAGCTACTGAATCGAATACCTTTTTAACGTCTATACCAAGCAATTCACTCAGACGAGTTTCAATATCGGTGACTAGATCCGCTTTTGATTTGGTGATTTGGTTGGCGAAGGCATCAAGTAGAGCCTTTTTTCTCTGTTCTGTTAAGGTATTTTTGTCCTCTGTCTTCATATCTTAGAAAGTGTATCACGGCAGATTTACATCTGCATTCAACAACTCAGAGCTTTTATTTTCTGATAAAATACGAGTAATAAAGTAATATTACTTACCAACTTACAATAAAGATTGTAAGTATCGCCTCACCTGTAGCTTTCCAGTAGACATTTATTTCAGGGGTATAGGTAGATTTCTGTTGCCAATGTTAACAGCCTATGCTATCTAAGTTCCTCCAAGGAGGGCTTTTATGGTGAAAGCGAGTGCTGCCTTGGGGGAATGTTACAGCAATTTGGTCTATTAGACGCCCCTTTCTCAATTTCACCCGACCCGCGGTTCTTATACCTCTCTCCTCAGCATCATCTAGCCCTCTCGAAGATTAGATACGTGATCGACAATCGTCAGGGTCTGGCGGTTTTATATGGAGACGTAGGCCACGGGAAATCTACTCTCATTCGTCGCATCTACGATATTTATAAGGCTGACGAAGAATTCGAGACTATTTTAATCACCAATCCTGATCTGCCATCCGAGATGCAGCTCCTCAAACGAATTACGGATTCCTTCGGCCTCGATCGTAAGCGCTCCAAACTCGATCAGATGGAAGAACTTGAATCTTACCTTGTTTCCCAGTATGCCGCAGGTAAGAACGTGCTCATGCTGAACCTTACCCCTAAAAGTAGAGAGCCAGATAAGTCTCATCAGTCTCCACATCA
>CAXTRQ010000044.1:0-36187 GCA_964246705.1 uncultured Pyrinomonadaceae bacterium
AGAGCGAATGAAGGTAGAGATACCGGTACGCAGTGTTTTCGAGTCGCCGACCCTGTCAGGAATGGCTGGGCGCGTCGAAGCAACGATGCGGAACGGCAACGGTCATCAACAAATGCCGCCGCTGCGCCCGGCTGCAAGCGGCGGGATGTTGCCACTCTCTTACGCGCAGCAACGCCTCTGGTTCCTCGATCAACTGATGCCGAGCAGCAGTGCTTATAACATTCCGGCGGCGCTGCAACTCGATGTTGAGTTGAACGTGGCGACGCTCGAACAGTGTCTAAACGAAGAGGTGAGACGACACGAGGCTTTACGCACCACGTTCATTAACGTAGGCGGGGAGCCGACGCAGGTCATTGACGAGTTTGCACCGCGA
Source organism: uncultured Pyrinomonadaceae bacterium (assembly GCA_964246705.1). Taxonomy (GTDB): domain Bacteria; phylum Acidobacteriota; class Blastocatellia; order Pyrinomonadales; family Pyrinomonadaceae; genus DASZCR01. Next base: position 374 of record CAXTRQ010000044.1, read on the forward strand.
GACCTGCCAATCATTGACCTGAGCAGGTTGGCAGACGAGCAGAAGGTATCCGAGGTCACACTGCTGGCGCGTGAGGAAGCGTTGCGACCATTCGACCTCGCCAAGGGGCCGCTGATGCGAGCCAGCTTATTACTTCTCGGCGAGAGGCAGCACGTCGTCTTCATGACCATGCACCATATTGTCAGCGACGCTTGGTCAATGGGCGTGCTGGCGCAAGAGGTGGAAACGCTCTACCACATCTACGAAAACGGCGCTCCTTCGTCGCTCACCGAACTTGAGGTTCAGTACGCTGACTACGCGCAGTGGCAGCGTGAATGGCTACAAGGTGAAGTGCTGGAGGCGGAACTGGGTTATTGGAAGAAGCAACTGGCCGGAGCGCCGGCAGTGCTGGAGTTGGAGACCGATTTCCCGCACCCGGTAGTGCGGACGCTGCAAGGCTCACACTGCTCTCTCGCGCTTTCCGAAGAAGCTTCGCGCGCTCTGCGAGCCTTCAGCCGCAAGGAGGGAGCGACCGTCTTCATGACGTTGATGGCGGCGTTCCAAGCGTTGCTCGGACGCTATACGTGGCAGGACGATTTTCTCATCGGCACACCTGTCGCCGGTCGAGGGCAGGCCGAGGTTGAGAACCTCATCGGATTTTTCGTCAACATGGTTCCGCTCAGGGCTGACCTCGGCGGCTCGCCTTCGTTCCGTGAGTTGTTGAAACGTGTGAGGGAGTCCGCGCTCGGCGCTTACGCCCATCAAGATTTGCCGTTCGACAAACTGGTTGAAGAGTTGCAACCGGAGCGACGACTTGGCCGCAACCCGCTTTTCCAAGCCATCCTCTCTTACCAGAACGAGCCGGTGCAAGAAATCGAGATGTCCGGATTGACCGTGCCCATCGGGAATCAGGGCAACGCCGACACCAAATTCGATCTTGAAGTTTACTTCTGGGACAACCCCAACAGAGTGACCGGGTCTTTCGTCTACAGCCACGAACTCTTTGAACACGAAACAATCGCTCGCATGGTCGAGCACTTTCAGATATTTCTTGAAAAGATGCTGGCAGCGCCCGACGAGAGTTTGTCGCGGTTCACACTGATGGCTGAGCCGGAACTTCACCGCGTCCTCGAAGAATGGAACGATACGGCGGTCGACTTCCCATCCGAGAGTAGCGTCGCCGAACTTTTCGAGAAGCAGGCGGCCGGGACACCCGATGCCATCGCGCTCGAAAGTGAACAAGAGCAGGTCAGCTATTACGAGTTGAACAGGCGTGCCAACGTGCTGGCGCATCACCTGCGCGCGCAAGGGGTGAGACCGGAGGTATTCGTCGGAATCATCCTTGACCGCTCGGTAGAGATGATTGTGTCTCTTCTCGGCATCGCTAAGGCTGGCGGCATCTACGTGCCCATCAACATTTCTGACCCGGCTAAGCGCATCGGCTTCATCTTTGAGGACGCCAACATTTCAGTTCTGCTGACGACCAAGCAGGTCGCCGACGGGTTGCCGGAGAACCAGTTGACCGTCGTGTGCCTTGACGACCGTGAGGTGCAAGAAAAGATGCTCGTGCCCGGCTCGGAAGAGAACCCGCCGGTCGAGGCAGGAGGCCAGAATCTACTCTACATGATGTACACCTCCGGCTCGACCGGGACGCCGAAGGGAGTATGCATCACTCACCGCAACGTGTTGCGGCTGGTGAAGGGAGCCAACTACGCCAACTTCGATTCACGGGAAGTTTTTCTTCAATTCGCACCAATTTCTTTCGACGCTTCGACGTTCGAGATTTGGGGGAGCCTTCTGAACGGCGCGCGGCTCATCCTCTTCCCGCCCATCCCCGCGACGCTGAACGACCTCGGAGATGTAATTACAAAGTCTCAAGTTTCGACCCTGTGGCTGACCGCCGGACTCTTTCATCAGATGGTGGACGGCAACCTCAAAGGACTCCGCACGGTCAAACAACTGCTGGCGGGCGGCGAATCGCTCTCGATTACTCATGTTAAAAAGGTGCTGGAAGACCTCGGCGAGTGTCGGCTGATTAACGGCTACGGCCCGACCGAGACGACGACCTTCGCCTGCTGCCACGCGATTCAGGCGCGGCCACAAGGAGTCACGGTTCCCATCGGACGCCCGATCTCCAACACATCCATTTACCTGCTCAACAGTAGACTTCAACCATCGGCGATTGGCGAGCGCGGGGAGTTATACATCGGCGGCGATGGCCTCGCCCGTGGATACTTGAACCGACCGGACTTGACCGCCGAGAGATTTGTACCCGACCAGTTCAGCCATCAGCCGGGCGCGCGTCTGTATCGAACCGGCGATCTCGCACGCTATCAGGCGAAGGGATACGTCGAGTTTCTGGGTCGTCTCGACCATCAGGTGAAGATTCGCGGATTCAGAATCGAACTCGGCGAGATCGAGACCGCGCTCTCGGAGCATCCGGCGATTAAAGAGGCCGTGCTGATGGCGAGAGAAGATACGCCCGGCGATAAGCGTCTGGTGGCTTACGTGGTGGCGGAAGGTGATTCCGCGCCCGGCAGCGAGGAGTTGAAGAACTATCTCAAGGAGCGCCTGCCGGAATACATGCTGCCGTCCGTCTGCATCATCCTCGATGAGTTGCCGCTCACGCCGAACGGGAAAGTTGACCGGCGCGCACTACCCGCGCCCGACCGTTCCCTCATCAAGTCGGAGCGGGCTTATATCGCTCCCAAAGATGCCTTGCAGGAACAGTTGGTGGTGATTTGGGAAGACTTGCTCGGCATCCGTCCCATCGGCATCAACGACGACTTCTTCGAGCTTGGCGGGCACTCTCTGCTCATCGTGCAACTCGTCGCGCGGATTGAAGAGCGGACGGGCAAGCGCATCCCGATGACTTACCTTTTTGAAAAGGCGAACGTCGAAACCATCTCGCAACTCATCAGTCAGGATAAGGAATTGCCCTCATGGTCGCTGCTCGTGCCGATTCAGCCCAACGGGACGAACCCCAACGTGTTCTTCATTCACCCGGCTGGCGGCAACGTCATCAGCTACACCGAACTCTCTCGCGCGCTCGGTCAGGAGCAACCCTTCTACGGCATTCAGGCGCGGGAGATAAACAGCGACCTGTTGCCACACACACAAATCGAGGCGATGGCTGCCGAGTACGCCGATGCGATCCGCGCCTTCCAGCCACTCGGCCCCTATTTCATCGGCGGTTGGTCAATGGGTGGCGTCGTCGCTTTTGAGGTGGCACGTCAATTGAGAGAGCATCAACAGCAGGTCGCGCTGTTGGCGATTATTGACGCCGAAGCCCCTTCCGGAAGATCGGCGCAGTATGCGTGGATCATCCTGCTTGCCAGCTTCGCGCGCGACCTCGGCATACCGTTCGACCGTATGAATGTGGTCGGCGAGGAGGTTTCTAAACTCCCCCAGATGGCACAGTTGAAACGCATCTGGGTCGAGGCCAAAGCTCTCAGCCTCATCCCCGCCGAACTCACACTCGTTGACTTCCGCAAACTCTTCGACTCCTTCAAGGCCAACGCTCAGATGATGCGGAGCTACACGGGCGGCGCTTACGAGGGTCGTCTGACGCTGTTCCGTGCCGACAAGGAGATGGAACGCATTACCCACCAGCTTCCTGAAAACTTCGTCCACATTGATGAAGAGCAGGAAGGCGTTGACCCCAGAGACCCCTTGAAAGGATGGGGGAGATGGGCAACAGAGGGCGTTGAGCTATACACCATACCCGGCGACCACTATTCAATCGTTCGGGAGCCAAACGTTAAAGTCCTCGCCGAACAACTGCGCGACTGCATCCAGAACGCAGCAAAGGAAATCTAAGATGGGAAATTTAATCCGGCTCTTCTCCGTACTTCTACAATGGTCAAAGGGCGTCCGACGCTCACGTTCCACGATCATCTTTGCGACCCTCACGGGCGCTATCGCTGGCATTGGCAGCACCGCGCTCATCGCGGTCATTAATGCGGCGTTGGCTGGCGGCCCGACACCACGCATGAGGCTCGTCTGGATGTTCGTGGCGCTCTGCATCATCATTCCCCTCAGCGGGTTCGCTTCACAGGTTTTGCTGCTCTGGCTAACCGCGCAGTCGGCGCACGATCTGCGAATGCAGTTGTCGAGGCAAATCCTCTCCGCCCCCTATCGCCTTCTCGAAGAACTCGGCGTCCACAGGCTTTTGGCTACCATCACCGACGACATTCCGTCGGTCACAAACGCCATTACCGTCCTGCCGTTGCTGCTGACGCAGTTCGCCATCATGTTGGGTTGTCTGGTGTATCTCGGCTGGCTCTCTTGGCCGTTGCTCCTGCTGGTGCTGGGCTATATGTTGATAGGCATCCTCAGCCACCAGTTGCCGCTCCTGAAAGCGGTCGGCTACTTCCGAATGATGCGCGAGGAGTGGGACGCAATGTTTAAAGCCGTCCGCTCGCTGACGGAAGGCTCCAAAGAATTAAAGCTCCACCGTGCGCGTCGTGACGCGTTCCTCTCGCAGCAACTCGAACCGGCTGTTGACGGCATTCAACGCTACGGCATGTGGGCTAACACGCTTTCGCTGGCGGCGGCCAACTGGGGGCAAATCCTCTTCTTTATCTTTATCGGTTTGATTCTCTTTCTCACTCCGCTGCTCATCACCGTGGATCAGCGTGCGCTCACCGGCTACACGCTGACCGTCCTCTTCATGATTTCGCCGCTATCAATCATCCTCAACACGCTGCCGACCCTCGGTCGCGCGCAGGTGGCGGCAGAGAAGATACAGGCGCTCGGACTGTCGCTGACCAATCATCCGGCTGAGAGCGCCGCGCCCGCGTCAAAGACCGAGACTCCCTGGCGGCGGCTCGAACTGGCTGGCGTGACTCATGCTTACCGGCATGACGGCGGGGTTGACGAGTTCTACCTCGGCCCCCTCGACCTCTGCTTCTATCCCGGCGAGATGGTCTTCGTCATCGGCGGCAACGGCAGCGGCAAAACGACGCTGGCGAAACTCCTCATCGGACTCTACGAGCCTGAAGCCGGAGAGATTCGGCTTGATGGAAAACCCGTGAACCTCGAAAACCGCGACGAATACCGGCAGAACTTCTCCGTCGTCTTCTCAGATTTTTACCTGTTCGAGCACCTCTTCGGTCTGGACTCCGAAAACCTCGAAGCCAAGAGCGGCGAGTATCTCGAACAACTGCAACTGAGCCACAAAGTTCAAGTCAAGGACGGCAAGCTCTCGACCATTGATCTCTCGCAGGGACAACGCAAGCGACTGGCGCTCCTGAGTGCCTACCTGGAGGATCGTCCCATCTACGTCTTCGATGAATGGGCTTCGGATCAAGACCCCGTGTTCAAGCAAATCTTCTACTATCAACTTCTGCCTGAACTCAAAGCGCGAGGCAAGACCGTTATCGTTATCACTCACGACGACCGCTACTATGAACTTGCCGACCGGCTCATCAAGCTGGAAAGCGGTCAACTCGAATATGACAAGCGGCTCAACGCCGAGCACAACGACCTCAAGGACGTACCTGCACCATTCGTCTAAAAGTTGCAGCACCGAACACACGCCCGACGAAGACCTTCGACGAAACTCCACAACACTGATTTCACCTACCTGTTAATTCGCCGAGTAGCCAGCCGTGGAAGGAGACGGCGGCGCACAACTCGAATCCCAAAGGAGGATTCCTCATGACGTTTAATCGTATAAATACTCGCTCTATCAACCGGATTGATCAGGTTGCCTCATTAAACGAGCAGGAGAAAGAAGCTCTTAAGCCTGTAACCGAGAAGTTCGTTTTCCGAACGAACGAGTACTACCAATCGCTCATCAACTGGAACGACCCGCACGACCCCATCCGGCGCATCATCATGCCGGACGTTCAGGAACTCGAAGAGTTCGGCGAGATGGATGCTTCCGACGAGGCATCCTACACCGTGCTTAAAGGGCTTGAGCACAAGTACAACGACACCGCGCTACTCCTCGTCAACAACGTCTGCGGCGCTTACTGCCGCTTCTGCTTTCGCAAGCGACTCTTCACCGATGATAACGACGAGGTGACGAACGACATTACCGAAGCCGTCGAATATATCCGCGCGCATACGGAAATTAACAACGTCCTGCTGACGGGCGGCGACCCTCTCATCATGTCCACCGGCAAACTGACGAAAATCATCTCTCAGTTGCGAGAGATAGAGCATGTGCGAATCATCCGCATCGGCACTAAGATGACCGCCTTCGATCCCTTCCGCATCATCAACGACCCGTCGCTGCTGGAGATGATTAGCACTTACAGCACCCCGGAGAAAAAGATTTTCGTCATGGCGCATTTCAACCATCCACGAGAACTGACGGATGTGGCCTTGAAGGGATTAATGCTGTTACAGAAGGCCGGGGCGCAGACCGTCAACCAGTCGCCGATGATTCGCGGCGTCAACGACAACTCCGAGGTCATCACAGAGCTATTCAACCGCCTCTCCTTCAACGGTGTGCTGCCCTACTATATCTTCATCTGCCGCCCGACGGCGGGAAATGATCCGTTCATCGTGCCAATCGAAGAGTCGCTGGAGATTTTCGAGCGGTCGAAACTCAATCTCTCCGGCTTGGCCAAGCACGCGCGGCTCTGCATGTCTCATAAGACGGGCAAGATCGAGGTCGTGGGTAAAACCGACACGCAAATCATCTTTCGTTATCACCGCGCCCCGAACCCGCTCGACCGTGGGCGCATGATGTTCTTCGACCGTGACCCGGCGGCCTGCTGGTTTGACGACTATTTAAAGGTGTTGGAGCCGGTGCAGGTTTGATAACGGGACGCGTGCAGAGACGGTCGGCGGCGTCTGCCTGCGGCGCTCTGAGAAAAATTGAGACTATTCAACTTTCGGGGTATGCTTCCCGTCAGAGGAGGCGAGGAAAAGATATGTTCGCAGACCTACGGCAAGATTTACGCTACGGGTTCCGCATGATGCGCAAGAATCCCGGCTTCACGTTAGTAGCGGTCTTCGCGCTGGCTCTCGGCATCGGGGCTAACACGGCGATCTTCAGCCTCATTAATGCCATCCTGCTGCGTCCGCTGCCCTACCCGGAGTCCGACCACCTCGTTCGTCTGATGCAGACGTACCCAGAGAAAGGGCTTGATACGTGGCGGCTCTCACAGGCGAATTTCGCCGCCTACCGCGAGCAGAGCCGCTCCTTCGATTCGGTCGCCGCTTACACCGTGACCGGGTTGAACTTGACCGGGTTCGACCAACCAGAGCGTCTCCAAGCCGCCAGGGTGACCGGCGACTTCTTCAAAGTCCTCGGCATGGACCCGCTTCTCGGTCGAACCTTCCTACCCGAAGAAGATGCACCCGGCAAAAACAACGTCTGCGTTCTCAGCTACGGTTTCTGGCAGCGGCGCTTCGGTGGCAACCGTGATGTCATCGGGAAGGCTTTAGCTCTCAACAATGTCTCGACCGAAGTGGTCGGCGTAATGCCCGCCGACTTCAAGTTTCCTCTGCCGGATACTGAAATTTGGACTCCGCTCGGCCTCAACGCGCAAGCGCGCTTTCCATGGTTTCTCACAGGCATCGGTCGACTGAAATCGGGCGTCCAGCCTGCCGGAGCGCAGGCCGAGACCACGGGTATCCTCTGGAATCTCGGGCAACAAGACCCGCAGATGGTCTCGCGCAGCGACCCACCCCCGCCGGGCGCAAACCTGAAGACGGTTATCGTCCCGCTCAAAGAGGCCATCATCGGCGACACGAAGAAGCCTCTCTTGCTGCTCCAATTCGCGGTCGCCTGTGTGTTGCTCATCGCATGCGCCAACGTCGCCAACCTCCTGCTCAGCCGGGCGGCATCGCGCACGCGTGAAATCGCCCTGCGCTTTGCACTCGGCGCGACCCCGCGCCGCGTCGTCAGGCAATTACTAACCGAGAGCGTGCTGCTGGCACTAATCGGCGCGGCGACGGGAATCGCGCTCGCGTGGTGGGTGATGGGGGCGCTCGGTCGCCTGCCCATCGAGGGTATCCCGCGAACGGACGAGGTAGGCTTAAGCGGGACGGTGCTGGCATTCACGGTCGTCGTGGCCGTGGTGACAGGGTTGCTCTTCGGGCTAGTCCCGGCTCTTAGAACCTACAGGCTCGGCCTCAAGGCAGGACTGAGCGAAGGGCAGCGTGGGAGCAGCGGCGGCGCAAGTCGGCACATGAACAGAATACTGGTGGCCGCGCAGCTTGCGGTCTCCGTAGTCCTGCTGATTAGCGCGGGCTTGATGTTGAAAGGCTACCGGCAACTGTTGGCCGTCAATCCGGGCTTTCAGGCGGAAAACGTGCTGACGATGCAACTCCCGCTGGCAGGCCAGAAATATTCCTCTGACCAAGGGCAGATGCCGCGCTTTTATCAAAGCCTACTCGAACAGGTGCGTACCATACCCGGAGTTCGCGCCGCCGGGGTCACGACGACTCTACCTCTGGGCACGGAAGAAAGTTCGGACGGCTACCTCGTAGAAGGGCAGGAGCCGTCCGGCGGAGGCGACTCTCCGCAGGCTCAACTCAAGGTTGTGAGTCCGGGCTATTTTCAAGCGATGGGGATGTTGCTGCTCCGTGGGCGTGACTTTCAGGAAAACGATAACACGGACGCGCCGCTCGCCGTGATTATTGATGAAACTCTGGCGCGTCGTCACTGGCCGGACGGCAACGCCATCGGTCATCGTGTGCGAACCACGGGCGATCCGCCTTGGCTCACCGTCGTCGGGGTCGTCTCCAGCATCAAGGATAAATCGCTCGCCGGTGAGGTGAGGCCGCACATCTATTTTGCTTACGGGCAAGCCCCGCGACCGAGGATGTACCTCGTCGTGCGAACTGTCGGCGATCCCACCACGGCCACCGAGTCCATTCGGAGCAAAGTCCGGCAAATAGACCCGACCGTACCAGTCTATGCCGTGCGAACCATGACGGATGTAGTTGAGAAGACGCTCAATAGTCAACGACTGACCAACCTGCTGCTGACTGCTTTCGCAGCCATCGCCCTCTTGCTGGCAGCCGTCGGCATCTACGGTGTGATGTCCGTCTACGTCACCAGTCGGACGCAGGAATTCGGCATTCGTCTGGCTCTCGGAGCGCGTCCGTCTTACCTGCTGCGTTCGGTTCTGTGGGAGGGCTTGCTGCTGGCGTTGGGGGGCATCGCGGTCGGTATCCTCTTCGCTCTCGCCATGACTCGGACTATCACCAGCCTACTTTTTGAGGTCAGCGCGACCGACCCGTTTGTTTTCACCGCGCTACCTCTATTGCTCATCGCGGTGGCTTTGGTGTCGTGCTACATGCCCGCTCGCCGCGCCGCGCGCACCGACCCGTTGACCGCGTTGCGCTACGAGTGATGATGCCACGCTCGCGTGAGTTGTGAGCCGTCCTTCTTCAACATTTGAGAGCGCCTGAACCATCAAATGTTCAGGCGCTCTCAGCCTCAGCCCTATATCTAGTCACAGACGCGTCGTAGCTCCACACGCGCCCGACCCGCTCGCAATTTCTGAGTCCTAAAACTTGTTGCTGTCAGCTTCGTGTGGCTACCGCGTGCGGAGTCCCACAAGGCGACACCCCGCCGCGCCGACAATCGCGGGAGGCCAGCTTTATCACATGCCAAAACGCACAGATATACACAAAATTCTGATTATCGGTTCCGGCCCCATCGTTATCGGTCAGGGCTGTGAGTTCGACTATTCCGGCACGCAAGCCTGCAAGGCGCTCCGGCAGGAGGGCTATGAAGTCGTGCTCGTCAACTCGAATCCGGCGACGATTATGACCGACCCGGAGACCGCCAACTCAACCTATATCGAGCCGCTGACGCTCGACACCGTTTCGGCCATCATCAGGCGCGAACGTCCCGACGCATTGCTCCCGACCGTCGGCGGTCAGACAGCCTTGAATCTCGCCATCGCACTGTCCGACGCGGGCATCCTCGAAGAATACGGCGTCGAGATGATCGGCGCGAAGCGCGAGGCCGTCGCTCTCGCCGAAGACCGCGAACTCTTCAAGCAGGCGATGCAAGAGGTCGGCCTGCCGATGCCGCGCGGCGGCTTCGCCCGTTCGTGGGCCGATGCCGAACAGCTTGTCGAAGAGACCGGCTATCCGGCGATCATTCGCCCGTCGTTCACGCTCGGCGGCACTGGCGGCGGCACCGCTTTCAATCCCGAAGAGTTTGAAGAGATCGTCCGGGGCGGCCTCGCCGCTTCTCCTCTCCATCAAGTCCTCATCGAAGAATCCATCATCGGCTGGAAAGAATTTGAACTCGAAGTCATGCGCGACCTCTCCGATAACGTCGTCATCATCTGCTCCATCGAAAACTTCGACCCGATGGGCGTCCATACCGGCGATTCCATCACCGTCGCTCCCGCTCAGACTCTCTCCGATGCTGAATATCAACGCCTACGCGACATGGCCTTGACCATCATCCGTAAGGTCGGCGTCGAGACCGGCGGCTCCAATATTCAGTTCGCCGTCAACCCCGAGGACGGAGACGTTCGCATCATCGAGATGAATCCGCGCGTCTCTCGCTCCTCCGCTCTCGCCTCGAAAGCCACCGGCTTTCCCATCGCCAAGATTGCCGCCAAACTCGCCGTCGGCTATACGCTCGACGAGATTGCAAACGACATCACCCGCCGCACGCCCGCCGCTTTCGAGCCGTCCATTGATTATGTCGTCGCCAAAATTCCGAAGTGGAATTTCGAGAAATTCAAAGAGGCCGAAGACGTGCTCGGCACACAGATGAAGTCTGTCGGCGAAGTGATGGCGATTGGCCGCACCTTCAAAGAAGCATTGTTCAAGGGCTTGCGCTCGCTCGAAGCGGTGACGCCGCTGCGCCTCACGGACGTGGCGGACGACGAGTTGCAGCGCAAACTGGCACGCCCGAACTCGCAGCGTTTCTCTTACATCACCTACGCTTTGCAGCACGGCGTCTCGATTGACGAGATTCATCGCCTCTCGCGCATTGACCGCTGGTTTCTCGAACAACTGCGCGAAGCGATGGCGGTACAGGATGCGGTCGAAGGCCACACGCTCCGTGATTTACCGCGAGAGACTTTGCGCGCGGCCAAGGAAGTGGCGCTCTCCGACCGGCGCATCGCCTATCTGACGGCAAGCACGGAAGAGGAAGTGCGCGCGCATCGCAAACGAAACGGGCTGGTTCCGGTCTATAAGCGTGTGGACACGTGCGGAGCCGAGTTTGAATCCTTCACCCCCTATCTGTATTCGACCTACGAGGAAGAGGACGAGTCAGCACCGACGACGCGGCGCAAGATTATGATTCTGGGGTCGGGGCCGAACCGGATCGGGCAGGGCATAGAGTTCGATTATTGCTGCTGCCACGCATCGTTCGCGTTACGCGCGGCCGGGTATGAGACGATCATGGTGAACTGCAACCCGGAGACGGTTTCGACCGACTACGACACGAGCGATCGGTTGTACTTCGAGCCGCTGACGTATGAAGACGTGATGAACATCATAGATGTGGAGCGACCGGCGGGAGTGATCGTGCAGTTCGGCGGGCAGACGCCTTTGAATCTGGCGATGCGGCTGTCGGAAGCGGGAGCGCCGATCATTGGGACGACGCCGGATTCGATAGATTTGGCGGAAGACCGCAAGCGGTTCGGAGCGCTGCTGACGAAGTTGGGGATACCGCAGCCGGAGAACGGGACGGCTGAATCGGGAGAAGAAGCGAAAGAGTGTGCGAGGCGGATTGGGTATCCGGTATTGGTGCGCCCGTCATACGTGCTGGGTGGGCGCGCGATGGCAATCGTGTATGACGAGAAGAGTCTGGAGGAATACATGAGGACGGCGGTGGAGGCATCGCCGGAGAAGCCGATCTTGATCGACAAGTTTCTGGAGCGAGCAGCGGAGTTCGACGTGGACGCATTGGCGGATGAAGAGCGATGCGTGGTGGCGGGGATACAGGAGCACATCGAGGAGGCAGGAATCCATTCGGGAGATTCGTCGTGCGTGTTACCGCCGGTACGGATTGCGCCGGAGCACGTGGAGACGATGAGGCACTACACGCGGATTCTGGCGCGGGAGTTGAAGGTCAGAGGGTTGCTGAACATCCAGTATGCGATCAAGGACGACCGGGTATATGTGTTGGAAGTGAATCCGCGAGCATCGCGGACAGTGCCGTTTGTATCGAAGGCGACGGGAGTGGCGTTAGCGAGAGTGGGGGCGCTGGTGATGGGAGGGCAGAAGTTGGCGGACTTCAATCTGCCCGATGATTTGACAATGCTGACCGGCGGAAGCTACTTCGTGAAATCGCCCGTCTTCCCCTTCGCTAAGTTCGCTGGCGTTGATCCGATTTTGAGTCCAGAGATGCATTCGACAGGCGAAGTGATGGGCGTCGGCTGTACTTTCGGCGAGGCTTACGCCAAGGCAATGTTGGGAGCCGGTCTGGAAATCCCGTGTAGCGGGACGGCCTTCATCAGCGTCAACGATGGTGAAAACGGATTGGCCGTTGTTCTGGCGCGGCGGTTGATGAAGTTGGGGTTCAGGCTCGCAGCCACCATCGGAACCGCCGTGCGGTTGTGTGAAGTCGGGTTGGAAGTTGAAACGATTCAAAAAGTCAACGAGGGGCGACCCAACGTGGTTGACTACATCAAGCAGAGAGAAATTTCGTTAATTATCAACACACCGCTCGGACGTGTGCCGCACAAAGACGAACAGGTAATCCGGCGCGCGGCGTTGCAATACGGCGTGCCTTGCGTGACCACGATGACCGGCGCGCAGGCGATGGTGGAGGCCATCATCGCTTGTAAGCGCAACTCAATTATCAGCGTCTCCGCGCTGCAAGAACTGCATGCCGTCGAGGTCGCGGTTCATTAAGTTTGCTCATCCGAATAATTATAAAAGTTGTGCGGTTGAAAAAGTTGTAGTCCAACAAAGAACGTGAGTCAACTGAAATCTTGGATGCCCATCAACTCAACTTTTTGATTGCCAGTCCTCGTCAAGTTAGTGCGACAGAGGCGGCAAAAGTACAAGGCGAAGAAAAGAATTATCCAGCCCATGACGCTCTCACATTGTTGTTTCATCGGCTGGAACCTGACGCCGGATGGCTTTCCGTCGGTGTCGTCGTTGCCCCCGCGATGGTCGAATAATCCGTGGTAGGCGTGTTCCTCGAAAACGTCGCTTCCCTCCTCGCATCTACCGACGATTGAGGCCGAGGATTTCGGCGGCCTGCCAACGGGTAATCACCTTTGCGATGTCCCGCAGCCTCACTTCTCGAATCTTCATATCAACTCCATTAGAGGTGTGTGAGCAATGCATCAGGTGAAGTGTCCTGAAGCACTGTCTTACGCTCTTGGAATTGAACATTCAATGTTTGGTGAGACCGAACATTGAGTGCGCCAACTTCTCTTGCGAAAATAATTCATACTGGCTCAAGATACCAGCCAAGCCAGTACACGTTCGCAACTTTCCATCCGCTCACCCGACGATCCCTCGTCATGTGTTTAATTAGCAGGAGGTGAAAAATGATAAGGGTTTCAGAGGAGGTTGCAGGGCTAAACATGCGCGAACTCGTGAAGGTGAACAGCATTCGCTTTCAAAGCAAGCTGGTCGTCTATGTCTTCACAGCCGCCGTTCTGATCTGCCTCACTCTCATGCTACGCACTCCGTTCTGGGTGCTGCCTTCGCTGCTTCTCGGCATTGCCTACGCACATGCCGTCGAGTTGCAACATCAGTGCTTGCACAATACTGCCTACCATAGCAAGTTCTGGAATCGTCTGGTGGGCGTGTTGTTCGGTCTCCCTTCGCTCGTGTCTTTTTCGGACTACCAGAACAGCCACCTCAAGCATCACCGGCTGCTTGGCACGCCCGAAGACAAAGAGTTCTTCAACTACAGTTATGAAAAGCTGAACTCCTTGACGACGCTGATTCCGCATCTCTGGATGGTGCGTCATCATCGTGACATCGCGTCCTACATCTTAAAGTCGGCGCTTGGCAAACTCGTCCGCGAACAGGAGGCATCTCCTAAAATCGCCAAGCGAATTCGCACGGAATATCAGTTGATGGCGCTGTTCATTTTGGTGATGGCGACCATCACCGTCGGCTTTAAGACAGCCCTCTTCCTGAAATTGTGGCTCATCCCATTTCTGGTGGCCGTGCCCGTTCACGCGCTCATCGAACTGCCGGAACATATCGGATGCAACACGAAGTTGCCGGACGTGCTGGTTAACACCCGGACGATGAAAGCCAGCAAGGCGCTCGTGTGGTTCGTCAACGGCAACAACTATCACGTCGAGCATCATTGGATGCCTGCCGTCCCGAACGATAAGTTCCCCGAACTGCACACCTACGTCGCCTCAAAAATTGCCTACGCCGACATCTCCTACTGGGCTTTCTACAACCAGTTCTTTCGCAACCTCCGCCGGAACAATCTGCACCGCGCATGGGATCCACCGGAGAGAAGTTTTCGGACGGAGCGTTTCGACCCCAATCCGGGGGCGAGGTGATCGCCCAAACCGGCAGAGCGAAGGCCGCAAATTAAAAGTGCCGGTGCGCGCGCCCGGACGCCTCGAAGAGCACAGACTTTCGCTTCGTCAATTCAACATGAGACGGGACTAAGACACATGAACACAGAAGAACTGAACACCCGGCGTCGTGAAACAGAAACCGACGGCCACGCACTTGAGTCATTGAGATTTCTCACGCCCGAACAGGCGCGCTCGATTCGTGGTCAATTCGGGACTCCGGTCTTCGTCTACGACGAGCATTCACTGGAGCAACAGGCGCGAGCTATGCTGAAGTTCCCGAACGCCTTCGGGCTGACGGTCTACTACTCGCTGAAGGGCGGGGCGAACGGGGCCATCATCAAACTCTTCGACAAGTTGGGTCTCAACTTCGACGCCAGTTCGATTTGGGAGGCGTGGCGGGCGATGGCGGTCGGCGTAGACCCCGCGAAAATACTGCTGACGGCGCAGGAAGTTCCCGAAGACCTGCGCGAGTACGTCGAGCGCGGGATGGAGTTCAATGCCGGGTCGCTTCGCCAACTCGAAATCTACGGCAAGCAGTTCACAGGCCGGGAGGTTTCTCTACGCATCAACCCCGGAACCGGCACAGGCTTTATCAACCGCCTCACGAGCGGCGGGCCGAGGTCGAGTTTCGGCATCTGGCATGAACATCTCGGCGAGGTGCGGACGCTGGTTGAAAAGTACCGCCTCAAAGTTAAGCGCGTCCATCACCACGTCGGCTCCGGCCACGACCCGGAAGCGTGGCTCCGCATCGCCTCGGCGACCATCAATATAGCCAAGACCTTCGGCCCCGTTCCCATCATTAATCTCGGCGGCGGTTATAGGGTCAAGGCTCTGCTGACCGAAACTGAAGTGGATTACCGCGACATCGGCGAGCGTCTGCGCCATCTCTTCGAGGAATATGCGAAGGAGACGGGAGTCAAGCCGCGCCTTGAGATTGAGCCGGGAACTTTCCTCGTCGCCAACTGCGGCTCGCTCGTGACGACCGTGACCGATGTCGTCACGACAGGTACGGACGGTCATACTTTTATCAAGCTCGACGCGGGACTCACGGAGATTATCCGCCCCGGCTTCTATGGCTCGCTCCATCCGCTGGTCAGCATCCCTGCTCAGGGCGAGTTGCGCCCGGAAGCTAAAGAGTACTTGGTGACCGGACACACATGCATTGCGGGCGACACGCTGACGGTGGCATTGCGCGACCCGGAAACCGTCCAGCCGCAACTACTCGCTGTGACCGAACCGGGCGACCTGCTCGTGGTGGAGCGCGCTGGCGGGTACTGCTCCAGCATGAACATGAAGAACTTCAACTCGTTTCCCGAATCGCCCGAAGTCCTGCGGCGCACCGACGGAAGCTTCGAGGTCATCCGCAAGAGGCAGACGCTCGAACAGATGATACAGAACGAAGTGCTTCCGCAGGACATGACCAGCAAGGCCACAGCCTGAAGACATGTCGAGGGTTAGATGCTGTCGAATTCATTTCCTGAAGCACGCGGCACGCCGCCGCAGAGTAACGAGCGGCAACCCCGAACGCTGGTCGAACTTCTGCGTCGGAGAGCACTGCGCCAACCTCGGCAGACGGCTTACACCTTTCTGGTTGACGGTGAGAATGAGACGGTCAGCATCAACTACGGCGAACTCGACCGGCAGGCACGCGCTATCGCCGCCCGTCTGGAAAACTATGGCGTGCGCGGCGAACGTGTGCTGTTGCTCTACCCGCCGGGATTGGAGTACATCGCCGCCTTCCTCGGATGTCTTTACGCGGGGGCGGTCGCTGTCCCCGCTTACCCGCCGCGCGCGAACCGCACGCTCCCGCGTCTTCAGGCCATCGCGGCTGATGCGCGGGCTAGACTGGCGCTCACCACTGCGCCGGTCTTCTCACGCCTCGCGCCCCTGCTCGCACAATCCGTCGAACTCAGCGGCGTGCACTGGCTCAACACCGACGACGCGCTCAAAGAATCGGGCGCGCAGTGGCATGAGCCTGACATTGACGGAGACACGCTGGCCTTTCTTCAATACACCTCCGGCTCGACGGCTGAGCCGAAGGGCGTCATGGTCTGCCACCGTCACATCCTTCATAACGAGATGATGATTCGCCGCGCCTTCAAGCAGACGGCGCGCTCGGTGATTGTGAGTTGGCTGCCGCTCTATCACGACATGGGACTCATCGGCGGTGTGCTCCAACCGCTCTTCACGGGCGCGCGATGCGTCCTGATGTCGCCGGTCGCTTTTCTGCAAAAGCCGCTGCGCTGGCTCCAAGCCATTTCGCGCTACGGCGCAACCACGAGCGGCGCTCCGAACTTCGCCTATGAAATGTGCGTCAACAAAAGCAGCACGGCGAATCTTGAGAGGCTTGACCTGAGCAGTTGGCGTGTCGCCTTCAACGGCTCGGAGCCGGTACGCGCCGAGACGTTGAATAGGTTTACAGAAGCTTTCGCTCCTTACGGCTTCAGCCGTGAAGCATTCTTCCCATGCTATGGCTTAGCCGAAGCCACACTGTTCGTCGCCGGCCGCCATGAGACTGAGACGCCAGTCTCCAAAACTTTCGAGCCTGCTGCGTTGGCGAATCATCGCGTTGTCGAGCAAGCGGCGGACAAAAGCCGCGCTCTGGTCGGATGCGGCACGACCTTTCTTCGACAGCGCGCTCTGATTGTTAACCCGGAAAACTCTGTGCCGTGTGCGCCGGATGAAGTTGGCGAAATCTGGGTCGCGGGCGAGAGCGTGGCGGACGGCTATTGGAACAAGCCCGACGAAACTGAGCGCATCTTTCGCGCGCATCTCGCAGGGACGGGCGAAGGGCAATTTCTCCGCACAGGAGATTTTGGTTTCATCCGCGATGGAGAGTTGTTCGTCACCGGTCGGCTGAAAGAACTCGTCATTATTCGCGGGCGCAATCTTTACCCGCAGGACATCGAAGCCACTGTGCAGCAATGTCACACAGCGCTAACGCTCCACGGCGGCGCGGCCTTCGCCGTCGAAGTCGCGGGCGAGGAGCGACTGGTGATCGTGCAGGAGGTGCAGGAGCGGCGGGAGGCAGATTGGAATGCGCTAATCGAAATGATCCGCGAGGCGGTAGCAGAAGAACATGAAGTACACGCGCACTCGATTATTCTCATTAAGCACGGCAGCATTCCGAAAACTTCGAGCGGTAAGATTCAACGTAACGCCGCGCGCGCGACGTTTTTAGAAACAAGTCTCAAAGTTGTCGCCGAATGGCGCGGGCGTGCGACCCCGGAAACCGAAACCACTGCGCCGCCACCAATCCCTGCGGGGCGAAGTCCTGCAGCTATCGAGGCGTGGCTCAGTTCGCAACTCGCGGCGACGCTCAAAATTGACCTCTCCGAGATAGATATTCACCAGCCCGTCACGCGCTACGGTCTGGACTCGCTGGTTGCCGTCGAGTTGATGCACGCCATCGAATCCGGCCTCGGCGTGACCGTGCCCGTCACGAGTTTTCTGCGGAGCCTGAGCATCGCGGAACTCGCGGCGCAAATCTGCGCCGAGTCGGAGTCCGATTCCCGCACGTCAAAAATCATCCCGGCGACTTCCGAAGTCGCCTTCGACGAGCACCCAGCATCACGCGGCCAGCGTGCGCTCTGGTTTCTCCAACAGATGACTCCGGCGAGCGCCGCTTACAACATCGCGGGAGCCGCGCGCGTCGTTTCGGAAATAGACCCGCAGGCGTTGCCGCGCGCCTTCCAATCGCTCGTCGAGCGTCACCCGTCTCTGCGAACAACTTTCACCGCCATTGACGGCGTGCCCGCCCGGCGCATCCACGAACATACGGAGGTCTGCTTTCAGCAGGAAGACGCGGCGGCGTGGGACGAGGCGCGGCTGCATGAGCGTCTGAGCGAAGAGGTTCACCGTCCTTTTAATCTTGAGGCTGGCCCACTGCTGCGCGTCAACCTGTTCAGGCAGGGCGGTGCGGGGGATGTGCTCTTGCTCGTCGCGCATCACATCATCCTTGATTTCTGGTCGCTGGCTGTGCTGATGCAAGAGTTGGGCAAGCTCTATCACGGAGAACTGACCGGCGTGCCGGTGTCGCTCAGCCCGCTCCCGCTGCAATACACAGACTACGTGCGCTGGCAGGAAGAACTGTTGGCGAGCGCGGAGGGCGAGCGGCTTCGCGCATACTGGATGCAACAGTTGGCGGGCGAACTGCCAGTGCTTAATCTGCCGACGGATCGCCCGCGCCCGCCTGTGCAAACCTACAGGGGATCATCGCGCGGCTTCAATGTGAGCGCCGACCTAACCCATGGACTTAAAGCCCTCAGCCAGAGCAACGGGGCGACGCTTTACATGACGCTGCTGGCGACCTTCCAGACGTTGCTCTATCGCTACACCGAACAGCCAGACATTGCGCTCGGCTCGCCCGTCTCAGGGCGTGACCGGGGCATGCTGGCGGGACTGGTCGGCTATTTCGTCAACCTCGTAGTCGTCCGCTCCAGAGTGACGGGCGACCCGACTTTCAACGAATTTCTGGCGCACGTGCGGCAGACAACGCTGGCCGCCTTCGATCACCACGACTACCCGTTCGCGCTGCTCGTCGAACATCTCCAACCGGAACGCGACCCAAGCCGCTCGCCTCTCTTCCAAGTCATGTTCGTCCTGCAACAAGCAAACGCGCTCGGCGACAAAGGGATGGCCTCTTTCGCCCTCCGCGAATCCGGCGCGGGCATCGAGTTGAGCGACCTGATGCTGGAATCAATCGCGCTCCCTCAGCGCGTCTCGCAATTCGACCTGACGCTGATGATGGCCGAAGCGGATGGGGGGCTTGCGGCCTCTCTGGAATACAACACAGACCTCTTCGACGCCGCGACGATTGAGCGCATGATCGGGCATTTCAAAACTTTGCTGCAAAGCGTCGCGGCTTCGCCTGAGCAGAGGCTTTCGGAACTACCGCTGTTGACGCCCGCAGAACAAGAGCAGGTGCTCGTGCAGTGGAACGACACGGCGCGCGATTACCCACGCGACCGTTGCATCCATGAGTTGTTCGAGGAGCAGTCCGCGCGCACGCCCGACGCCCTCGCCCTCGTCTTCGGCGAAGAGCGACTCACTTACGAAGAACTGAACGTGCGTGCCAACCGGCTCGCGCACTGGCTGCGCGAATTGGGAGTGGGGCCGGACGTGCTGGTTGGGGTCGTGCTGGCACGCTCGGTCGAGATGGTTGTGGGCTTGCTCGGCATCCTGAAAGCTGGCGGCGCATACGTGCCCGCAGACCCGTCGTACCCGCGAGAGCGTCTGGCATTCATGCTGGAAGACGCGCAGTCTCGCGTGTTGTTGTCGCAGTCGTCGTTAGTCGAAAACTTGCCGGAACGCGCGGCGGTAATCGTCCGCATTGACAGCGACCGTGCGGAAATCGGCACACGAAGCGCGGAAAATCCTCCACGCCTCGCACGGCCTGAGAATCTCGCTTACGTGATTTACACATCAGGCTCGACGGGTAGGCCGAAAGGTGTTGCCATCGAACACCATAGCACGGTGACGCTGCTCGACTGGGCGCGCGAGGTTTACACTCCTCATCATCTGACGGGAGTGCTGGCTTCCACTTCGGTCTGCTTCGACCTGTCGGTTTTTGAACTCTTCGTCACACTCGCCTGCGGCGGCACGGTCATCCTCGCGGAGAACGCGTTGCAATTACCATCGCTCAGCGCGGCGGGCGAGGTCACGCTCGTCAACACCGTCCCTTCGGCGATGGCTGAACTGGTGAGGGCGCAGGGTGTGCCCGCGTCGGTGACGACCGTCAATCTTGCGGGTGAGGCTTTGCCGAACGCGCTGGTGCAGCAAATCTACGGGCAGACGAACGCGCGGCAGGTCTGGAACTTGTACGGGCCGTCCGAAGATACGACCTACTCAACTTACGCGCTCATCGCGGAAGGCGCGAGCGCGACGCCGCCCATCGGGCGACCCGTCGCCGATACGCAGGTCTATCTGCTCGACTCGCACTTGCGTCCCGTGCCGGTAGGCGTCGCTGGCGAGTTGTTCATCGGAGGCTGCGGATTGGCGCGCGGTTATCTGCGCCGCCCCGAACTAACGGCGGAGAGGTTCATCCCCGATTCGTTTTCGTCACGCCCCGGCGCGCGCCTCTACCGGACGGGCGACCTCGCGCGCCACCTGCCCGACGGGCAGATTGAATATCTCGGACGCATTGACCAACAGGTTAAGGTGCGCGGCTTCCGCATCGAACCGGGCGAGGTCGAAGCAGTGCTCGGCGGTCACGCGGGCGTGCGCGATGCGGTTGTCATCGTCCAGCGGGATAAGTCCGTCCCGCCGCGACTGGTGGCTTACCTGGTCGCGCGGGAAGGGCAGGCGACGCTGACCGCGACCGGGTTGCGCAGCTTCCTGCGGGAGAAACTGCCGGAGTACATGATTCCTTCCGTCTTCGTCGTCTTGGAAGAGTTGCCGCTGACGCCGAACGGTAAGGTTGACCGCCGCGCACTGCCGCTGCCGTCAGGCCGTCCTGACGACCCGGGCGGCAGCTTCGTTGCCCCACGGACGCCGACCGAAGAGGTGCTGGCATCAATCTGGGAGTCCGTGCTTGAGGCGGAAACAATCGGCATTCACGACAACTTCTTTGCACTGGGTGGGCACTCGCTGCTCGCCACGCGCGCCGTCTCGCGCATTCAAGAAACCTTTCAGATGAGGATGCCGCTGCGCGCGCTGTTCGAGACGCCGACCGTCTATGAGTTAGCTCAGCGCATCGAGCGGAGCCGTCTTGAAGATAAGCGAGTGCGGGTCGCGCCCATCCCGCGCGTCTCTCGTGAAGAAGAATTGCCGCTCTCGTTCTCTCAGCAGCGGCTATGGTTCATTGACCAACTGGAATCCGGCAGCAACGCCTACCACATTCCCGCCGCCGCACGACTCAAAGGGCATTTAAACGTCACGGCGTTCGAGCGGGCGTTCGCAGAGATAGTCCGCCGTCACGAGTCGCTACGCACGACTTTCATGTTGGACAAGAGCGGAGTCGTGCAGGTGGTCGCGCCGTCGGCGCGGTTCAATGTCTCAGTGCACGACTTGAGAAAAATGGAGACGGCGGAGCAGGAACCAGCCGTCGCCCAACTTATCAACGGAGAGACGCAAAGACCTTTCGACCTCGCACGCGGGCCGCTGTTGAGAGTCACGTTGCTGCGGCTCGCGGAGGCCGAGCACATGCTTGTGCTCACGATACACCACATCATCTCGGACGGGTGGTCAATGGGTGTGCTCGTCAGGGAAATCATGGCGCTCTATGAAGCTTTCATAAACGAGCAGCCTTCGCCCCTCTCCGAACTCCCGATACAGTACGCCGACTACGCGGCGTGGCAGCGCAGATGGCTGAGCGGAGAAGTGCTGGAATCCCAACTCGGCTACTGGAGAAAACAGCTCGGCGGAGTGCCGAAGCTGGAGTTGCCGACCGACCGCCCACGCCCGCGCGTCCTGACCTCGCGCGGCGCGACCGAACATTTTGAACTCCCGAAAAGCCTGAGTGTAGCGATCAGGGAACTGAGCCGGACGCACAACGCCACGCCCTTCATGACGCTGCTGGCGGCTTTCCAGACGTTGCTTTGTCGCTACACGTCGCAGGAAGATGTAGCCGTCGGGTCGCCCGTCGCTGGGCGCGTGCGGCCTGAGACCGAGGGTCTCATTGGTTTCTTCGTCAACACGCTGGTGCTTCGCACAGACCTCTCCGGCGATCCTGACTTCGCGGAACTGCTCGGGCGGGTTCGTGAGATGACGCTGGAGGCTCACGCGCATCAGGACGTGCCCTTTGAAGTTCTTGTCGAAGAGTTGCAGCCCGCGCGCGACCTGAGCATGACGCCGCTCTTCCAAGTGGCGTTCGCCCTCCAAAATGTTCCACTGCCGGAGATTAAACTGGCAGGACTGAATGTTCGGCGAATTGAGGTCGACAGCACCACCGCGAAATTTGACCTCACACTTTTTCTCAAGGAGACGGAGAGCGGGCTGAGCGGTTATTTTGAATACAACACAGACCTCTTCGACGGCGCGACAATCGAACGGACGGTTCAACATTTCAAGAGCTTGTTGGAAGCCATCGTCGCCGACCCGCACGAGCGGCTCTTCCGTCTGCCACTTCTAGCTGACGACGAACGACGGCGGATTCTCTTCGAGTGGAACGACACCGACGAGGGATACCCGTCCGACCTCTGCATTCATGAACTGTTCGAGGCGCAGGCGACGAAGACACCGGACGCCACCGCCGCCATCTTCGAGAACGAGCGGGTGACTTATGCGGAACTGAATCTCCGCGCCAACCAACTGGCACATCACCTGCGAAGGCGCGGCGTCGGGCGCGGCGCGCGCGTCGGCGTCGTGATGGATCGCTCGCTCGATATGGTGCTGAGCGTGATCGGCATCGTGAAGGCTGGTGCGGCCTACGTGCCGCTCGACCCGGACTGGCCGTCAGAGCGCATCCGCTGGATTTTGGCGTCTCTGGATGTCAGTTGCGTGCTCACGCGCTATGCTCTTCTGCGCCTGTTTCACGAACTTCAGTGGAAACTCCCGAAGTTGACCGATGTCATCTGCACGGACGTTGACCTCCCGCAACCGCCGCCGGAGAAGGTTGACGTTGAGGCGGTGAGCGCGCTCTGGGATCGTATCGCCGAACAGGCCATAGACCGTGTGAGCGCGGGCGGCTTCGTCAGCAGCTACACCGGGCAAGCTTTCCCTGAGGCTGAAGTTGATGAATACGTCCGGCGGGTAACAACGCTGGCAAAGCCTCATCTGGGCGCGAGCGCGAAGGTTCTGGAAATCGGCTGCGGCGCGGGACTCATCATGTTCGAGCTTGCACCGTCGGTTGATCTCTACGTCGGTCTCGATGCGTCGGAGTTGACGCAGGCGCGCAACCGCGAGCGCGTCGCCGCGAAAGGATTAGACAACGTCAGACTCCTCACGGGATTCGCCGACGACATCAGTTCTCTTGAATCGGACTCGTTCGACTTCGTTATCATCGCCAGCACAGCGCAGTTCTTCCCCGGCCCCCTTTATACACAACATGTCATCACAGAGGCGCTGCGCGTGCTCGCGCCCGGCGGGCGTGTGTTGCTGGCTGACGTGATGGACGCGCGACGGCGCGACGAGTTCGCCGCATCACTTCTGGAATATCGGCGGCGTCATCCAGATGCGCGAACTAAGACTCAACTGGAAAGTGAGCTTTACTTCGACGAGGACTTCTTTGCGGACTTGCGCGCACAACTTCCCGAACTCGTCGAAGTGTCAGTCTTTCATCGTGAGCAAGGCTTCGCCAACGAACTCGGCTATCGCTACGACGTGCTTCTGCACAAAGCGGACGCGGCATCGGCGCGCCCGCCCGTGCTTCGCAAAAAGAATCTCTGGACGGCGTGGCACTTAAGAAAGTTGCCGACGCACAACCCTGTGAACTGCGTCACGGCTGAAGACCTCGCTTACATCATTTTCACCTCCGGCTCGACCGGCGACCCGAAGGGGGTGATGGTGAGACACGGCGCGGCTGTCAACATTATTGACTGGGTGAACAGAACTTTTGCGGTCGGGGTTGAAGACCGTCTGCTGTTCGTCACCTCGCTGACGTTCGACCTCTCGGTCTACGACATCTTCGGCACGCTCGCGGCGGGCGCTTCTCTTCACGTCGCTTCGAGCGCGGACTTGCGCGACCCGCAAAGATTGGTCGCCCTCCTGTGTCGTGAGCCGATCACCTTTTGGGATTCCGCCCCGGCGGCGCTGCAACATCTCGCGCCATTCTTTCCAGAAAGAGCGACGGGCGATGGTAGGCACAGTCTCAGGCTCGTCTTTCTCAGCGGCGACTGGATTCCCCTGAAACTTCCCGCCGAGGTGTGCGCCGCGTTCCCCTGTGCACAGGTCGTCAGCCTCGGCGGCGCGACTGAGGCAACCGTCTGGTCAAATTATTTCCTCATCGGCAAAGTCGAAGACCATTGGCTCAGCATTCCTTATGGCAAGCCGATTCAGAATGCACACTACCGCGTGCTCGACCGGCGATTGCAACCGTGTCCGGTCGGCGTTCATGGCGACCTCTACATCGGCGGCGTGTGTCTCGCCGACGGCTACACTGACGCGGAATTAACAGCTTCTAAATTCATCCCCGACCCATTCGGCACGAAGCTGGGCGCGCGTTTGTACAGAACGGGCGACCGTGCGCGCTACCGTCCGGGCGGCGACCTCGAATTCCTCGGACGCCTCGATACGCAGGTCAAGATTCGCGGCTTCCGCATCGAGCTCGGCGAAATCGAGGCCGCACTCAGCCAGCATCCAGCCGTTCGTGATGCGGTGGCGCTCGTACGCGAAGATGCGCCCGGCGACCGTCGCCTCGTGGCTTATCTGGTTCTGCATACAAAGTCCGCCGTCGAAGAGTTACGCCAGATGTTAAGAGAGAAAGTTCCGGGCTACATGGTTCCCTCCACCTTCGTCGTCCTCGACGTGCTGCCGGTCACAGCCAACGGCAAACTCGACCGCAAGGCTCTGCCCGCACCCGACCAGTCGCGCCCCGGTTTGGAAGAAACCTTCATCGCACCACGCACCCCCACCGAAGAGAGGGTGTCCACAATTTGGTCGGAGGTTTTGCAAATCGAAAAAATCGGCATCAACGACAACTTCTTTAGTCTCGGCGGCCATTCGCTGCTGGCGACGCAAATCATGACCCGCGTGCGCGATGCCTTCGACGTGAATCTGCCGCTGAGTAACTTTTTCGAGACGCCGACCGTCGCAAATTTGAGCGCGAGGGTTGACCAGCGACAAGTGGCGGAAGCCGACGATGAAGCGTTGAGCGAAGCGCTGGCGCAACTCGCCGAGCTATCAGAAGACGAGGTGGCGAGAATGTTAGCCGTGGAAAGAACGCTGAGCCGGGAAGGTGATTTGTCATGAGCGAATTGACGAAACAAGCGGAGAGCCTTTCCCCCAAGCGGCGCGAGTTGCTCGCGCTCATGTTGAGCAAGAGGAAACGCGAGGACGCGTCGCGGTCGAGAATCATTCCCATCAGTCGAGAGTCGAACGTGTTCCCGGCCTCGCCCGCGCAGCAGCGCCTCTGGTTCCTCAACCAGTTCCAGCCGGACACCGCCGCTTATAACGTAGCAGGCGGCGTGCATATGGACGGGCTGCTTTCGGTCTCGGCGCTGGAACGTGCGCTTGATGATATCGCGCGGCGTCACGAAGCGTTTCGCACCACCTTTCAACTAATCGAGGGCGGAGCCGTGCAGGTCATCAACAGCGTCGTCTCGCTGCCACTCGAAAAAGTTGATTTGAGGTCAGTGCCGGAGAGCGGGCGCGAAGCCGCAGTGCTTCGGGCGGCCACGGAGGAAGCGCAGGCGACTTTCGATCTTGAGCGCGGCGCGTTGTTTCGCGCCAAGCTGTTGCTCCTATCAGAACGCGAGCATGTACTGTTGCTGACCCTGCATCACATCATTTCCGACGGTTGGTCTTTAGGAATCGTCGTCCGCGAATTAGCGACGCTCTACGAGGCGTACATCTCCGACCGACCGTCGCCGCTCGCGCCACCCGCCGTCCAATATGTTGACTTCGCTGCGTGGCAGCGGCAGTCGCTACAAGGTCAGGCGCTCGACGCGCAGACAGCTTATTGGAAGGAGAAGTTGAGCGGCGCGCCCGCTCTGCTGGAATTGCCGACCGAC
Source organism: uncultured Pyrinomonadaceae bacterium (assembly GCA_964246705.1). Taxonomy (GTDB): domain Bacteria; phylum Acidobacteriota; class Blastocatellia; order Pyrinomonadales; family Pyrinomonadaceae; genus DASZCR01. Next base: position 26,412 of record CAXTRQ010000044.1, read on the forward strand.
CGACCGCGCCCGGCCACACAGAGTTTACGCGGCGCGAAGCACCCGCTTGTGATTTCGCGCGAGGTGGTGGCGGCACTCAGGGAAGTCGGTGAGCGCGAGCAGGCCACACTTTTCATGGTCGTGCTGGCAATCTTCAAGGTGCTGCTTTCACGCTACACGAGGCAGTCGGACATTGTTGTCGGCGTGCCCGTCTCCGGTCGCAACAAGCCGGAGGTCGAAGGCGCAATCGGCTTTTTTATTAACATGCTCGCGCTCCGCACGGAACTATCCGGCGATCCGACTTTTCAAGAACTCCTCCGACGCGTGCGTGAAACAACCCTCGGCGCATACGACCATCAGGACTTACCCTTCGAGAAGATAGTCGAAACCTTGCAGCCGGAACGCGACCTCAGTTACCCGCCTCTGTTTCAGGTGATGTTCAACTTGCGAAACCTCAACCTTCCGCCTTTGCATCTGCCCGGACTAGTTTTGACGCCGCTCGATGTTGATACCCACACCTCGAAGTTCGATCTGACGCTCGACCTCGGCGAGACGCGCGAGGAATTGACGGGTTGGCTCGACTACAGCACAGAGTTGTTCGACGCCTCCACCATCGAGCGGCTCGCGGGACATTTTCAAAGCCTTCTCGCGGCGGTGGCTGCAAATCCGCAGGCGCGCATTTCATCGCTCGCTCTCCTGACGACACGCGAGCGGCATCAACTGCTCAACGAATGGAACGACACGACACGCGTCTATCCACAACCTTCGCTCCTGCATGAGATTTTCGCGGAGCAGGCGGCGCGCACGCTCGACGCGACGGCAATTGTCTGTGAGGGGCAGGAGTTGTCCTACGGTGACTTGAATCGCCGTGCTAATCAACTCGCGCACTACCTGCAACGCCTCGGCGTCGGCCCCGAAGTTTTGGTGGCAATTTATATGGAGCGTTCGCTGGAAATGGTGATCGCTCTGATGGCGGTTCTCAAAGCTGGCGGGGCATACGTCCCGCTCGACCCTGCGTACCCGCAGGAACGGCGCACCTTCATCCTCGAAGATACGCGAGCGCCAATCGTCCTGACACAAGAGGCGCTCGCTGCTCGACAGACTTTCGGCTCCGCACGCATCGTCGCGCTCGACGCGATTGATAACGAACTCGCCCGTGAGAGCTTGAAGAATCCGCACAGCGGCGCGACAGATGAAAGCCTCGCTTACGTCATTTACACTTCCGGCTCGACGGGCAAGCCGAAGGGCGCGATGTTGCATCACTACGGCGTGCGTAATCGTCTGCTCTGGGGCATCACGGATTATCAACTCGGCGCGGGCGATACGGTTCTGCACAAAACTCCGCTCAGCTTCGATGTCTCTGTGTGGGAAATCTTCGCACCACTGTTGAGCGGCGCGCGCCTCGTCCTCGCCAAGCCCGGCGGGCATCAGGACAGCGTCTACCAGTTAAGCTTAATTTCGGAGCAGAAGGTCACTCACGTTGATTTCGTTCCCTCGATGTTGCAGGTCTTTCTCGAAGAAGATGGGCTGGAGGTTTGCACCAGCCTCAAGGTCATCACCTGCGCGGGCGAGGCGCTGACGCCGGAACTATGTGAGAGGTTTTATGCGCGAACCAGCGCGACGATGTACAACCTCTACGGGCCGACTGAAGCGTCTCTCGCCGTCACTTACTGGGTCTGTGAACGGGATGGGAAGGGGCGCGTCATTCCCATCGGCAGGCCGATGGATAACGTGCGGATTTATATTCTCGACCGGCAACTCAGACCAGTGCCCATCGGAGTGCCCGGAGAGCTTTACATCGGCGGTCTCGCGCCCGGGCGCGGCTACCTCAATCGCCCCGACCTGACGGCTGATAATTTCATCCCGGATTCGTTCAGCGTGCATGGCGGGGAACGCCTCTACAAGACGGGAGACCTCGCGTCCTACCGTCCCGACGGCGCTCTCCAATTCCTTGGACGACGCGACCATCAAGTTAAAATTAGGGGCATGCGTCTGGAACTCGGGGAGGTTGAATCCGTCCTCTGCCAGCACCCGAACGTGGGAGCGGCAGTTGTCCTGACGCGTGAACTGACAGCCGGTCATAAATCACTGGTGGCCTACGTCGTGGGCAACGGCGAGCCTGCGCCGACGACTGAAGAGTTGCGGAATCACATGCGACAAAGATTGCCGGAATACATGGTTCCTGCTGCCTTCGTGATGCTCGCAGAGTTTCCCTTGATGCCCAACGGTAAAGTGAATCGCGGTGCGCTGCCCGACCCGCCGGATTTTATGGCGCAGGGCGATGCCATATACATCGCCCCCGAAAATGAGATGGAACAGGCTATCGCCGCCGTCTGGCGGCAGGTCTTCAAACTTGAACGGGTCAGCCTTCACAGCAACTTCTTCGACCTCGGCGGCAACTCGCTCCTCATGGCTCAGGCACACAGCAAGCTACGCGCGACCTTGAATCTCGACATCAAAATGGTCGAGTTGTTCAAGCATCCGACTATTCACTCGCTCTCGAAATTTCTCGGCGCGATGGATGGTGCGCGACCCCTCGCCGAGCCGGGTCGGGCGGAGGCGGAAGCGCGTCAGAAGCTGATGAAGCGGCGAAGGCAATTCTCCAAGTTGCAGCAGGAGACGCGACGATGAGTGGTAAGGAGGGTTCGATGAATAGCGCGGAGAGTTTCGACACAGGAGCCGAGATTGCGATTGTCGGAATGGCGGGACGTTTCCCCGGCGCGCGCAACGTTGATGAGTTCTGGCGGAACCTCCGTGACGGGGTGGAGTCAATCACTTTCTTTACCGAGCCGGAATTGCTGGCGGCGGGCGTCGCACCGGAGATGCTGCGCGACCCACGCTACGTTAAAGCTAAAGGGACTCTCGCCGACATGGAGTTGTTCGACGCCGCTTTCTTCGGCATCAACCCACGCGAGGCCGAGATTATGGATCCTCAGCACCGCATCTTTCTGGAATGTGCGTGGGAGGCTTTGGAGAATGCCGGTCACGCCCCCGGCACGTATGCGGAGCGCATCGGTGTCTATGCCGGCCTCGGTCTCAATTCTTATCTGCTGTCGAATCTCTATTCAAACCGCCGTCTCATCACAGCCACCAGCGGACACCAAAGCCTGCTCGGAAATGACAAAGATTTTCTGGCGACGCGCGTCTCTTACAAGCTGAACTTGCGCGGGCCGAGCATCAGCGTTCAGACGGCATGTTCCACTTCGCTCGTCGCCGTCCACCTTGCTTGCCAGAGCCTACTCAACGGCGAGTGCGGCCTTGCGCTCGCGGGCGGCGTGACCATCGCCGTACCGCAGACGGAAGGTTATCGCTATGAAGAGGGAAGTATTCTCTCTCCCGATGGTCACTGCCGCGCCTTCGATGCCGGGGCGGGCGGGACGGTGAGCAGCAGCGGTGCGGGTATCGTCGTACTCAAACGGTTGGAGGACGCGCTCGCCGACGGCGACACTATTCACGCGATCATCAAAGGCTCAGCCATCAACAACGACGGGTCTCTGAAGGCGGGCTACACGGCTCCGAGCGTTGAGGGTCAGGCGGCAGTCATCGGCGAAGCACTGCACATGGCCGGAGTCTCGTCCTCGTCAATCAGCTACATCGAAGCGCACGGGACGGCGACGGCGCTCGGCGATCCTGTGGAGGTGGCGGCGCTGTCTCAAGCCTTCCGCGCCGACACGACGAAGAAAGGTTTCTGTGCGCTCGGCTCCGTCAAGACCAATATCGGACATCTTGACACGGCAGCCGGAGTCGCGGGGCTTATCAAGACCGTACTGGCGCTCAAGCACCAACAACTTCCGCCGAGCCTCCACTACCGACACCCAAACCCCTCGATTGACTTCGACGATAGCCCCTTCTACGTGAATTCGGAGTTGAACGCATGGAAGGCCAACGGCGAGCCTCGCCGCGCAGGTGTTAGCTCGTTCGGCATCGGCGGCACGAACGCGCACGTTATCCTCGAAGAAGCTCCAACTTTTGAGCATGATGATGTTGGTAGACCTTCTCACTTGCTGTTGCTGTCCGCTAAAACTTCCTCCGCCCTGCGAACTGCCGCGTCTAACTTGGCTGAACATCTAAGACAGCACTCCCAACTAAATCTGAACGACGTTGCTTACACTTTGCAAGCCGGACGCGAGCCGCTCGACCACCGGATGATGCTGGTCTGTCGTGACACCGCCGACGCCGTGGCAGCATTGGAGGCGCAGGACGCGAGCCGCGTCCGCGTCTCCGTGCAGGAGACGAACGAGCGCCCCGTCGTGTTCATGTTCCCCGGACAGGGAGCACAACACGTCGGGATGAGCAGGGGATTGTACGAAAGCGAATCTGCTTTCAGGGCGCAGGTTGATCGGTGCGCCGAGTTGCTGCAAGTGCAAGTCGGGTGTGACCTGCGCTCTCTGCTCTTCCCGCCCACAGAGCAGGCGGAAGAGGCCGCCACACAGCTTACACAGACGCGCTACACACAGCCCGCCCTCTTTATCGTCGAATACGCGCTCGCACAATTATGGATGAAGTGGGGTGTGCAGCCCCGCGCGATGATCGGTCATAGCGTCGGCGAATACGTGGCGGCGTGTCTCGCGGGAGTGATGTCTTTGGAAGATGCGCTCGCGCTGGTCGCCGCGCGTGGGCGATTGATGCAGGGAGTGCCGCATGGTGCGATGCTCAGCGTCTCTCTGCCGGAGCGTGAGGTCGTCCCGCTTCTCGATGAGCGACTGTCGCTTGCCGCCGTCAACAGTCCCTCATTTTGCGTCGTTGCGGGTGAGACGCAAGCCGTCGAAGAATTGGAGCAGCGGCTTACCGGCGACGGTCGCCACTGTCGCCGCTTGCACACTTCGCACGCCTTCCACTCGCGCATGATGGAGCCTATCCTCGCGCCGTTCGGCGAATTAGTGAAGGCGACGAAACTCAATCCGCCGCGAGTCCCATATATCTCAAACCTGACGGGCGCAGCGATCAGGCCGGACGAGGCAACCGACCCTCTCTACTGGGTGCGCCAGTTGCGCGAGACCGTGCGGTTCGACGCCGGGTTGCAGGAGTTGTTTCACATCCCGCAGGCGATTTTGTTGGAGGTCGGGCCGGGACAAACTCTCCACACACTGGCGCGACGGCACGAACATAAAAACGCCGCGCATGTTTCTATCGCATCACTACCGCGACCGCAGGAACAGCAGACAGATGCGGAAAGCATCATGCGCGCGGCGGGAGAAATCTGGCTGGCGGGCCGACGGCTCGATTGGCTGTCGTTCAATTCAGGCCGTCGCAATCGCCGTGTGCCGCTGCCGACTTACCCGTTTGAGCGGACGCGTTACTGGATTGAGCCGCAGGCGGAAGAAGAGTACCGCGATAAGCCGCCAGCGGCGACGCTTGACAAGAGACCTGACACGAACGAATGGCTCTACGCGCCGCTGTGGAAACAGACGACCACTCCCGTTGTAAATGCGTGGGAGAGTTCGGCGGGCGATTCGCGCTGGCTCGTCTTTATGAACGAGACCAGTCTCGCCACACGTCTCGCTGAACGCTTGGCGTCGACGGGCGCGGAGGTCATCAGGGTTAATGCGGGCGAGCAGTTCGCGCGGCACAATTCCTCCGAGTTCACCATTGACGCGGGGTGCGCTGCCGATTACGAGCGCCTGCTCAAAGAACTCTCAGAGGCCGGTGGGGTTCCCGACCGGATGGCTCATCTATGGGGGGTAACGCCCGTCTGTGCGTCAGCGCGAATGAACAGTGAGCAACTTCTGCGGCATAGTTTTTACAGCCTTCTGTTTCTCGCGCAAGCTCTGGGGCAGGGGAACGCGTCGCAGCCGGTGCGGCTCGACATCGTGACCAACAACATGCAGTGTCTCGCGGGCGAGACGGAGTTGTTTCCTGAGAAAGCGACGACACTCGCGCCTTGCAGAGTGATTCCGCAGGAATACCCGAACATCACTTGCCGCAGCATTGATCTCGTCCTCCCGACAGACGGAGAAGCACGCGAAGTGTGCCTCGTAGAACAACTTTTGGCGGAACTCACCGCACCGCATACGGACGAGGTAGTGACATACCGTGAAGGCACGCGTTGGGTAAAAATGTTGGAAACGCTGAGGCTCCCCGAAGCTGCTGGTGCTCCGCCGCGTCTGCGTGACGAGGGCGTGTATCTCATCACCGGAGGTCTCGGCGGCATCGGGTTGGAAATTGCCGATTGGCTGGCGCAGACTACGCGCGCCAAATTGGTGCTCACCGCACGCATGGATTTCCCTTCCAGAGAATGTTGGGATGAGTGGACGGAGACGCACGACGAGAGCGACGCCGTGAGCAAGATTATTAGGAGACTGCTTTCTATCGAAGAGCATGGTGCGGAAGTGTCGGCTCTCAGCGCGGATGTCACCGACCGGCGACGGATGAAGGAAGTGGTCGCGCAGACGCGCGAGCGGTTTGGTGAGATTAATGGCGTCGTGCACGCTGCCGGTGTGGAAGGCGGCGGGATGATGCAACTCAAAACGCCCCGAAGGTGCAAGGTCTTAGGGTGCTGGAGTCAATTCTTGAAGACGTGAGCCTCGATTTCATCATGCTCTGTTCGTCGCTCAGTTCCGTGCTCGGCGGCGTCGGGCAGTTGGACTATTGCGCGGCTAATTTCTTCCTCGATGCCTACGCGCAAGTGGACGCGCGCCGCCACGCAGGGCGCACCATCTCGATTAATTGGGACGCTTGGCAGCAAGCAGGGATGGCAGCCCGCCGCGCGTTGGGCGCGAGCCAGCGGTCGTCGCGTGCCGGAGCATCTCAACACTTTCTCGAACACCCGTTGCTGAGTGATTGGGCAGACGAGAGTACCGACCGACGGGTTTATGCGATGCGGCTCAGTGTCCATAATTTCTGGCTACTTGACGAACATCGAATTGCGGGACATGCACTTCTGCCGGGCACTGCTTACCTTGAGATTGCGCGAGCAGCTTTTGAAGCATACGCGGGCGCGGGCGAGTTGGAATTGCGCGACATCTATTTCCTCAACATTATGAGAGTCGGAGAGGATGAAATACGCGAGGCGCAGACAATTCTGGAAAGAGAAGCCGACGGCTTTAAGTTCGTCATCAGGAGCAGGCGCGAAGGCGACGCGGTGTGGCAGGAGCACGCGGTCGGACAAATAGCGCGGCTGAAGCCGGAGCCTGTGAAGAAGCGCGATTTGAAAAAACTTGCGGAGAGGAGCGGTAGAAAATTAGACCTCACAACAGAAGGCTTCGCAGCCGAAGGCTTAGGCCCGCGTTGGGGAGGCTTGAAGTCCGTCCATTTGGGGTCGGGCGAGTTGTTGACTCGCTTTGAATTGCCGTCAGAGTTTTCCGCAGACCTTGAGCACTATAGGCTGCATCCCGCGCTTCTCGACCTCGTGACCGGAGTTGCGAAACAGCACCTCGGCGACGGCAGCACATACCTGCCGCTCTCGTACCGGGCGGTGAAGATTCACAGCCCTCTGTCGCACAGACTCTACGGCTACGCGAAGGCGCGCGAAAACAACGACCAGCAAAGCGAGGCTCCGGCCTTCGACATCATCATTTTGGACGAAGAGGGGCGCGAACTGGTGGAGATTTTGGAATTCACCGCGAAGAAGATTAACGACTCCGCCGCGCTCATCAAAGCGCTCGCCGCCAGCGATCAACCGGGACGCGCGGACAACTCCGCCGCTCGTGTCAAAGGGACGGAGAAGCCGCGAGTGACGCCCGCCAGCGGGCAAACGGGGCTGGATTTGACGCGCGGGATTCTCCCTGCGGAGGGCGTCGAAGTTCTTAGCCGTATCCTCTCAGGCAGAGCCGCGCCGCAGGTCGTCGTTTCAACCGCCGACGTTCATGCCCTCATCGAAAACGCCGGAGCGATGACGAAAGCAAGCCTGACCGAACAGGCAGAGAATCTTTATTTAGCCGCACCAAAATCCGTGCACCCTCGACCGGAGTTGCAGACGCCGTACGTTGCACCCTCCGGTGACGTGGAAAATCTGCTCGCGGAGATATGGCAATCCGTGCTTGGCATCGAAAGCGTCGGCGCTCAAGACAATTTGTTCGAGCTTGGCGGCGATTCGGTCGTCGCCATTTATATCGTTGCCCGCGCCAACGAGGCCGGACTCAAGTTGAGTCCTCAACAACTCTTCAACAATCCCACCGTCGCCGGTCTCGCCGCCGCGACCGAACAGCAACCCGTGGCCGAAGACACCTACGCGCCTTCCGCATTTGAACTGGCGAATCTCGACGAGCGGAAACTGGAACAGTTGTCCAAACTACTCGATGATGACGACGGCGAGGATGACGAAGAAGAGTTTGAGTTAGCCGAATCCGAAATCTCTCTTAATTGATCGTCTCTTTAAAGTCAACGGGACATTCCACCTACTCTCATCACCGCACCGCCTACGATTGCTCGCCGGAGTGAAGTCCTCACGAGAGAGTAACTTGCCATGAGACTCAAAAACGTCGAAGACGTGTATCCGCTCTCCCCTCTGCAACAGGGGATGCTTTTCCACGCGCTTTACGCGCCGGGGTCGGGCGAATACTTCATGCACATCGTCTGCGCTCTTCGTGGGAACCTCCATCCCACGGCATTCGAGCGCACATGGGAGCAGATCGTCAAACGTCATCCCATCATGCGCACCGCGTTCGCATGGGAAGGACTCGACGAGCCGCTTCAAATCGTGCGTCGTAAAGCGACTCTCGTCTGGGAGCATCTCGATTATCAGGGCATCTCCGAGGCCGCGCAGGAAGAGAGGCTCCAAGCTTTCCTGCAAGACGATAAGCGGCGAGGCTTCGATCTCTCCCGCGCGCCGCTGATGCGTTGCGCGCTCATTCAACTCGACCGCGATGTTTACAAGTTTGTGTGGAGTTATCATCACCTGTTGCTCGACGGCTGGTGTCTCTCGCTGGTGATGAAAGAGGTCTCGCTCTATTACGGCGCGATTAGCCGTGGTGAAAATTTAGAACTCGCGCCGACCCGACCCTATCGCGACTACATCGCATGGCTGCAAAAGCGTGACCTCTCGGAAGCAGAAACATTCTGGCGGCGCACGCTCGCAGGCATCACTTCACCTTCACGTCTGAACGCAGGGGAGCCTGCGCGAAACGGCGAGCGGGCGAACGAGCGAGGACGCGGCGTTTTCCTCACGGAGTCGGATACGCAGGCGCTCCAGTCCCTCGCGCGACAGCAGCAGATGACTCTGCATAGCGTTGTGCAGGGGGCATGGGCGATTCTCTTGAGCCGGTATCTCAACGAGTATGATGTCGTCTTTGGCGTCACCGTCTCCGGTCGTCCGACCGAACTCAAGAGCGTCGAGTCAATGATCGGAATGTTCATCAACACGCTGCCGATGAGGGCGACAGTTGCGCCCGAAGCACTGCTGTTGGACTGGCTCAAGAGCCTGCGATCTCAACAGGTGGAAATGCAGCAGTACGAGTACAGTCCGCTTGTCATGGTTCAGAAGTGGAGCGATGTGGATACCACCGAACCATTCTTCGAGACCCTTCTCGTCTCTGAAAACTATGTAGCCGAGGACTTAATCGGGCAACAAATCGGCGGCGTCGAAATCACAGACTCCTACACTGTCCAGAAAACTAACTATCCCATCAACATTATCGTCAGGCCGGGCGCGAAACTTTCGCTGCACATCCTCTACGATAACAAGCGTTTCAGCAGCGCCGCCATTGACCGTGTGTTGAGGCACTTTAAAAATCTTCTGGAGTCCTTCGCCACCAATCCCACCCGCCATATCGCCGACCTCACGATGTTATCCGAAGAGGAAAAACATCAGCTTCTTTACGAGTGCAATCAACCCGAGACCTTCTTTCATACCCACCAAT